>JAENZW010000172.1 GCA_016841065.1 Actinomycetota bacterium
TCTCCAGACGAGGCCAAGGCCTCGTCTTGCAGGTCAAGCGCAAACACGTTCGACAGACCCCCTGGGGCCGAAGGCAGCCGGACCAGTCGGCGCGTATGGGCGAATCGTTCGCTTGCATCAGATTGAACACGCGTATAGTATGCTGAACATGAGTTCAGCACGACATACCGACGACCGTACTACGGCGGCGCGCATACGCGATGCAGCCATTCAACTCATGGGTGAGATCGGCTACGGCAAAGCGACAATCCGTGAGATAGCGGCCGCGGCAGACGTCTCCCCGGGTCTCGTGTTGCACCACTTTGGCTCAAAGGAGGGTCTGAGGGCGGCGTGCGACGAGTACGTGGTCGGACAGTTCGCACACTCGAGGACCGAAACGGTGGAGTCCGGTAGCACCGATCCGTTCTCAGCGATGGCGGACATCCAGAAGGAGACACCGCTACTGCGGTACCTCATGCAGTCGCTTCGAGAAGGCTCCAATGCGGCTGCCCATCTGTTCGACGAAGTCGTGCGCGAGTCTGAGCAGCTCATGGAGTTGAGCGTTCGAGAAGGCGTCATGCGACAGAGCGCGGACCTTCGAGCGCAGGCGGTTCTTCTGGTCGCGTGGCAGTACGGCGGGCTCCTTCTACAAGAGCACGTGGCGCGGTCCCTTGGAGCTGAGCCCTTCAGTGAGGAGTTCACGGCTCGCTATGCGCGAGCGGCCCTCGAAGTGCTCACACACGGGGTATTCGCCGACTCGCGCTATGAGGATGCGTGGAACGGCTTCGGGGCAGAGACGGACGACAAGGAGCGGTGAGAATGGGCAGAGTCATCGAGGCATCCGGCCTAACGAAAGGTTTCGGAAAGGTGCGCGCCCTAGACGGCCTCGACCTCTCGGTGGAGGCGGGGGAGGTGCACGGCTTTCTGGGTCCGAACGGCGCGGGCAAGACGACGACCATCCGTATCCTCCTTGGCTTGCTGCGCTCCGATGCGGGAAGTGCCACCGTTCTCGGTGGAGACCCTTGGGGTGATGCGGTCGAGCTGCACCGTCGCCTCGCATACGTTCCCGGCGATGTCGAACTATGGCCCAAGCTGACTGGTGGGGAGGCGATAGATCTGTTCGGGCGCTTGCGCGGTCAAGTCGACAAGGCCAGGCGCGATGAGCTCGTCGAGCGTTTCGACCTAGATCCGAGCAAGAAGGGTCGCACGTACTCCAAGGGCAACCGGCAGAAGGTAGCCCTGATCTCCGCTCTGGCCTCCGGTGCCGAGCTGCTGCTTCTGGACGAGCCGACGGCGGGCCTAGACCCGCTCATGGAAGCGGTCTTCCAGGACGTCATACGCGAGATGAAGGCGGAGGGCCGGACCGTTCTGCTGTCCAGCCATATCCTCTCGCAGGTCGAGGTGCTTGCGGACAAGATCTCCATCATTCGCCTTGGGAAGGTCGTCGAGACAGGCTCGCTGTCCGACCTGCGCCACCTGACTCGGACAACCGTGTCCGTGGAGACGGACAGACCCGCAGATGCCCTCGCGCAGCTTCCGGGGATTCACAACCTCGAGCTTTCCGATGGGCAGGCACGTTTCGAGGTCGACGGCGGGGAGATCGATGCCATGATGCGGCAACTCGCAGACCTCGGGGTCCGCGCCCTGGTTGCGCATCCACCGACCCTCGAGCAGTTGTTGCTGCGTCACTACGGTGACGAGATCGCGGCTCACAATACGAACGGTGCGGGGGTGTCGTGATGCCTGGCGAATCCATAGACGCAAGCCGCGGTCCGCGCACCGAGGACCGGAATGGTCGTCTGGTCGGCACGTTCAAGCTCGTACGCCTCATGCTTCGTCGCGACCGGGTCAAACTCCCCGCGTGGGCTGGTGGTACCGGGTTGCTGGCCCTCTACCTCGTGGCTCTATTGCCTGTCGCCTACGGCGAGAGCATGGACGCCATCGTCGGCCTCTTCGGCGATCCCGTCGGGCGCCTGGTGACCGGCCCTGGATACGGTTTCGATGATCCCTCCTTCGGCCAGCTCATCGCAAACGGCTACGGGCTGTACTTCCTCCTTACCAGCGCATTGATGAGCATTCTGCTCGTTGTCCGCCACACGCGTGTAGAGGAACAACGAGGCAGGGCCGAGCTGATTCGCGCCAACGTGGTGGGATCTCATGCCCAGCTTTCGGCGGCCCTCATCGTCGCAGTGATCACGAACGCAGTGGCGTCCTTCCTGGTGGCAGCGATGATGCTCGCCTACGGGTACGCCGCAGGTCCTACGGTTCTGTTCGCAGCCTCGATCGGTGCCGTCGGCCTGGCGTTCGCCGGTGTCGCTGCCATCACGGTTCAGCTCACGGAAAGCTCGCGTGCCGCAGCCGGAATGGCCGGCGCCGTGATCGGAGCCGCATTCGTCTTGCGTGCCGGTGGCGATATGGCGGAGGTCGGGGGCAATGTGCTGTCGTGGCTCTCGCCCCTTGGATGGGGGTCGCAGAGCGCACCATTCGTGCTGGACCGCTGGTGGCCACTGGGACTGGCGATCGGTTTCGCCGTGCTCACGTCGGCCGTAGGTTTCGTCCTGTCCACGCATCGCGATGTCGGTGCCGGCTTGTTCGCGGCGCGCTCCGGCAGGTCGGAGGCGGCCCCGTGGCTCAGGAGTCCGGTGGCACTTGCCTGGCGACTGCAGCGGTCCAGTATCCTCTGGTGGGCCGCCGCTCTGGCCGTGAGTGGAGTCGTCTTTGGCGCATTCGGTGACGGTCTGAGCGGGCTCGGAGACGTCAGCGTCTTCGAGGAGGTCTTCGGCAGCACGCAAGACATCATCTCCGGCTATCTCAGCTTCATGGCCGTGTACATGTCGTACGTCGTCGGTATATTCGCCGTACTCGCGGTCCAGGGCCTGCGGAGCGAGGAGACTGGTCATCTCGCCGCCCCGGTGTTGGCGGCGCCCGTAAGCCGGACGCGGTGGATGGGCAGCTATCTGACGGTATCCGCGCTCGCGGTAGTGGCACTACAAGCGATCACCGGCTTCACCACAGGACTTGGCACAGCATCAGTGACCGGTGAGTCGTCGTATGTCTGGGATCTGACTCTCGCGCACCTTGCCCACACTCCGGCGGTACTGGTAGTTCTCGGAGTAGCTGCGTTGCTGTACGGGCTGCTTCCGAAGGCAGTGTCCTGGGCCTGGGCCGTCCTGGCCTATGGCATGTTCGTGGGAACGTACGGGGCGTTGGCCAACCTCCCGGACATCGCCTTCGAGATCTCTCCGTTCGCCCACATCGCGCAGTATCCGTTGGAGCAGTTCACCTTGACGCCGTTTGCCGTCCTCAGCCTTCTGGCGATCGCGCTCACGGTTGTCGGCCTCATCGGCTTTCGAGGGCGCGGGATCAACGTGACCTGACGCGTCGCTCACTCACCAGCGGCGAGCACCGATCCGGGCAGGCGCGACCGGGAGGCCGTGGGACATCGCGGCGTCGGGAGCACCGCCATGAGAGCATGCGAGCGCGGGTTGGCCCACAGTGTAGGCTGTCGAACCAGCGCGTCGAGCAGACTCGGCGCTCGCTAGGTAGACTCGGGTCCGGAGCGTTCGCTGCGCCTCGCAGCTCACGCGCTCAACGTTCTCTGGGGCGTCAGCGGGCCGTCGAGTGCGAGCGGACCCACTCAGCGA
>JAENZW010000173.1 GCA_016841065.1 Actinomycetota bacterium
ACCCTTGGCCCGCGAGCAGCCGCTCGAGCTCCACGAGACGCGTCGCGGGACCGACCGTCGTGATCTCGCGCGCCATGAAGCCACGTACCGGCGCATGATCGAGCTGGTGCCGGTGCGCCTTGTCGTAGTCCTTGCGCGTCACCAGACCGACGAGTGCGTCACCTTGCATGACCGGCAGCCCGCCGTGCCCCCAGGTCGCCATCGTCTCGCCGGCGCTGCGCATCGTGTCGTCCGGACCGACCGTGCGCACGGGTGTCGTCATGATGTCGCGCGCGATCAAGGGCGCCCGCACCTCGGCCTCAAGAGCGGCGCGAACGCGCGCGAGCGTTTCGGGAATCTCTCCATGCCGAAGAGCCGCTGATGCGGCCTGCGAATGCCCGCCACCGCCTAGACGGGTCATGACTGCGCCGACGTCGACCTCGTGAAGCCTGCTTCGCGCGACGATCTGCAGCCGTTCGGGCATCGCGACCACCGCGATCGCAACCCGATATCCCATGTCCTCGACGATGTAGTGCGTCAGCACGCTCGCCGAGTCCACGTAGTCGGCTGCGGTCGCGTGGCCCACGGCAATCTCCTGGCCATTGACCTCCCACACTTCAAGCGAATCGACGAGCGAATCGAGCAAGGATCGCTGCTGCTCGTCGAGAGTCCGGCTCAAGAACTGATTGAGCACCTCCATGTCCGCCCCCGCAGACATCAGGTACGCGGCGGCTTCGGCGTCGTAAGCGGTCGCTCCCGGGTACGTAAGCGAGCCGGTGTCCTCGTGTATGCCAAGCAGGAGCACGCTGGCTTCCAGTGGTGTGAGCGCGATCCCACGGCGATGTATCTCGTGCACCAGGATCGAGGTCGTCGCACCCACCTGAAGCGAACGGTCGTCGATGCCGACCATATCCCCTTCCGCCGGCGGGTGATGGTCGTAGACGATCACCTCCACATCCGGGTTCAACGCAACCTCTCGAAACTCGCCTATGCGGTCCGCGTCGCGGGTGTCAACGACGACGAGCCGCTTGATGACGCCCAGGTCGAGGCCTTTGAGATCCACGAAATCCAGGAAGTCCTGGTGAAGGTTGTGGAAGGTCCGCACATTCGCGTTCTGCGTGCCGAGAAACACGCCCCTCGCCCCGGGAAACAGCTTCGTAGCGGCCACGGTGGCTGCATACGCATCGAAGTCGGGGTTCGCATGTCCGACCACGACCTGCATGTGACATCACACCTCGCGCAGGAGCGGTTGACGCGCCGGCGCGCTGTCGCCCATCTCAATCGAGGCCACAAGCAGCTCCTCGGCAGTATCAAGCAGCTCTTCCGAGGCGGCATACATCGTCGCTATCCGATCGCCGGAGTCGACCCTCTCGCCGACCCTCACGTCCAACACGAGTCCCGCACCCGGGTCGATAGCGTCCTCCTTGCGCTCGCGACCCGCACCCAGCCGCATCGCAGCGCGGCCGATCGACTCCGTGTCGAAGTGCTTCACGAATCCCGAGTCTCGGAAGGTGACCTCACGGACGTGCGGAGAGAGTCCAAGCAGGGAGGGGGTCTCCGCGATGCGTGGGTCGCCGCCCTGTGCCTCGATCCAGCGTGCGAACTTCTCCAGCGCGCTTCCATCGGCGATGGCTTGCGCGATGCGCCTCTCGGCCTGTTCCTCGTCGGTCGCCACCTTGCCGAGCACTAGCATTCGCGCCCCAAGATCCACGCACAGCTCGGTCAGCGCTTCGGGCCCATCTCCCGCCAGGGTCTCGATCGCCTCGCGTACTTCGAGGGCGTTGCCGACAGCCATACCCAATGGCTGGTCCATGTCCGAAAGCACGCAGTGAACCTCCTTGCCGGACGCCTTGCCCACGCGCGTCAACTCCAAGGCGAGTTCGCGGGCTGCGTCTTCGGTGTGCATGAACGCCCCGGAACCCACCTTGACGTCCAGTAGGATCGCGTCGGCGCCGCCAGCCACCTTCTTCGAGATGATCGAGCCGACGATCAGTGGGATGCTCGGAACGGTCGCCGTGACATCTCGCAGTGCATACATCATCTTGTCTGCCGGATCCACGTCCGGTGATTGTGCGATGACCGCAAGGCCCACATCCCTCACCTGCGCGACGAACTCTTCGGTGGATAGCTCGATTCGGAAGCCGGGAATCGATTCCAGCTTGTCGAGGGTCCCACCGGTGTGGCCGAGTCCCCTGCCAGACATCTTCGCGACGGGGACTCCGCACGCGGCGACAAGGGGCGCCAGCACGAGTGTCGTCGTGTCTGCGACGCCGCCGGTGGAGTGCTTGTCGACCTTCACGCCAGGAATCGACGAGAGATCCAGAACGCTGCCAGAACGCACCATGGCGTCCGTGAGGGCGACGGTTTCGTCGGCATCGAGTCCCTGTAGGTAAGCCGCCATGAGCCAGGCAGCCATCTGATAGTCGGGCACCTCCCTGCAGGCGTACCCGAGAATGATCGCGTCCATTTCGGCGACAGAGTGTGTGCCGCCGTCACGCTTGACCTCGATGAGCTCCTCGAACGTCGGTTGTGCCATCATTCCCCCTCGGTCGCGGTCACGCCGCGACTCGGTACCGCTCAAGACACTCAACCAGCGTCGCGCACATCCGGTAGAAAGCTCGTCCCGCGGCCACATGCGCCCGCGATGCCGTAGAAGTCGAGCACGGTCTCACCGATGTCCGAGAAGGTCTCGCGCGTGCCGAGTGCAACTCCCGCATCGACGCCTTTGAACTTCGCGATCAGCGGCGTGTGCTCGCGACTGTGATCGGTCGATGCAGTAGTCGGGTCGCAGCCGTGGTCGGCCGTGACGATCAGCAGATCCCCGTCGATCATGGCGTCGAGCAACTCCGGCATCCGCTCGTCCACCGCTTCGAGCCCGCGTGCATAGCCCTCGACGTCGTTGCGGTGACCCCAGATCATGTCGAAATCCACGAGATTCGCGAACACGAAACCCTCCGTGTCGCCAACGACACGCTCGACGAGCTTCGTGAACCCGTCCATGTTGTCCGTGACGTGCGGGGACTCGCAAATCCCCTTCCAGCCGAAGATCTCGCCGATCTTGCCGATGCCGTAGCTCAGCACGCCAATCTCCGCCAACCGGTCGAGTACCGTCGGTTCGGGAGGCACGACTGCGAAGTCTCTCCGACGATGCGTTCGCGCATAGCGGCCGCTCTCGTCCGGACCCACGAAGGGTCGCGCGATAACGCGGCCGACATTGTGCTCGCCGGTGAGAATCTCCCGCGCGATCCCGCAGATTCGGTACAGCTCTTCGATCGGGACGACTTCCTCGTGCGCTGCGATCTGGAACACCGAATCGGCGCTCGTGTACACGATGACGTTGCCGGTGGCGACGTGCTCGTCGCCATACTCCTGGATGATCTCCGTCCCGCTCGCCGTTTTGTTGCCAAGCCAGCCGCGGCCGGTCAGGCGCGAGAACTCCTCGAGCACATCTGCGGGGAATCCGTCCGGGTAGGTGGGGAACGCCGTCGTCAGGTGGAGCCCCATCATCTCCCAGTGACCGGTCGTCGTGTCCTTGCCCGCAGACCGTTCGGCACTGCGTCCCCACGAGGCCGTAGGTGTCGACACCGGGCGCACGCCGGCGACGTCCGTGATGTTCCCGAGACCCATCGCGCCGAGGTTG
>JAENZW010000008.1 GCA_016841065.1 Actinomycetota bacterium
GTCATCGAGAACGGTCTCGGCGAACAGTTGATTCTCGGGTGACTGGAAGACGATGCCCACGCCTCCTGGGCCTGCCGCCGGCCCGGAAACGAACGCTCCGTCGAGCGTGACCGAGCCCCGATTCGGCTTGAGAAGCCCTGCGGCGACTCGCAGAAGCGTCGACTTGCCAGAACCGGTCGCGCCCGCCACGAGCGTGACGTGTCCGGTCTCCACGGCCATGCTGACGCCGTCCAGCGCACGCTGCGAGAACGTGGTTCCGGAGCCATAGTCGAACCGGACGTCGTCCAGCCTCAGGGCCACAGCGCGTTCACCACGCTCTCCGCATCGAATGCGGTCGATGCGACGGGGACGCCCCTTGCGCGAAGTGCCGCGACCAATCGGCCAACGGGCGGGATCGAGAGACCGAGGGACCGCGGCAGCGCGGGATCCGCAAACAGCTCCTCAGGGGTGCCGAGGAACGCGACGCTCCCCCGTCGCATGACGAGCACTCGGTCGGCCTGCGCTGCGTCGGCAAGATCGTGGGTGATGTGCAGGATTCCCCGACCCTCTTCGCCGAGCAGTCGGAGCACGCCGAGAACGTCGGCGCGACCCTGCGGATCAAGCATCGCGGTGGGTTCGTCAAGTATCAGGAAGGCCGGCTCCATCGCAAGCGCTCCGGCGATGGCCAACCGCTGCTTCTGGCCGCCTGAGAGCTGATGAGGCTCGCGGCGTTCGTATCCGGCGAGACCCACTGCCGCAAGGGAGTGTCTCACTCGCTTGCGGATGTCCCCGCGGGGGACGCCTAGGTTCTCCGGGCCGAACGCGACGTCCTCCTCGACGAAAGTGGCGATGATCTGATTGTCGGGGTTCTGAAAGACCATACCCACCCGACGTCGGATCTCCCACATGCTGGCCTCATCCGCCGTCGACATGTCGTCTACGGTGACCCTGCCGCTGTCAGGCAACAGAAGCCCGTTGGCGAGACGCGCGAGCGTCGACTTGCCGGAACCGTTCTCGCCGAGGACGACCATCAGCTCGCCAGGAGACAGAGCGAGGGTCACGTCCGAGAGCGCCCGGACCGGCCCCCCTGCGGTCGGATAGCTGAATGAGACCCCTTCGAATCGGATCATCGCGCGCGCGTCCTCTCACCCGAGTGCTCGCAGACGAAGAGGGCCCCGCTTCAGACAGCGAGGCCCTCCGTTCGCTCATTCGATACGGCGCCCACGCGGGGCCGAAACAAGTGCCTAATCCACCAGCTCGAGGATGACCATCGGCGCGGCGTCGCCTTTGCGCGGACCGAGCTTCAGGATTCTCGTGTAGCCGCCTTCGCGACTCTCATACCTGGGTGCGATGTCGTCGAACACCTTGTGCACGAGCTCGCGATCGCTCAATTCGGCGAGAGCGAGTCGGCGGGAGTGCACGTCTCCTCGCTTGCCCCATGTGATGATCTTCTCGACGAGAGGACGGACCTCTTTGGCCTTGGCCTCGGTGGTCTTGATGCGTTCATTGGTGAAGACTGCAGTCGCAAGACTACGGAGCATCGCCTTGCGATGCGATGCGTCCGTTCCGAGCTTGCGACCCTTCTTGAGATGTCTCATGTGTTCGGCTCCTAGCCCTTGAGCCCGAGGCCCATCTGCTGAAGCTTGTCCTTGACTTCCTCAATGGACTTCGCTCCGAAGTTGCGGATGTTGAGTAGATCGGCCTCTGTGCACTCCACTAGTTGGCCGACGGTGTTGATACCCTGCCTCTTGAGGCAGTTGTACGAGCGCACGGACAGATCGAGGTCGTCAATCGATGTATCGAGTACCGTGTCCGTCTCCTCGGCGACAGCCGTGAAGATGCCGTCGTCCGGCAGCGCAGTAACGGCCTGCTCTGCGAAGACGGTCATGTGCTCGTTGATGATGCGTCCGGCGCGCGCAACCGCATCACTCGGGTCCAGCGCACCACTGGTCTCGACTTCGAGCGTGAGCTTGTCGTAGTCGGTGCGCTGACCGACACGCGTGTTCTCGACCGTGTACGTGCAACGCACGACCGGGCTGAACAACGAGTCGATGGTGATCACGCCGATGGGATCCTCGGGCCGCTTGTTGCGGTCCGAGGAGACATACCCGCGTCCGACGCCAATGCGAATGCCCATCTCGAGCTTCGCGCCCTTGTTGAGCGTGGCGATCGGCAGCTCGGGGTTGACCAGCTCGAACTCGGCCGGAACCTTGAGGTCAGCGCCACTGGCAACTCCGGGTCCGCTCACAGAGAGCGTCGCCACGGCATCGCCGGCGCCTATTCCGGTCTCTCGAAACACAAGACCTTTCACGTTAAGCACGATGTCGGTCACGTCCTCGCGAACGCCGTCAATCGCGCTGAACTCGTGCTGCACACCCTCGACACGAATCGAGGTTGCCGCCGCCCCCTGTAGTGAGGAGAGCAGTACGCGGCGCATGCAGTTCCCGAGCGTGTAGCCGAAGCCCCGCTCGAGCGGTTCAACCATGTACCGCGCAACGCGGTCGTCCACCTGCTCGACGGTCACCTGCGGTCTCATGAACTCCGTCATCTAGGCAAGCCTCCTTGGCTTATCCGTTGCCGTACGTCCTACTTCGAGTACAGCTCGACGATGAGCTGCTCGCGGACTGGCGCGTCGATCTGGCCGCGCTCGGGCAGGGACAGCACCTTGCCGGACAGTTTCTCGATGTCCACCTCGAGCCACCCAGGAACCTCGATCTTCTCGGAAGAGATGAGCGAGGTCTTGATCACGAGCAGGTCCTTCGCCTTCTCCGCCACAGCCACTGTGTCCCCGGGACGAACCCTGTAGGACGGGATGTTGACGCGGCGGCCATTCACGCTGATGTGGTTGTGCCTGACGACCTGGCGAGCCTCGTCACGAGACTTGGCAAAGCCAAGACGGTAGACCACGTTGTCGAGACGGCTCTCCAGCAGGCGCAACAGGTTCTCACCCGTGATGCCCTGCTGACGGTTCGCCACCTCATAGTAGTTGCGGAACTGCCTCTCGAGAAGACCGTAAATCCTCTTGGTCTTCTGCTTCTCGCGAAGCTGAACCCTGTACTCTGAATCGCGCGGACGTCTCTTTCCAGCCTGACCCGGAGGATAGGGTCGACGCTCTATACCGCACTTGTCGGTGTAGCAGCGGTCGCCCTTCAAGAATAGCTTGATTCCTTCGCGGCGGCACAGACGACAGTCCGCCCCCGTGTATCGTGCCATATGTACGGTCCTCCCGGTTCTACACGCGGCGGCGCTTGCGCGGCCGGCAACCGTTGTGGGGGATGGGCGTGCAGTCCTGAATGCTCGTAATCTCGAGACCGGCCGCCTGCAACGAGCGAATCGCTGTCTCGCGGCCCGAACCAGGACCCTTCACAAATACGGCTACCTTGCGCAGGCCGTGCTCCTGGGCCATCTTGGCGGCGGCCTCTGCGGCCATCTGCGCCGCAAACGGAGTGGACTTGCGGGAACCCTTGAAGCCCACGGTGCCAGCGGATTGCCACGAAACCACGTTGCCGTGCGTGTCGGTGATGGTAACTATCGTGTTGTTGAACGTGCTCTTTATGTGCGCCTGACCCACGGTGATGTTCTTGCGCTCACTGCGCCTGACGCGGGTCTTTACGGTTCTCTTCTTGGCTGCCATGCGCTACTTGCCCTTCTTCTTCGCACCGATCTGGCGACGCGGACCTTTGCGCGTGCGCGCATTGGTGTGCGTGCGCTGACCACGAACCGGCAGACCACGACGATGGCGCAGTCCTCGGTAGCAGCCGATCTCCATGAGACGCTTGATGTTCTGGCTCGTCTCCCGGCGAAGGTCTCCCTCAACCTGGAGGTTCTTGTCGATAAACTCACGCAGTCTGACAACCTCTTCTTCGGTGAGGTTGCGAACTCGCGTGTCCGGGTCGATGCCCGTCTCGCGCAGAATCCGCTGGCTCGTCGTCTGTCCGACGCCGAAGATATAGGTTAGCCCGATCTCGACGCGCTTCTCGCGCGGCAGGTCTACGCCTGCGATTCGAGCCATACGGTCAGCTCCCTCCTACCTAGCCCTGCCGCTGCTTGTGACGCGGGTTCTCGCATATGACGAAGACCCGGCCATGGCGGCGAATGATCTTGCACTTGTCACACATCTTCTTGACAGAAGGACGTACCTTCATCGTTCTCCCTCTCGGCGATTGCGTTTGAGGATCTATCTTCACACCCAGCCGCAGGTGCGCGTTTTCAGGTTTTCCCCGAGAAACATACACGCCACCGGGCGTGTCCAGTGTGCTCCTCGTGGGTCGTGCTACTTGTATCGATAGGTAATGCGGCCCCTCGAAAGGTCGTACGGCGAAAGCTCCACGACAACCTTGTCACCAGGGAGAATGCGGATGTAGTGCATCCGCATCTTGCCTGAGATGTGAGCTAGCACCTTGTGTCCATTCTCCAGCTCAACGCGGAACATGGCGTTGGGCAGAGGCTCGACAACCGTGCCCTCCATCTCTATGGCATCTTCACGCTTACTCAAACTGCGCCTTCTCCCTTGTTTCCGTTCAAGCCGCAAATGGACAGTATACCGATGCCCCTACCTCTCGTCTAGGGCATGAAGTGCGAAAACATCTTCGCCTCGCCGCGCAGACCGCCCTCGAGCACCCTCGCGTCCGCTCACTCCAAGGTCAGAATGGTGGGGCCGTCCAGGCCGACGGCCACTGTGTGCTCAAAATGGGCGGACAGCGAACCGTCATCAGTGACGACCGTCCAGCCGTCGTCCAGGGACCGCACCGCGTGTCCGCCAGCGTTGATCATCGGCTCGATGGCCAGCACCATCCCCTCCTTCAACGTCGGCCCCTTCCCCGCCTGGCCGAAGTTCGGCACTTGTGGCTCCTCGTGCATCGCTCGTCCGATTCCGTGACCCACGTAATCGCGTACCACTGAGAAACCAGCGCCCTCGGCAACGGTCTGTACCGCGTGAGACACGTCGTAGAGCCGCATTCCTTCCACGCACTTCGAAATGCCGGACTGCAGAGACTGCATGGTGACATCAAGTAGTCTGCGCGCATCGACAGAAACCGTGCCGACGGCGAACGTCATTGCGCTGTCACCATAGTAGCCATCCACGATGGCTCCGACGTCGACCGAGAGGATGTCCCCATCTTTCAGCCGACGAGCCCAAACAGGAATGCCATGCACAACCTCGTTGTTGAGCGATGCACAGATGGTGGCCGGGAAGCCATGATAGCCCTTGAAGGCAGGAGCCGCACCTGCGTCGCGAATCACCTGCTCCGCAATAGCATCGAGCTCAGCCGTGCTGATCCCGACCTTCGCCGCCTCCCCGACAAGACGGAGAGCCCGGGCGGTTACTCGCCCGGCCTCCCTCATAATCTCGATCTCGGATGGCGACTTGCGAATGATCACGTCGTGGCGCTACCCCTCGAGGACGTTCCTCACGTCGGCGAACACGTCGTCCACGGTGCGATTCCCGTCGATCGCATGCAGCAGGGCCTTCTCCGAGTAGTAGGGCACCAGCTGAGATGTGATGGCGTCATAGTCGTTGAGCCGCTTCGTTGCAGCCTCCACTGTGTCGTCATCACGCTGATAGACCTCGCCCTTGCACGAATCGCACGCGCCCTCGATCTGTGGCATCTCGCCCATGACGTTGTAGATTCGACCGCATCCGCGGCACTGTCGCCGAGAGGTAAGCCGCCCCATCAGCACATCGCGTGGGACCTCGATTGAAACGACAGCATCCAAGTCCTTGCCCATCTCGGCGAGAGCCTCGGTGAGTGCCGCCGCCTGCGGAAGCGTGCGGGGAAACCCGTCGAGCATGAAGCCGCCATCGCAGTCCGGCTGCGACAGCCGATCCTTCACCATCGCGATGACAACTTCGTCAGGAACGAGCTGGCCGGCGTCCATGAAGCGCTTGGCCTCAACGCCGAGGGGTGTCCCTTCAGCGACGTTCTTGCGGAAGATGTCACCCGTCGAGATATGGGTGAGCCCGTAGGCGTCAACCAGCTTGGCAGCCTGAGTGCCTTTTCCCGCACCGGCTGCACCCAACAGGACGATGTTCATACTTCCTCCTCTTCGGCCTAGCGCCAGAACGCGAGCACACGTCTACTTGAAGAATCCGTCGTAGTGACGCATCTTCAGCTGGCTCTCGAGCTGCGTCATCGTCTCGAGACCGACGCCAACCATGATGAGGATCGATGTGCCGCCGAACTCGTTGAGCAACTGCACGTTCGTGACACGGAACAGCGCCTGCGGGCCGATCGCGATGAGCGCGAGGAACACGGCGCCTGGCAGGATGATTCTGTTCATGACCGATTCGAGGTAGTTCGTCGTCGCCTTGCCGGGGCGCACGCCGGGGATGAATCCGCCGTTCTTGCGCAGGTTGTCGGCCAGATCGATCGGATTGAAGACGAGGGCGGAGTAGAAGTATGTGAAGAACACGACGAGGCCGCCGTACATCGCGTAGTACGCCCAGCCCGAAGTGAGCGAGCGGCTGAGATTCGCGAGCCACTGGACGTCAGGGAAGAATCCCGCAATCTGCGCCGGGAAGAACAGCATTGCCGAAGCGAAGATGATTGGGATGACGCCCGCACTGTTCACCTTGAATGGTATGTAGGTTCCGGCGCCACCATACACCTTGCGACCGACCACCCGTTTGGCGTACTGAACTGGTATTCGTCGCTGTCCACGCTCCATGAGAACGATCGCAGCAACCGCGATCAGCAGCACAATCATGGTCGCAATGACCACGATCCAGTCACTTGCGGAAATGGACTGCCATAGCGCCAGCGGGAAGCGGGAGACGATGCTCGCGAAAATGAGCAGCGACATGCCGTTCCCGATGCCGCGCTGCGTTATCAACTCGCCCATCCACATGATGAGTGCCGTGCCGGCGATGAGAGTGACGATCACTATGCTCGCCGTCAGGGTGTTGAATGTCACGCCGAGGCTCTGGCGGAACACTGTGAGAAGTCCCAAGGACTGCAGAAGCGCGATACCGAGAGTCATGTAGCGCGTCGTCTGCGTCATCTTGCGCATGCCGGACTCGCCCTCCTTCGACCAACGCTCGATCGTGGGGATCACCCCCTGGAGGAGCTGCATGATGATCGAAGATGTGATGTAGGGCATGATGCCGAGCGAGAACACCGCGAAATTCTCGAGCGCCCCGCCGGCGAACAAGTTGAGAAGGCCCAATGCGCCTTCCTGGAGCTGGTTCTGAATCTGATCCACGTTGATCCCAGGCACCGGAATGTGAGCACCGACACGATACAGGCCGATGATCGCCAGCGTGAAGAGAATCCTTCGACGGAGATCCGGTACTCGGAACGCGTTGGCAAGAGCCTCTATCACAGCGTGTCGACCGTCCCTCCAGCAGCCTCGATCTTGGTCCGCGCAGAACCAGAGACCTTGTCTACCTTGACAGTGAGTTTCTTCTTCAGTTCCCCGTCACCGAGGACCTTCACCGGGACCTTCTTGGACTTGATTAGGCCAGCTGCGAAGAGGGAGTCGATGTCGACCATGTCGCCGTCGGCGAACTTCTCTTCGAGTCGTGACACGTTGATGATCGCGAACTCCACGCGGAACCGGTTCTTGAACCCGGGAAGCTTCGGTAGACGCATGTGTAGCGGATTCTGTCCGCCTTCGAATCCGGGGCCCTTGCCGCCGCCCGCACGGGAGAGCTGCCCCTTGTCGCCCTTGCCAGAGCGGCCGCCGTGACCGCTGCCGTGACCGCGTCCTACACGCTTCGGCTTCTTCCGACTCCCGGGTGCGGGAGAGAGATCGTGAATCTGCATTGCTTCTCCTTGTCGCTAGTCCGACCCGCCTCGGGTCGGTGCCGGCCGCTCGCCGCCGGCTGACTGTTCCATGACACTACAACCCTGCAAGACAACGGACTCTACGACTCGTCTACCTTGACCAGGTGCTTGACCTTGAAGATCATCCCACGGACGCTGGGCGTGTCCGCCTGCTCGACTGTGTGATTGATGCGCTTGAGCCCAAGCGCGCGAACGGTGCGCTTCTGGTCCTCCGGCGTTCCGATCACGCTCTTGACCTGTGTGATCTTGAGCTTGCCTGCCATCCCTACTCCTCCCAACCGTAGATCTGTCCTACGGTCTTGCCGCGCTTGCGGGCAATGTCCTGCGGACTCGAGAGAGACTGCAGACCCTGGGCAGCGGCTTTCACCATGTTGAGGGCGTTGTCGGTACCGAGGGACTTCGAGAGCACGTCGGTGATGCCGGAAAGCTCCAGCACGGCGCGCACCGGGCCACCGGCAATGATGCCGGTACCGGGCGAAGCCGGCTTGAGAAGCACACGGCCCGCACCAAACACGCCTGTAACAGCATGCGGAATCGTGCCCTTGATGAGCGGCACATCGAACATGTTCTTCTTTGCGTCCTCGATGCCCTTCTTGATGGCAACCGGTACTTCCTGTGACTTACCCATGCCAACGCCAACACGGCCCGCGCCGTCACCAACGACGACTAGCGCCGTAAGAGCGAAGCGACGGCCGCCTTTGACGACCTTCGAGACGCGGTTGATGTAGACGACCTTCTCCTGCAGCTCCGAAACTGGGGCTTCCCTGCGCGCCATGCGATATCCTCCCTAGAACTTCAGTCCGGCGTCGCGCGCGCCGTCGGCCAGGGCCTTTACGCGACCGTGGTACAGGCGGCCGCTACGGTCGAACACGACCCTGTCGACGCCCTTCTCCAAAGCCCGGCGGCCAATGGCCTCACCGACCACCTTGGCGGCGTCGGCATTTGAACCGGACTTGAGCGCGGCTCTGAGCTCGGGGTCGATACTCGACGCAGCCGCAATCGTCGTACCCGTCGTATCGTCAATGATCTGAGCGTATATCTGGTCGTTCGTGCGCGTGACGCACAGACGGGGGCAGGCTGTCGTCCCGTGGACCTTCCCGCGGACGCGAGTCTTTCGCCGAACGTGCCGTGCCCTTTTCGCCTTCAGGCTATCCATGTCTTCACTACTCTCCTCGTGTCAGCCCTAGGCGGCGCTACTTGGCAGCCTTGCCGACCTTGCGGCGGACGTACTCACCTTGATAGCGCACGCCTTTGCCCTTGTAGGGCTCCGGACGACGCCAGTCGCGGATCTCGCTGGCAACCTGACCGACCCGCTGCTTGTCGATACCCTGCACGACAATCCTGTTCGGAGCGGGAACCTCGAAGGTGATTCCGGGTTCAGCAATCACGGAAACGGGGTGGCTGAACCCGAGCGCCAATTCGAGATCAGATCCCTTCAGCTGTGCGCGGTATCCAACACCGTGTATCTCGAGGGTCTTCGAAAAACCCTCGGAGACACCCTGAACCATGTTCGCGATGAGCGAACGGGTCAGGCCATGCAGGGATCGATGCGTACGGCTGTCGCTCGGCCTGGTGACGATGATCTCGCCTTCCTCCAGCGCCAAGTGCATGTCGGGGTTGAAGACCTGCGCAAGCTCGCCCTTCGGTCCCTTGACCGAAACGCTCGCTCCGTCGATCGTCACCTCGACCCCGGACGGGACCGGGATGGGCTTCTTGCCGATTCGAGACACGGCTTCTCGCTCCTTTCCTTCAGTCCTGTCCGTCTACCAAACGTACGCGATGACTTCGCCGCCGATGCCAGCCTTGCGGGCATCGCGGTCGGTCATCACGCCGCTCGACGTGGATATGACAGCAATACCGAGTCCGCTGAGGACCCGGGGAAGATCGTCCTTCTTCGCATACACTCGGAGCCCTGGCTTCGAGATACGCCGAATGCCGGTGATGGTGCGCTCCTTCTTCGGCCCGTACTTGAGGACAACCTCGAGGGTGTCCTGCGGCTGACTGGCGGCCACGGAGTAGTCCTCGATGTAGCCCTCTTGCTTGAGGATCCGTGCAATCTCGACGAGCTTGTTCGACGAGGGCATGGACGCACTTGCCTTGAACGCAGAGTTCGCGTTGCGAACCCGCGTCAGCATATCGGCGATGGGGTCTGTCATGCTCATGTGCGACTCTTCCTTCCTATGGTTCGGGATGACGCCCGTCGTGCGGTTCGCTCCAGCCCTTGGCCGGGACGCCTACACGCGTGTGGCTTCCTCGACGCTAGGCCTACCAGCTCGCCTTGCGAACGCCTGGAAGCTCGCCGCGGCTCGCCAATTCGCGCAGGCAGATTCGGCACAAACCGAACTGGCGGTAGTACGCCCTCGGCCGGCCGCATCGCATGCAGCGATTGATCTTGCGCACCGAGAACTTCGGTACACGGTTCGCCTTGGCGATCATCGATTTCTTGGCCATCTTCTCGTCCTCCTAGTCGCGATAGACGTCTGCGTCTATCGCACGAACGGGAAGTCGAACGCGCTGAGAAGCGCCTTCGCTTCCTCGTCGGTCTTTGCACTCGTCACGAACGTGATGTCCATGCCCCGAATCCGGTCGATCTTGTCGTAGTCGATCTCGGGGAAGATCAGCTGTTCGGTAACGCCCATCGAGTAGTTGCCGCGGCCGTCGAAGGAAGTGGCCGGCAGCCCACGGAAGTCACGAACCCGCGGGATCGCCGTCGACAGTAATCTGTCGAAGAACTCCCACATGCGATCACCGCGCAGTGTGACCTTCGCGCCGATAGGCATGTTCTCGCGGAGCTTGAATCCCGCGATCGACTTCTTCGCGCGCGTGATCTGGGCCTTCTGACCCGTCACGATTGCGAGATTCTCGACTGCGCCATCAAGCTGCTTGATGTCCTGCGCGGCAAGACCGACGCCCATGTTGACGACGATCTTCTCGAGTCGTGGAACCTGATGCACGTTTGAGTAGTCGAACCGCTCCATGAGAGCCGGTACGATCTCGCTCTTGTACTTCTCCTTGAACCTCGGTGCCACCGTGGTGTCCTCCATCTATGTCCGCCGGATTGCCGACCCGGCACTTCACACGCCGCTCGCGCGACGAGCTGTTACTTGTCAATCTCCTTGCCGCACTTCTTGCACACACGCACGCGGACGCCATCTTCGCGCTTGCGACCGATCCGTGTGGCCTGGGAGCAACTTGGGCAGAGAAGCAGCACGTTCGATACGTGGATGGTGCCCTCGACTTCGAGGATGCCGCCCTGCGGGTTCTTGTTCGAAGGACGCTGAGCCTTCTTGATCATGCTCACGCCCTCGACCACGAGTCGCTGCTTCTCCGGATACGCGCGCAGAACACGGGACTCCTTGCCCTTGTCCTTGCCGGCGATCACCTTCACGCGATCGCCCTTCCTGATGGACATGGAACTCGCCACGAATGTGACCTCCTAAAGGACCTCGGGGGCAAGCGAGACGATCTTCATGTACTTGCGGTCGCGGAGTTCACGTGCGACCGGACCGAAGATTCGCGTCCCGCGCGGATTGCCCTGAACGTCGATAATCACTGCTGCGTTTTCATCGAACTTGATGTAGCTGCCGTCGTTTCGGCGAATCTCCTTCTTCGTGCGCACGACGACAGCGCGCACGACCTCACCCTTCTTCACAGTACCGTTGGGAATGGCCTCTTTGACGGCGCAGACGATGATATCGCCCACGCTCGCGTAGCGGCGCTTCGACCCGCCGAGTACCTTGATGCACGCGACCTTCCGCGCACCGGAGTTGTCCGCGACTTTGAGCCGCGTCTCCTGCTGGATCATCTCTTCCTCCGTACAGCTATTCCGAGAACCAGAGGTGCGCCCTCACAAGAGACGCACGTTCGCAATCGGGACTACTACTTGGCCTTCTCCACGATTTCCACAAGACGCCAGCGCTTCATCTTCGAGACGGGACGGATCTCCATGATCGTCACCTTGTCGCCCACGCCGCAGACGTTTTCCTCGTCGTGCGTGTGGAACTTCTTCGATTGCGTGATCATCTTGCCGTACTGAGGGTGCCGTTTGCGGTCGCTGACCTCGACCACGCAGGTCTTGTCGCCCGCGGCCGAAACGACCACACCCTGGCGAATCTTCCTTCTGTTGCGTTCAGAGCTCATCTGTTGTCCTCCGCTGCCCTTCCTACGACG
This sequence comes from Actinomycetota bacterium, assembly GCA_016841065.1. Classification (GTDB taxonomy): domain Bacteria; phylum Actinomycetota; class Coriobacteriia; order Anaerosomatales; family JAENZW01; genus JAENZW01. Next base: position 11,937 of record JAENZW010000008.1, read on the forward strand.
CCTGCGCCTCGTGCGCTGCGCGAATCTCACGCGCGCGGATTTCGGTCTGCAAGCGAGCGATGTCCTTCTTCACGGACTTGATGCGAGCAGGGTTGTCGAGCTGGCCGGTCGCGAGCTGGAACCTCAAGTTGAACAGCTCCGCACGCGTGTCCTTCAGCTTCTGGACAAGCTCGCTCTCTTCCATCTCATGAACCTCTACGGGCTTCATCTACGCCTCACCACCAGAATCGGCTCGTTTCACGAACTTGGTCCTTATCGGCAGCTTGTGCTGCGCAAGTCGGATGGCCTCAAGTGCGATCTCTTCAGAGACACCTGCGAGTTCGAACATGATTCGACCGGGTTTCACAACTGCAACCCACTTCTCGGGGTTGCCCTTGCCAGATCCCATCCGGGTTTCGGCAGGTTTCTGAGTCACCGGCTTGTCCGGGAAGATATTGATCCACACCTTGCCGCCACGCTTCATGTAGCGAGTCATGGCGACACGAGCGGCTTCGATCTGGCGGTTGGTGATCCATGCAGGCTCAAGAGCCTTGAGCCCGTAGTCACCGAAACGAAGCTCGGTACCACCCTTGGCCGAACCCTTCATCGAACCGCGCTGCACCTTTCGGTGCTTCACACGCTTGGGAAGCAGCATCTAGTCTCGCCTCCTGCTATCGCGACGCGGACGTGCCGGGCGATCATCGGCGGGAGTCGGGATCGGCTGACCCGGGAGTACTTCGCCCCGGTAGATCCAGACCTTCACGCCGATTGCGCCCATGGTCGTCCTGGCTTCAGCGGTGCCGTAGTCGATCTTCGCGCGCAGGGTGTGCAGCGGCACGCGGCCTTCGCGATACCACTCGCGTCGACCCATTTCAGCGCCGCCCAGACGACCGGAGCACTGGATTCGAATACCGAGCGCGCCGCCCTTCATGGCCGAGGCAACGGCCTTGCGCATCGCACGACGGAATGCCACGCGACCTACAAGCTGCTCCGCGACGCCCTGTGCGACCAGAACGGCATCGAGTTCGGGGCGCTTGATCTCGATGATGTTGACCGCGACTGCGCCACCGCTGATCCGCTCGAGGTCCTTGCGCAACTGATCGACCTCAGAGCCCTTCTTGCCGATGACGATACCCGGGCGGGCTGTCCACAGCTCGACGATCGTCTTGTCGCCCTTGCGCTCGATTTCAACACGCGAAATCGCCGCACGCCGCAGACGATCGGTGAGGAACTCACGGATTGCGAGATCCTGGGCGAGCGTCGTGCGGTAGTCCTTGGCGCTGAACCAGCGGGAGCGCCAGTTCTCGGTGATACCGAGACGGAATCCGACGGGATATACTTTCTGACCCACGGCGCCTACGCCTCCTCTCGCTGCTTGACTATCACGGTGATATGGCTCGTCCGTTTGTTGATGCGGAATGCGCGACCTTGCGCACGAGGACGAATCCGCTTGAGCGTCGGGCCTTCGTCCACGAACGTCGTGGACACGTAGAGGCGTTCCGACTTTATCTTGAGATTCTTCTCGGCGTTGGCAACGGCGCTCATCAGCACCTTCTCAACGATCTCTGCCGCGGCGCGCGGAGTGAACTGGAGAATGGCCGAAGCCTCGTCCACGGACTTGCCCCGAATGAGATCCACGACTATGCGAGCCTTGCGGGGACTGACCCGCACGAAGCGTGCAACTGCTCTTGCTTCCATGCCTACCTCTTGCCCTTCTTGTCGGCCGCGTGGCCGCGGAACGTCCGCGTCGGCGCGAACTCGCCGAGTTTGTGGCCGACCATCGACTCGGTGACGTACACGGGCACATGCTTGCGACCGTCATGGACGGCAATAGTGTGTCCGACCATCTCCGGGAAGATCGTCGAGGCACGAGACCACGTCTTCACGACTCGTTTCTCGCCGACCTCGTTCATCTTCTGCACTCGCTCGAGAAGACGCGTCTGCACGAACGGCCCTTTCTTCAAACTTCTGCTCATCGTGTGCTCCAGCTCCTTATCGAGCGACGCTACTTCTTGCGACGGCGGATGATCAGGCGATCCGAGGCCTTGCCCTTTTTGCGCGTGCGATGCCCCTTGGTAGGCACGCCCCACGGTGACACAGGGTGTCGCCCTGCGGTCTTGTTCTTGCCCTCGCCACCCCCGTGCGGGTGGTCGACTGGGTTCATCGCGGTTCCACGCACAGTCGGTCGAACGCCCAGATGACGATTCCGGCCGGCCTTGCCGATGGAGATGTTGGCGTGGTCGGCGTTGCCCACCTCGCCGATGGTCGCGCGACAGGTGATGAGCACGCGGCGCATCTCGCTCGAAGGCATGCGCAGGATTGCGTAGTTGCCCTCTTTGCCCATCAGCTGGATTGACGTACCCGCCGAACGCGCCATCGCGGCGCCTTGACCGGGCTGAAGTTCGACTGCGTGCACAAGGGTACCCACGGGAATGTCCTTGATCTGCAGAGCGTTGCCGGGCTTGATGTCGGCACCAGCGCCGCTCATGACAGCCGCACTGACCTCGAGGCCCTTGGGCGCAAGGATGTAGCGCTTCTCGCCATCCGCATAGTGCAGCAGGGCGATGCGGGCCGAGCGATTCGGATCGTATTCGATCGTCGCAACCTTGGCGGGAATCCCGTCCTTGTTGCGCTTGAAGTCGATCTTGCGATAGCGGCGCTTGTGTCCGCCGCCCTGATGTCGCGTCGTGATCCGACCGTTGTTGTTCCGGCCGCCCTTCTTGCTCAGGGGCTCAAGCAGCGACTTCTCGGGCGTCGTCGAAGTGATGTCGGAGAAATCCGACACCGTCTGAAAACGACGACCCGGTGAGGTCGGCTTGTACTTCTTCACTCCCATGTCCCAACTCCTTCCGTCCGATGGCCGCTGCCGACCGGGACTGGCGGGTATCCCCGCACTTGACGGCAACAACGCCGGACTACCACGGCTCCGGGTGGCTCTATTCCACGAGCTCCAAGAGCCTGTCGTTCCGAAACGACGTGACTACTGCACGCCTCCGAACATCTCGATCGAGTCGCCCTCTCGGAGCGTCACGATCGCCTTCTTCCAAGCGCGGGTGTGGCCCTTCGCGTAGCGCAATCGCCGGGGCTTGCCCGAAACGTTCATGGTGTTCACCTTCATGACCGTCACACCGAAGATCTCCTCGACCGCGTCCGCGATCTGGGGCTTCGAAGCGCTCTTGACGACTTCGAAGGTGTACCGATTGTCACCGATCAACTCGTAGGATTTCTCCGAGATGACCGGGCGGACGATGATATCCCGAGGGTCTGTCATTATGCCAGCACCTCCCCGAGCCATGTGAGTGCCGGCTGAGTGAAGAGCACGGCGGTGTTGTCAACGAGATCGTATGTGTTTGCCTCGGAGGCCGTGATGATGCGCACCTTGGCCAGATTACGGAAGGACAGCAGCGCATTCGTGTCGTCATTGTCAACGACAATCGTCACTCGTCCCGAGATTCCGAGATTGCTCAGTACTTCGGCCGCCTTCTTGGTCGACGGCTCGTTGAGGTCGAAGCCCTCGACGCAGTACAGCACGCCTTCGGCCGTCTTCGCTGACAGAACGCTCCGCATCGCGAGCTTGACGACCTTGTTCGGCACCTTGAACCCGTAGCTGCGAGGGTGCGGGCCGAAGACCACGCCACCACCGCGCCAAAGGGGCGAACGAATCGTTCCCGCGCGTGCGCGGCCGGTGCCCTTCTGGCGATACGGCTTGCGGCCGCCACCGCGGACTTCGCCGCGCGTCTTGGTCTGGTGCGTTCCAGAACGGCGTCCGGCCATCTGGCTGCGAACCACCTGATGCACGGCAGACTCGTGGGGCTCTATGCCGAAGACGCCATCCGCGACATCGGCAGTGCCCACCTTCTTGCCCGCCGCACTCTTGATCTCGATTGTTGCCATCGTCTTCCTACTCCTTCTCCAGACGGACCCGAAGTACTAGCCCGCCTGCGACTGCGCGAGACGGATCGTGAGCAGCGCGCCCTTGCCTCCGGGCACGGCTCCCCTCACGAGCAGCAGGTTCTGCTCGGCGTCGATCTTGACGACCTCGAGGTTGCGCACTGTCGCCGTGGCGTTGCCCATCTGACCTGCCATCTTGCTGCCTGGGAATACCCGTGAAGGCGTCGCACACTGGCCGATGGAACCCGGCTGGCGGTGGAAGTGCGACCCGTGACCGCCGGGCCCACCGTGGAAACCGTGACGCTTCATGACGCCCTGGAAGCCCTTGCCTTTGCTAGTGCCGGTAATGCTCACCTTGGTGCCAGCGTCGAACATCGCAACCGTGTACGTGTCTCCGACCTTGACACTGCCGTCCTCGTCGAGACGCACCTCCATGAGATGCTTCTTGGGATCGACGCCAGCCTTGGCGAAATGTCCCGCCTGCGGCTTGGTGACCTTCTTCGGCTTCGCATCACCAAAGGCGATTTGAGCTGCCGAGTAGCCGTCCCGCTTCATGGTCTTGATCTGGCTGACCACGCACGGCCCAGCCTCGATGACGGTTACGGGGACGAGCTTGTCGTCCTCGCTCCACACCTGGGTCATTCCCAGCTTCCGTCCCAGCAGTGTCTTTATCATCTCTCTCTTCTCACTCCTCACGCGGTCTTGGGCCTCACGCCGCCAACAGCGGCGATCCCAGAGGACCGCACTCGCAGCCGCTCTCGCGGTGCGACCGTCTCTAGAGCTTGATCTCGATATCCACGCCGGCTGGCAGATCGAGTCGCATGAGCGAATCGACCGTCTTGGGCGTCGGTTCCAGGATGTCGATGAGACGCTTGTGTGTGCGCATCTCAAAGTGCTCCCGGCTGTCCTTGTTCACGTGCGGCGACCGGATGACGCAGTACAGATTGCGCTCGGTCGGAAGAGGAATCGGCCCCGATACCTTCGCGCCCGTCTTCTGGGCGGTGTCCACGATCATCTTCGTGGACTGATCCACGATCTCATGATCGTATCCTTTGAGGCGGATCCTGATCTTCTGGTTCGCCAACTCTCTGCCCTCCGTCGTGCAACGGGGCGGGTGCCCCGCTAGCCTCGATCTGATAGCCCTAGACCTGGGCTAGGTCTCCTCCGACCTTGCTGACAATCTCTTCGGCAACGCTCTTTGGCACGCGCTCGTACGCCGAGAACTGCATGGTGTAGGAAGCACGGCCCTGGGTGCGGGAACGAACGTCGGTCGCGTACCCGAACATCTCGGATAGCGGTACGCGCGAGCGGATGACCTGGACCCCGGCCCTGGGCTCCATGCCCTCGATATGGCCGCGGCGGCTAGAAAGGTCTCCGATGACATCACCCATGAACTCCTCCGGAGTCACGACCTCAACGGCCATGACCGGCTCCAGGAGCACAGGCTTCGAACGCTTGAGAGCATCCTTGATCGCCATCGAACCGGCAATCTTGAACGCCATCTCGGAAGAGTCGACGTCGTGGTAGCTCCCGTCGACCAGCTGGACCTTGATGTCCACGACAGGGTATCCGGCGAGCACGCCGGAATCGAGCGCCTCCTGCATTCCCTTGTCGACAGACGGGATGTACTCCCTGGGAATGGCTCCGCCGACGATCTTGTTCTCGAACACGTAGCCTTCACCGGGCTGCTGGGGCGTCAAATTGATGACAACGTGACCGTACTGGCCACGTCCGCCGGTCTGACGGACGAACCTCATATCAACGTCGAGCACAGCGTTGCCTGCGGTCTCGCGGTAGGCGACCTGCGGCTTGCCGACGTTCGCCTCTACCTTGAACTCCCGCAGAAGGCGGTCGACGATGACCTCCAGGTGCAACTCGCCCATACCGGCGATGATGGTCTGACCGGTCTCCGTGTCCGTACGGACCCGGAAGGTCGGATCCTCTTCGGCCAGCTTGGCGAGGGACTGCGACAACTTCTCCTGGTCCACCTTGGTCTTGGGTTCGATCGCGATATCGATAACCGGATCAGGGAAGACCATCGACTCGAGTAGCACCGAGCCACTCTCGCCGCACAGCGTGTCCCCGGTCGTAGTGTCCTTGAGCCCGACAGCTGCGACGATGTCACCTGCGGAGACCTCGTCCACATCTTCGCGGTGATTGGCATGCATCTCGAGAAGGCGACCGACGCGCTCCTTGTGACCCTTGGTCGAGTTCAGCACGTAGGACCCTGCCGACATCGATCCCGAGTACACGCGGAAGTACGTCAGCTTGCCAACGTACGGATCGGTCATAACCTTGAATGCGAGTGCCGCAAACGGCTCGGAGGGATCCGCCTTGCGCTCGACTTCCTCGTCGGTCTTCATATCCGTGCCCTTGATGGCCGGAACATCGAGCGGCGAAGGCAAGTAGTCGATAATCGCGTCGAGAAGCGGCTGGACGCCCTTGTTCTTGAACGACGCGCCACACGTGACGGGAGTGACAGCACAGTCCACCGTGGCCTTGCGCACCGCGACGAGGATCTCGTCGACCGAGATTTCCTCGTCACCGAGGTACTTCTCAAGAAGCGAATCGTCGTACTCGGCGGCCGCCTCAACTAGATTGTGACGGTACTCGTCTGCGAGCTCGGTCATGTGCGGCGGAATCTCGCCGACAGTGGGATTAATGCCCTTGTCGTCCTCGTTGAAGTGAATCGCGTTCATGGCAACAAGGTCGATGATGCCCTCGAAGTGGTCTTCGGCGCCGATAGGCAGTTGTAGGAGGACGGGACGTGTGTGCAGCCGATCCTTCATCATCTGCACAACGTTCATGAAGTCCGCGCCGGTACGATCCATCTTGTTGATGTAGGCGATGCGCGGGACACGGTACGTATCCGCCTGCCGCCACACAGTCTCAGACTGCGGCTCGACTCCACCAACGGCACAGAAGACGGCGACAGCACCGTCGAGAACTCGCAGGGAACGCTCGACCTCGACGGTGAAGTCCACGTGGCCGGGCGTATCGATAATCTGGATTCGATGGTCCTTCCAGAAGCATGTGGTCGCGGCAGACGTGATCGTGATGCCCCGCTCCTGCTCCTGAACCATCCAGTCCATCGTCGCAGCGCCGTCGTGAACCTCGCCCAGTTTGTGCGTCTTTCCTGTATAGAAAAGGATACGCTCGGTCGTGGTTGTCTTCCCGGCGTCGATGTGAGCCATGATCCCGATGTTCCGGGTCTTGGCGAGTGCGTACTTCTTGCGTGCCATCTAGTCGTCGACCTCTACACTCTCTCGTCCACTGCGGGACACTTGGTTCAAGTTGATGGGTTGGCTCGCCTCTACCAGCGGTAGTGGCTGAATGCCCGGTTGGATTCGGCCATCTTGTACAGGTCTTCGCGCTTCTTCACCGAAGATCCCGTGCCATTGGCGGCATCCATGATTTCGCCAGCGAGACGCTCCGCCATTGTCTTCTCGCGACGAGCGCGAGAGTAGTTGACGGTCCAGCGAATCGCCAGTGTCGTCGAACGTCGGGCGTTGACCTCAACTGGGACCTGGTACGTTGCGCCACCGACACGCTTGGGACGAACCTCTAGCGTCGGACGAACGTTGTCCATTGCCTTCTTGAACACCGACAGCGGGTCGGAGCTCGTCTTCTGCTCGATGATATCGAAGGCCCCGTACACGATACGCTCCGCTACGGAGCGCTTCCCTGCCCAGAGAACCTTGTTGATGAGCTGCGTGACCAAACGGTTGTTGTACACCGGGTCAGGCATAACCTCTCGCCGTGTCGCTGCGGCACGCCTTGGCATAGCGTCAATCTCCTCGGTCGATCTCAGTCCGACTCATTCGAGTGCGAACCCAGGTGGCTACTTATGCTTCTTGGCCCCGTAGCGGGACCGGGCTTGGTTCCTGTCGCCAACACCCGCGGCGTCAAGGGTCCCGCGGATGATCTTGTAGCGAACACCAGGGAGGTCCTTCACGCGTCCGCCGCGAACGAGCACGATGGAGTGTTCCTGCAGGTTGTGCCCGATTCCCGGGATGTAGGCTGTGATTTCCATCTGGTTCGTCAGACGAACACGCGCCACCTTGCGGAGGGCCGAGTTCGGCTTCTTCGGCGTTGTCGTGTAGACGCGAGTACACACTCCGCGCTTCTGCGGATTCGACTTGAGCGCCGGTGTCTTGCTCTTGCTCGTCACCTTCTTGCGGCCCTTGCGGACCAGCTGGCTGATCGTCGGCAACGTGCCTTCCCTTCTGTCGTTTCACATACCTGCTCGGTAAACGACGGCCTGCAGAACGCGCAGACCGCCGAGCATAGAGTCGCAAGGTGGCACTCTAGCAGTTCGTCTCCTGGGTGTCAAACACCACGGAGCCGGGTGTATCTATGTCCTTCCAGCTCGTTGCCGAGACAGAAGAACGTGGGGCACTCCCGGAGATCCGCGAGTGCCCCACGCAGATAGCGTCAGGTCAGTTCAAGGTCGTACTTGCTCAGCGCCTGTTCGATCTCCTCGAGTGCCTTCGCGCCGATGCCCTCGATGCTGAGAATCTCATCTGCGGTCCGTGTGAGCAGCGCTCGGACATCACCGATGCCGGCAGTCACAAGCTTGGTCTCCCAGCGAACCGAGATGCCAAGATCAGCAATCGAGAGGTCCAGCGCCTCTTCGGCAGTCACCGAGGGTGCAGCGGACGGCCGGGGCTCGGGCTCGAAGACTGCGCCCTCGAAAGCCGAAACATCGACTTCGGCGTCACCCGCGAGACTACTGAGGTCCGCGAAGAACGCTGCCGCTTCGGACGGTGATAGCCCGGAGTGCTCATCGGGAATCGCAGGCCCAGGGAGCATTGACTCCAACTCTTTCAGTTCATCCGGGGCGAACTCGGGAAGTGATCCTTCCTCTGGCCCGCTCCACTCGGCCGACTGTCCCTTGTATGTGAGCTTCACAGAGCGGTAGCGCTTCATGCCCGTGGCCGCCGGGATCAGCTTGCCGATGATGACGTTCTCCTTGAGACCGAGCAGCTGGTCCTCTTTGCCCGCTATCGCGGCATCCGTGAGCACCCGCGTCGTCTCCTGGAACGAAGCCGCAGACAGGTAGCTCTCGGTTGCAAGCGATGCTTTGGTGATCCCGAGCAGGACTGGCGTTCCGACTGCAGGTTCCTTGCCGTCAGAGACGAGTGAATCGTTCTGGCCGTCGAAGATGAAGCGGTCGGCAAGCTGCCCGGGAAGGAAGTCCGTGTCTCCAGGTTCAAGGACGGTTATTCTGCGCAGCATCTGTCGGGCGATGACCTCGATGTGCTTGTCGTTGATGTCGACGCCCTGGCTGCGATAGACCTCCTGCACCTGAGCCACAATGTAGCGCAGGACGTCCTTCGGTCCCTTGAGGTGAAGAAGGTCATGCGGGTTGACTGAGCCTTCTGTGAGCTGCTGCCCTGCAGTGACCTTGATGCCGTCCTCAACCCCCGCCCGCAGTCGGGCGCGGCGCGGCACCGCATATGACTTCTCCTCGCCCTTGGCGCCGATGACAACCAGCTTCCGGGCCTTCTCGGAGTCGTCGATAGTCAGCTTGCCGCCAATCTCCGCGAGAACGGCCTGCCCCTTCGGCTTGCGAGCCTCGAAGAGCTCGGTAACACGCGGGAGGCCGTGGGTGATGTCCTCGCCGGCCACACCACCTGTATGGAAGGTGCGCATCGTAAGCTGCGTTCCGGGCTCGCCAATCGACTGAGCCGCGATGATTCCGACCGCAGTGCCGATATCGACGGGGCGACCACTCGCGAGATCCCATCCGTAGCACATCCGGCAGATGCCGTGCTTCGCGTGACATGTCATGACCGTGCGTGCGATCACGCTCTTGACGCCGGCGTCAACCATCGCGTGGATCTCGGCTTCACTGCCGATGTAGTCTCCGGCTTCTCGGATGATCTTGCTCCTGTTGCCCTTTGCGGGCTCAAGCAGGCATCGACCCACAAGGTTGTGATCGATGTTTTCCGCATCCATAAGCAGCGGGAACTCGACACCTTCGTCAGTACCGCAGTCGGATTCGCGGACGATGACGTCCTGCGCAACGTCGACGAGACGACGCGTGAGGTACCCCGAGTCGGCTGTACGAAGCGCAGTATCGGCGAGACCCTTGCGAGCACCGTGTGTCGAGATGAAGTACTCGAGCACGGTCAGGCCCTCGCGGAAGTTCGCCTTGATCGGACGGTCGAGAATATCACCCTTGGGATTCGCCATAAGGCCTCGCATTCCGGCGAGCTGGCGAATCTGCTTGATGTTACCCCGCGCTCCCGAGTGAGCCATCATGTAGATGGGGTTGAACCGATCGAAATTCTCAGCCATCGCATCGCCGACTTCATCCGTCGCACGAGTCCACACATCTACGATCTGACGGTGACGCTCGTCCTTCGTGATGAGACCGCGGTCGTACTGGCCTTCGATGGTACCGACAACCTCCTCTGCAGCGTTGAGGATAGCCGGCTTGCTGGCAGGGATGACGGCGTCATACACGGAAACCGTCAAACCGGCACGAGTCGCATAGTGGAAACCGAGACGCTTGAGCTCGTCGAGCACCTGCGTCATCTGGTTCGTCGTGTAGTGGTTTGAGCACTCCTCAACGATCCTGGAGACGCCCTTCTTGTCGATCTCGTGATTGACGTAGCGGTGGTCCGCGGGCAGTGAACGATTGAAGGTGATTCGGCCGACGGTCGTCTCGATGCGCTCGCCAGCACTCCGTGGACGAGTCAGGATCGGCCCATCTTCGACGTACTCCTCAACGATGTCCTCATCAAGACGAACGTTGATCACGGCCTGCAGGTCGAGATCGGCGCGGTTGTCGTACGCAAGCAAGGCCTCGTCGGGGCTTCGGAACGAACGCCCTTCGCCCGGCTGGCCCGGACGCGCTGCGGTCAGATAGTACAGACCCATGACCATGTCCTGCGTCGGCGTCGTCAACGGGCGCCCGTGAGCAGGCGACTTGATGTTGTTCGACGAGAGCATCAGTATGCGGGCCTCGGACTGGGCCTCCGCTGACAGCGGGAGGTGCACCGCCATCTGGTCACCGTCGAAGTCGGCGTTGAATGCCGTGCAAACGAGCGGGTGAATGCGAATCGCCTTGCCTTCGACGAGCACGGGCTCGAACGCCTGGATGCCCAGACGGTGCAGGGTAGGTGCGCGGTTCAGCAGAACCGGGTGCTCTCGAATGACCTCTTCGAGAACGTCCCAGACAACGCCCTTCTGACGATCGACGAGACGCTTGGCGGCCTTGATGTTCTGGGCGTGCTCAAGGTCGACAAGGCGTTTCATCACAAACGGCTTGAAGAGTTCCAGTGCCATCGCCTTGGGCAGGCCGCATTGATGCAGCTTCAACTCAGGACCTACAACAATGACTGAACGACCGGAGTAGTCGACTCGCTTACCGAGCAGGTTCTGGCGGAAACGGCCCTGCTTGCCCTTGAGCATGTCGGAAAGCGACTTCAACGGACGGTTGCCGGGACCCGTGACCGGACGCCCACGGCGACCGTTGTCGAACAGCGCATCAACGGCTTCTTGGAGCATGCGCTTCTCGTTGTTGACGATGATCTCGGGCGCGCCTAGATCCAGAAGTCTCTTCAGACGGTTGTTGCGGTTGATGACGCGGCGATAAAGGTCATTCAAGTCACTCGTTGCGAACCGGCCACCGTCGAGTTGTACCATCGGGCGAAGGTCCGGCGGAATCACCGGAATCGCCTCGAGAATCATCCACTCGGGACGATTGCCCGAAGCCTTGAAGGCGGCTACGACCTTCAGGCGTTTGACGGCCTTCTGGCGTTTCTGCCCCTTGCCCTCTCTGATCTGAGTTCTAAGCTCCAGTGCAAGTTCGTCGAGATCGACCTGGCGCAGAAGGTCCTTGACAGCCTCGGCACCCATGCCGCCGCGGAAGTAGTCCCCGAAGCGCACCTTCATCTCGCGATATAGCGTCTCATCATTTATGAGCATTCGTGGATTGAGCTTCTGGAAAGTCTCGAAAGCCTCGACGAGGAGTTGCTTGCGCTCCGCGTAGTCCTCCTCGATGTCCTTGGAGTCGCGCTCGGATTCCTTCTCGAGCTTCTTCACGCGATCCTCGACAGGCGTCTCGTCGTCAAGGATGTCGCCATCCTCAGGTTCGAGTTCGCCGCGAGCGACTGAGACCAGACGGTCTCGCTCCTCGGCGATGGCCGCAAGCTCTTCGGCCTTCTCGGCGTCCAGGCCCTCGAGATCCGCCTCGAGTTCCTCCTTGAGCGCCGTCAGGTCGGCTTCGCGCTCCTCCTCATTCACCGAGGTGATGATCGAGGAAGCGAAATAGAGAACCTTCTCAAGATCCTTCGGCGCGATATCGAGCAGATAGCCGAGACGGCTTGGAACACCCTTGAAGTACCAAATATGGCTCACGGGCGCTGCCAACTCGATATGGCCCATGCGATCACGACGCACTTTGGCGCGCGTGACCTCGACACCGCAGCGCTCACAGACAATGCCCTTGAAGCGGACACGCTTGTACTTGCCGCAGTAGCACTCCCAGTCCTTCGTCGGACCGAAGATCTTCTCGCAGAAGAGTCCGTCCTTCTCGGGCTTGAGCGTGCGGTAGTTGATGGTCTCCGGCTTCTTGACCTCACCACGCGACCACTGACGAATCTGCTCAGAGGACGCAAGGCCTATCCGGAGTCGATCGAAGTTGTTCACATCGACGTCGAGCAAAGCTACTCCCCCTCGTCGAAGTCGGCGATATCGAGTGCGGCGATATCGCTCTCGATGAGTTCCTCGAGCGCGTCGGTTGACTCTGACGTAGCCGACGAACCCGCGTCCATGCCGCCGAGATCCAAACCAAGCTCCTCGGCGGTCTTGAAGATGTCTTCGTCCTCTTCCTTGAGTTCAATCCCCTCACCTGACTCCGAGATGATCTCGACATCGAGGCACAGGGACTGCATCTCCTTCACGAGAACCTTGAAGGATTCAGGAATGCCCGGTTCGGGGATGTTCTCGCCCTTGACGATGGCCTCGTAGGCCTTCACGCGGCCGAGCACGTCGTCGGACTTGATCGTGAGAATCTCCTGGAGCACGTAGGCCGCACCATACGCATAGAGGGCCCACACTTCCATCTCGCCGAATCGCTGGCCACCGAACTGTGCCTTGCCGCCGAGCGGCTGCTGGGTGATGAGCGAGTACGGCCCAGTCGAACGCGCATGAATCTTGTCGTCGACCAGGTGAAGCAGCTTGAGTATGTAGATGAAGCCGACGGTGACCGGCTCGCGGAACGGCTCGCCGGTGCGTCCATCGAACAGAACGGCCTTGCCGTCGCGAGTGATCTGCGGCACGAACTTCTCTGAGGTCTTCTTGCCGAAGCGCTCGGAGTGCTTGAGGGCAACATTCTTGTTGGCCTTCTCGAGCGTGTCTGAGATCTCCGCCTCACGCGCCCCGTCGAACACAGGCGTCGCGACGTAGGTGGGTCCCTCAACAGAGGACTTGCGCTTCGAATCATCAGACCATCCGTGATGCGCAGCCCAGCCGAGGTGAGTCTCGAGCAACTGCCCGATATTCATTCGGCTCGGAACGCCAAGGGGATTCAAGATGACGTCGACGTGCGTGCCGTCTGCCAGGAAAGGCATATCTTCGATCGGGAGGATCTTTGATATGACGCCCTTGTTGCCATGACGGCCCGCAAGCTTGTCGCCCTCCTGGACCTTGCGCTTCTGAGCAACGTAGACGCGTACGAGTTCGTTGACGCCTGGCGACAGATCATCGCCGGCTTCGCGCGAGAACTTCCTGACCGCGATAACGCGACCGGTCTCTCCGTGCGGAACCTTGAGCGACGTGTCCCGAACCTCACGCGCCTTCTCGCCGAAGATAGCGCGAAGAAGACGCTCTTCGGCGGTCAACTCGGTCTCGCCCTTTGGCGTGACCTTGCCGACGAGAACGTCGCCGGGGAAGACCTCGGCGCCGATCCGGATGATGCCGTCCTCGTCTAGATTCGAGAGCACGTCTTCGCCGACGTTCGGAATCTCGCGGGTTATCTCCTCTGGACCGAGCTTCGTGTCACGTGCTTCGACCTCGTACTCCTCTATGTGTATCGAAGTGAGAAGGTCCTCCTTCACGACACGCTCGGAGATGATAATGGCGTCTTCGTAGTTGTAGCCCTCCCAGGGCATGAACGCGACGAGCAGGTTCTGGCCGAGGCCAAGTTCGCCCATCTCACTCGAAGGACCATCAGCGATGACCTCGCCCGTCTTGACCTTCTCGCCTTCGGAGACGATCGGGCGATGGTTGATGCATGTGCCCTGATTCGACCGCATGAACTTCGGCATGAAGTACTCGTCGATCGTACCGTCGCTTGCGCGGATGATGACCTTCTGAGAGTCGACTTCCTCCACCACGCCAGGTCGACGGGCGACGATGATCTCGCCCGTGTCTACTGCGGCACGGTGCTCCATACCGGTTCCGACGAGCGGGACTGCCGGCTTCAGCAAAGGCACCGCCTGTCGCTGCATGTTCGAACCCATGAGCGCACGGTTCGCGTCGTCGTGCTCGAGGAATGGGATGAGGGCCGTTGCGACTGAGACCATCTGCCGCGGCGACACGTCCATGTAGTCGACCCGCTTGGGCTCGACCTCCTCGGGCTCGCCGCCCTTCAGGCGACAGAGCACGCGTTCGTTGCCGAATTTCCCTGTCTTTGGGTCGAACGGTTCGTTCGCCTGCGCGATGATGAACCGCTCTTCGACGTCCGCAGTCAGATACTCGATGTCGGTCGTTACTTTGCCCTTCACGACTTTTCGGTATGGCGTCTCGATGAAGCCATACGCGTTGATTCGCGCGAAGGTCGCAAGCGATCCGATGAGGCCGATGTTCGGGCCTTCAGGAGTCTCAATGGGGCACATGCGGCCATAGTGGCTCGGGTGCACGTCGCGCACTTCGAAACCGGCGCGCTCACGTGACAGTCCGCCGGGGCCGAGCGCCGAGAGACGGCGCTTGTGGGTCAGACCCGCAAGCGGGTTCGTCTGATCCATGAACTGCGACAACTGGCTTGAGCCGAAGAACTCCTTGATCGATGCCACGATCGGGCGAATGTTGATGAGCGACTGCGGCGTGATCTCCTCGACGTCTTGCGTCGTCATCCGCTCGCGGACAACCCGCTCCATGCGAGCAAGACCAATGCGGAACTGATTCTGGATGAGCTCACCCACGCTGCGTATGCGACGGTTGCCGAAGTGGTCGATGTCATCGATCTCGTAGCCGCCTGCGCCCTCCCACAGCTTCACGAGATAGCGCACGCACTCAAGAACGTCTTCGTTCGTGAGGGTGGTCTGCGAGTCCGGCATCTGTAGGCCAAGCTTCTTGTCAAGCTTGTACCGACCGACCTTCGCAAGGTCGTAGCGCTGCGGATTGAAGAACAGGCCTTCGAGTAGAGAGCGGGCCGATTCGACCGTCGGTGGCTCACCGGGACGTAGTCGCTTGTATATCTCGATAAGCGCTTCCTCGCGCGTCTCGGTGAAGTCCTTCTCGAGCGTTCTCTCGATGCACTCGGCATTGCCGAAGAGCTCGAGAATCTCCTCGCGCGTCTCGGCGATTCCGAGCGCCTTCAGGAGCACCGTGGCGGGCTGCTTGCGCTTGCGATCCACGCGGACGGAAACGATATCGCGTCGATCGGTCTCGAGCTCGAGCCACGCACCGCGCGCAGGAATGACCTTCGCGGTGTAGATAATCTTGTCCGTGGTCTTGTCGAGTTCCTCCGCGTAGTAGACACCCGGAGAACGCACGAGCTGCGAGACGACAACCCGCTCGGTCCCGTTGATCACGAAGGTGCCACGGTCCGTCATGAGCGGAAAATCGCCCATGAAGACCTGCTGCTCCTTGATTTCACCGGTCTCGCGATTGATGAAGCGCACCTCAACGAAGAGGGGCGCCTGATATGACATGTCCTTCTCTTTGCAGTCGTCTACCGAGTACTTGGGGTCACCGAACTCATGAGCGCCGAATTCGACGGCTAGCGTTCCGGTGAAGTCCTCGATAGGTGAGATATCCTTGAACGTCTCGTGGATCCCCTCATCGAGGAACCAGTCGAAGCTGTCCTTCTGAATCGCTATGAGATTGGGGACTTCAAGGATCTCGGGAATCTTTGCGAAGGTGCGGCGCTGACGGCGGCCAGCGCTAACTACGGGGGAACCTTCTCCGCGGGGCACCAGGCGATTCCTCCTTCAGACAGTGTGGGAGCGATACAATGGTCGCAAATGATTAAAATACCCAGACGAGCCTCTGGGGTCAATGCTTTTCTTCTCGATTCTTGCGCCGCGAATGGCCGGACCCTCGCGGGTCCGGCCATGTCATTCACTCAACACGGCGCGCTCTGAGACCGATGGACGAGGCTACTTGACCTCGACTGCGGCACCCGCATCCTCGAGCTTGGCCTTCGCCTCTGCGGCCTTGTCCTTGTCCACGCCCGACAGAACGGCCTTCGGCGCACTGTCAACAAGCTCCTTGGCTTCCTTGAGTCCGAGCGACCCATCGAGCTCGCGCACGACTTTGATCACCTGGATCTTCTTGTCGCCAGCGCCGACGATGACCACGTCGAAAGCGGTCTGCTCCTCGACGGCTTCCTCGGCGGCGCCACCAGCGGCGGCCACAGCAACCGGGGCAGCAGCGGACACACCGAAGACGTCCTCCATTTCCTTCACTAGCTCAGCGAGCTCAAGCGCAGGAGCGCTCTTTACCCACTCAAGAACCTCTTCACGAGTGATGTTTGCCATCTTGAATGACTCCTTGTCTTCTCATCACGATCGCACGACCCGCGCGATCGAATCGAACCTGTCCACAAACCGGGCTACGCAGCGGCCTTCTGATCGGCGACTGCGCTCATGACGCGTGCGAGGGCCGAAGCCGGGGCATTCGCCATCGACATGAAACCTCGAACGGGATTGAGCATCGTACCCATCAGCTTCGCGATCAGTTCCTCGCGAGACGGTAGTGATGCGATAGCTTTGACGCCAGCGGCATCGACGACGGCGTTCTCCATGAAGCCGCCCTTGACCTCTAGCGCCTGGTGCTCCTTCGCGAAGCTCATGATTGCCTTGGCCGGGCCGACTGGATCCTCGGTCGCGAAGATGAAGGCGGTCGGACCCTGCAGGAACTCGTCCATGCTCGGCAGTGCCAGCTCGCGAATAGCGATCTCGGTCAGACGGTTCTTGTAGACCTTGACGTCTCCGCCAGACTCCCGCACCTTCCTGCGAAACTCCTGCATGTCCTTTACGGACAAGCCGCGGTAGTCGGCCATGATCATCGCGGTACTGCCCGTGATCTTGTCCTTGATCTCACCAACGAGTTCGGTCTTCGCCATTGTCGGCATCTTCAGCATCCCTCCTTTCCGCACGTGCGCGACGCGCCGCTCCTGTTGCGGGGACACAATCGTCTCCGCTCCCGGGCCACGCATCCCGCTACGCCGGAAAACAACGTGGCCTCCGCCGGATGAAACAGCGGAGGCCACGAGCGATATCTCATCGTGGTCTTGCGAGAACACTCTCGCAAGGTTACTCCGCCTCGGCTGGCGGGCCTGCGTATCTTCGGCCCATCAAGCCCGATGCTCGGGCGCCGGCTGTCTTCGGCAGTGGTCGTGCACGCTATGGTGTTGTCAGTAGTGCTCCGGTAGTATGCCGCCAGCCGGTCTGGAGCGCAACCCCTGGCGGCGGTCTAACTGGCTACTCCTCGAGCAAGTCGCGTATGACTGAAGGGTCGACCTTGATTCCAGGACCCATCGTCGCCGCAACGGTAATCGACTTGATGTAGCGGCCTTTGGCGCCTGCCGGCTTCGCGCGCAGAATCTCGTCCAGCACCGCGCCGTAGTTCTCGACGAGCTGCACCTGCTCGAATGAGCCCTTGCCGATACCCATATGCACGATACCGAACTTGTCCGCGCGATACTCAACGCGGCCGGCCTTCAGCTCACCCACCACTCGAGCGACATCCATTGTCACCGTACCGAGTTTCGGGTTCGGCATCAGACCACGGGGACCCAACACCTTGCCCAGCTTGCCCACCTTGGACATCTGATCGGGTGTGGCTACAACCGCGTCGAAATCGATGAACCCGCCGGTGATCTTCTCGACGAGATCATCTGAACCGACGATCTCGGCGCCGGCGCTCTCCGCCTCGCGCGCCTTCTCGCCTTCGGCGAACACGGCCACCCGGACGCTCCGGCCCGTACCGTGCGGGAGTGACACACTGCCGCGCACCTGCTGGTCCGCCTGCCGCGTGTCCACCCCGAGACGGAAGTGAGCCTCGATGGTCTCGTCGAACTTGGCGGCGGAAGTCTCTCTCGCGAGGTGCATCGCCTCGAGCGGCGTGTAGAGCCGCGTCTTCTCAACCTTGCTCACAGCTTCACGCATACGCTTGCCCTGCTTCATGGTTCCTCCTAGTGGTCAGCGGACCGGGCGGGTCCTCCCACGTGGCACGGCCAGGAAAGACCGTGTCCTCAACTAGTCCTCGACGGTCACACCCATCGAGCGAGCAGTGCCCTCGATGATCTTCATTCCACCTTCGACGTCGTTGGCGTTCAGGTCCGGGGCCTTGAGCTCGGCGATTTCACGCACCTGCGCACGCGTCACAGTGCCGACCTTCTCGCGGTTCGGCACGCCAGAACCAGACTCGATGCCTGCTGCCTGCTTGAGGAGCACGGCAGCCGGCGGCGTCTTCATAATGAAGTCAAAGGTACGGTCTTCGAAGACCGTGATCTCAACGGGGATGATCGTACCCATCTTGTCCTGCGTCGCGGCGTTGAATGCCTGGCAGAATTGCATGATGTTCACCTGGTGCTGGCCCAGGGCCGGACCCACCGGCGGGGCGGGGTTGGCCTGGCCACCAGGGATCTGAAGCTTGATGTAGCCCGCGATCTTCTTGGCCATCGCTTTAGTGTCACGTCCTCTGTCTGTGGGTGATAGGCCGAGAGGCCCTCTCCCGTTTCCAACTTCATCGCCTCGTCGTGAGAAGCTCCCGGCGAGGCATCACTCTCGCCAGGACAACCACGAGTGATCTACAACTTGGAGACCTGATCGAACTCGAGCTCCACGGGCGTTTCGCGCCCGAAGATCGAAACCAATACGCGGACCTTGGCCTGATCGATGTTCACCTCAGCTATGGTGCCATCAAAGTCGGCGAACGGCCCCTGGTTGATCTTGACTGCCATGCCGGCAGTGAAGTCCGTTGACGTCTTCGGCCGGGCGGTGGCCTGCGTTCGCTTCGCGATTCGCTGGTACTCATCTCTCGACAAGGGTACCGGCTTGCCCTGAGAACCCACGAAGCCCGTCACGCCCGGGGTGTTCCGCACGACATACCACGAGTCATCGTCCAACTCCATCTGGACGAGTATGTAGCCCGGGAATACCTTCTTGTCCTGTGTGACTCGACGGCCACCTTCTTTGATGTCAGTGACCGGCTCAGTCGGCACGAGAACCTCGAAGATCTTGTGACCCATACCCATCGATTCGATGCGGTGTTCGAGATTGGTCTTGACCTTCTTCTCGTACCCCGAGTACGTGTGAATGACATACCACTTCTTTGCCATTGACTCGGCTAGCCTCCGATTCGGGAGATGAAGCCGACAACGCTTGTTGTCAGGGTGTCGACGGCCAGCGTGAACAAGATGAAGAAGAACAGCGTGAGGATCACGACGAGGCTCGAGTTCAGCACTTCCTCGCGAGTGGGCCATACGACGCGCTTCATCTCCGTGCGTACGTCGCCAACGTATCGCCCGAATCGGACGAACACATTCGGCCTCTTTGCCTTGGCCATCTTCATCTTCCCGTCTGCCGCATGGTGCGGTTCTCGTTCACCGACGCTCTACTGCCGCGGCGGTCTTCTCATCGTGGCAGGGCAGGAGGGGCTCGAACCCCCAACATCCGGTTTTGGAGACCGGCGCTCTACCAATTGGAGCTACTGCCCTGTGTCAAACGACCCGAGTAGGAATCCTACCGCGTCTCCTTGTGCACCGTGTGAGTCCTGCACCACTTGCAGTACTTCTTGTACTCGATGCGCTCGGGATTGCTCTGCTTGTTCTTCTTTGTCGTGTAGTTCCGGCGCTTGCACTCCGTGCAGGCCAGCGTGACGAGTGTCCTCATCAAATCCTCCTAGCGACCGCACGGGCACGCTCATCCGTGCGCCGACGCGGTAGGGTACTCTAGCACCCATTTTTCGGCACTGTCAAACCGCTCAAGCAGGTCAAAAACGCCGAACAACGGGGCTCGGCCTAACCGCGCCGAGCCCCGCCGCGCACGAATTCGGCGACGACTACTTGAGGATCTTTGTTACTCTACCCGACCCCACGGTGCGGCCGCCTTCGCGAATCGCGAAGCGCAGACCGTCCTCCATGGCGATCGAGGCGATCAGCTCACCACGAAGCTCGACGTTGTCGCCGGGCATGACCATCTCGGTGCCCTCGGGGAGGTGCGCCACTCCGGTCACATCTGTGGTACGGAAGTAGAACTGCGGACGATAGCCGTCGAAGAACGGAGTGTGACGTCCACCCTCCTCCTTCGTGAGCACGTAGACCTGGCCCATGAACTCAGTGTGCGGGGTGATTGAACCCGGCTTGCATAGAACCTGGCCGCGCTCAATCTCGGTACGGGCTACGCCACGTAGCAGCACGCCCACGTTGTCGCCCGCCTGAGCCTGGTCGAGGAGCTTGCGGAACATCTCGACACCTGTGACGACGGTCTTCTTGGTCTCCTCATGAAGACCGACGATCTCGATCTCTTCTCCGACCTTGACCACGCCGCGCTCGACACGACCCGTGGCGACGGTGCCGCGACCCGTGATCGTGAAGACGTCCTCGACTGCCATGAGGAACGGCTTGTCTACATCACGCTCGGGCTCAGGAATGTAGGAATCGACGGCCTCCATGAGCTCCCAGATGGCCTTCTTCGACTCTTCGTCACCCTCGAGCGCCTTGAGCGCCGAACCGCGGATGACGGGAGTGTCATCGCCCGGGAACTCATACTCGGACAGGAGTTCGCGGACTTCCATCTCGACGAGCTCGAGGAGCTCCTCGTCATCGACCATGTCGACCTTGTTCAGGAAGACGACGATGTAGGGAACACCCACCTGGCGGGCGAGCAGGATGTGCTCGCGAGTCTGCGGCATGGGGCCGTCAGCGGCGGATACGACCAGGATGGCGCCGTCCATCTGCGCAGCACCTGTGATCATGTTCTTGACGTAGTCGGCGTGACCCGGGCAGTCCACGTGTGCGTAGTGACGGTTCTCCGTCTCGTACTCGACGTGTGCGATGGCGATAGTGATACCGCGCTCGCGCTCCTCGGGTGCCTTGTCGATCTGGTCGAACGGGGTGAAATCGGCCCAGCCCTTTTCGGCGAGGGTCTTGGTGATGGCCGCGGTCAGGGTGGTCTTGCCATGGTCGACGTGACCGATGGTGCCGACATTCACGTGCGGCTTCGTGCGCTCGAACTTCTTCTTGGCCATGAGTCTCCTCCTCACGAGACCGCTCGACGGAGCCGGCCGGTTCGGCCGACCGCGACCCGTCCAAAGGGTCTTCTTGCCTATGTTCGTATCGTGCATATTACGCCAGGACACGCGCCCGACGTGAATCGCCATGGTAGCGGTGACTGGATTCGAACCAGTGACTCCACGGGTATGAACCGTGTGCTCTAGCCGCTGAGCTACACCGCCATCGAAGCCGACCAAGCCTGTCCGGCCTGCCCGGCGATGTCGCATGGAGCCCACAACCGGACTTGAACCGGTGACCTCTTCCTTACCAAGGAAGTGCTCTGCCGACTGAGCTATGTGGGCGGTCATCCCGCGTTGCTCGGGAAGCGCTCTTGTGGTGGGGGCGCTTGGATTCGAACCAAGGTAGGCGTAGCCAACGGGTTTACAGCCCGTCCCCTTTAGCCACTCGGGCACACCCCCACGAAAAAAAAGACCTGCTCTCTGCACTTTTCAAGTTGCTCGCCCGGCGGGAAGGCATAGGGATAGTACTGCATCGGGTTTTCCAGTGTCAACGAACGACAACGGTGCCGGGCGTACCTACGCGGCCCAAACCGGACTCGCTCCTCGCGACGACAGACACTCTAGGGGAGCGATGTCGGGAACACTGAGCCCACAATCCTGACACCCGGAACGGATCCGTCGATGTGCGCACGTGGCACCAGACGATACCACGCCGTATGGTCACCAACGGCCACCGGACGCGGCGTGTACTCCTCGAAGCGACTTCCGAACCAATCCTTGATGGCGTCCATCGGCAGCACACACAGCTCATCGCGCTCGACGGTCAATTCTGTGAAGAACACTTCGTCCGGCTCGGCCACGAGCGCCCGAACCTCCTCTTCGCTCTGGCCCAGCGTCAAGAAGTAGTAGTAGAGGTCATCCGCGTCGGACCGGAAGACCCAGCCGGGTTCGCGGGTGAGGCTGTCGGCCACCGCCTCGAACGCATAGTGGCTCACATCAGATCGATAGAACGGCAGTTCCCTGTCGTGTACCTTGACCGGGTCAATACCGAAGTAGGCGTCTGGTTTTACCTTCACGCGAACGGTCTTCCCGCCGTCCCGATGCACGAGATCAACATCCGAGCCGACTGAGCTCTTGCCACGCACGATCATCACATCACTGTGACCGGTTCTCACAAGATGAGCAGCAAGGATGCGGTCAGCGACCGCGTTGAACAGGACGGCGCCCGTCGGCACTGTCACCATGGATTCCCTCTTTCCGCCGTCTATCGGCCGATACGCTCGTCGGCCACCCGTAGTCTCCTACTAAGAACCTCGAGTAGCTTCACAGCAATGGACGGGTGCTGTTCGAGAAGAGCCTTGAAGTCCCAACTCGAGAGCATGAGACAAGTCGTGGGGTCGATCGCCCGAATCGTTGCCGAGCGAGGGGCCTGGTCAAGCAACGACATCTCGCCGAAGAAGTCACCCGGGCCGAACGCCCCGAGGGACTGCCCATCCCGCAGTATCTCGACCCTGCCGGCAAGAATCAGATAGAAGGCCTGACCGGGAGTACCCTGTGTGACGATGATCTGCCCAGGCATGAAACCACTCTCCTGAGCGACACCGGCAATTGCGGCAATCTCATCCGGAGTGCAGTTCGCGAATATGGGTACTCTTCCGAGGAACTCTTCGTGCGCCATACGCCGGACCTCCCTCGATCGGCGCGGACGAGATAGTCAGCGCCCGGTGCTCCCAATCTGGGATACCTCACTTTATAGCAGACGTTCACGCTTCCATCATGCACAATAGTCACCAGGTGTGTGGTCTGCCGGAGGTCGGATGACGCTCTTACTCAATCTGTATCTAGGTCATCTTCTCGGAGACTTCGTACTCCAGCCCGGCTGGCTGGTTGTCGCGAAGCGAAGAGGAGTCGCCGGCCTCCTACTGCATGTGGGAATCATAGGCACGTGCACCGCGATCATCCTCTTTCGGGACCTCTCATCTCTCTGGAACATCGTGCTCTTGGTGATGGCAGCGCACGTCGCAATCGAAGTCATCACCATCCGGGCTCGGATGGGCACCAGCCTAAGCGGCCTTTCGGTGTTCCTCGTCGACCAGGCACTCCACATCACATCGATCGTGCTCCTCGTGGCCTTGGCCGAGGCGCAAACCAATCCCGAGGGAATCGCTACTTTTGGATACGCCATGTCCACGGCCATGGTCGCATTCTTGTGTGCACTTGTCGCCGTCACCTTCATGGGTGCAATCATCGTCTTCGAAATCAACAACTCCGTCGGACCAGACTCGTGGAACATGGAACTGCTGCCATACGATTTCGGGCGCGTCGCCGGTATGGTGGAGCGCGGTGCGTCGCTCGCACTCGGCGTGCTGGTGCACCCCGCGCTTCTGTTCGTTCCATTCCTTCCGCGCATCATCCTCGCTCTCGCCAAGAAGCCGGAGGAGCGGGCCCGGCAGATGCTCATAGCAACCACGGGTCTGGTCGTGTGTACCGTCGGCTGGGCCCTGGTCGCAGGCGTCGCCCTGGCCGCAAGATATCCGTAGCAGAATAGGCAAGGAGTCCACATGCAGAAGAGGGTCGTGAGGCACAACGAGACGCTTCTGCGCTGGCTGCGAGCGGGCGCGTTCGCAGCGAGCACCGGCTGGACAATGAGCGCCATGCAGTTCCAGCCCGTGGGTGCGGCCTACGGGATAGCTCTCACGATCGGGGCGCTGTCCCTGCTTTCTCCAGGAATCGCGATCATTGCGGCAATCATCGCTCTGGGCATTCCCCTCCTCGCTGCCGACTTCCTCGCAGGAGTGGTGTTCCTGATCGTAGGACTTGCTGCGATCCAGTACCTCGGCCAGGACAACGGACGGGCCTTCCTTCTCATCATGCTCGCGTTTGCGGGGACAGCACTGGGACCGCTCTGGACCGCTGCGATCCTGGCCGGCTATCTGCTCGGACCATCTGAGGGTGCCGTAGCGGCATTGCTGGCGTGCCTTGCGATCCAGGCGGCCGGCATCGCGCTCGGCCAGGATGCGCTCGGCCTGGTGGTCACAGGCGGAGGTGGCCCGGCGCTCGTCACGTTCGGCTCCGCACACGAC
>JAENZW010000174.1 GCA_016841065.1 Actinomycetota bacterium
CCGGGTGCGTATCCGTATCGAGATCGTCGGGGATCGCCCCGTGGGGGAGTAGGTGAGATCGACGGACACGGCGCATCGCAAACGCAGGCGCATACGCCGGCTAGCGACCGGCGTCATCCTCGCCTTGGCGCTGATGCCGCTGTTCGCGGCGTTCGAGGCGCATGTGGTCAACGTGCGAGCGCACATCGAGAACGCGCTGCACGTCGATCCGGCCGAGGTCGACTTCGGGATCGTCTTTCCCCAAGAGCAGCTGAGCGAGGAGTTCTCCGTGCGCCTGAGCGACTCGTTCATGGGGCAGTGACTCGTCGCCGACGTGTTCTACCGGCTCGTGCTCGACCGCAAGCCAACGACGCCGGGCGGCGCCGAGCTCTACGCGGACCTTCGACCGTACGTCGAGGTCACGAAGACGGTAGAGTTCGACCCCGACGGGCTCGCCTTCGGCGATCTCGGGAACTTCTGGCTACCGTCTGGCGGTGGAGCCGAGACGCGCGACATCGAGGACCGGTGGGCGATCGACTTCGCGGTGCCCTGCATCGTCGGTGCCGTTGGCCTGGACTACACGGGGCCGATCGCTCCTGCCGAGGACGACTACGGCATGGACATCCGCGTCGAGGTCCTCGGCCT
Organism: Actinomycetota bacterium; assembly: GCA_016841065.1. Classification (GTDB taxonomy): domain Bacteria; phylum Actinomycetota; class Coriobacteriia; order Anaerosomatales; family JAENZW01; genus JAENZW01. The sequence continues at coordinate 625 of JAENZW010000174.1, forward strand.
GAGCTATGGGGACCGCCTGTACAAGATCCCGGTCGGGCCCCGTGTGGTAACCACGAATACGCGGGTCGAATGGACGTTCTTCGTCGTCGTCAAGAACACGTCGGGCCAGACGATGCACGACCTGGTCATCACGGATCGCTTCGGAGCGCAACTCGACTGTCTCGACGACTACGAGGTGACCTATGCGTGCTCCAGTCCGAGCTGGACGTTCGAGCAGTACACCAACTCCTCCGGAACCCAGGACCGGATCCGCTGGACCACGAGCGAACTCGGACCGTGGGACCGGGGGATTCTCATCATCACCGTCGCGACCAAGACCAACCCGGCCGGCAAGCAGGAATACACGAGCCCCGGAGTCTACACACTCAATTCTGGGGCCGTGCTGAAGTGGAAGGACGATGCCGGCGTCCAGCACAGCGAGAGCACGGAGCCCATCTCCGTGACTGCAGTCTCGCCATGAGCGAGCCGACCAAGGTGTGGGCGCCGCACACGTGCCACATCTCTGTGACAACACACGAGGGAGGGAGGTGACAGTAAATGAAGAGGACACGCAAGATTCTCATCGCACTTCTGGCGATTGCCTTGCTGGTGCCGCTGTTCGCAGCGTTCGAGGCCCACGTCATCAACGTGAAGGCCCATATCGAGAACGCTCTGGAGGTTTCACCCAAGGAGGTCGATTTTGGCGTGGTGTTCCCACAGGAGGAACTCACGGCCGACTTCAGGGTCGGTCTGAGCGAGTCCTTCATGGCACAAGACCGCGTCAATGACGTGTTCTATCGCCTGGTGCAGAGGCGCAAGCCGAAGACTCCGTCGGACAAGCTGGACGTGGTGTTCAGCTTCGACCTCACCGGTAGCATGGGCGGGTACATCGACGAGGCGAAGGCCGAGGCCGGGGCGATGTGTGATGCTCTCAAGATGATCGGTCCCGATCTGCGCGTGGGCGTCATGAGCCACGTCGACTACCCGGACTACTACGAAAGCTATGGGTATGCGGCGACATATGGCTCGGATCCCGACTACGCGTTCAGCCTCGACCATCCGTTGGATTCAGACTGTGACGCGGTCAAGACGACGATCAACGGTCTGACCCTCGGCGTCGGTGGAGACGGTCCGCAGAACTACACGCGGATGATTCACGAGGCATGGGCCAACCCGGGTTTCGATTGGCGTGCTGACGCTCAGAAGGTCGTGATCATGTTCGGCGACAATGTGCCGCACGATGATGATCTCAATGCAGGCGTAGCGTCTCCGCCGTTCCCGTCCCCGTTCTCGACGGGCGGCGATCCAGGTGCGGATGAGGTGATGTTCACCGGAGACGATCTGGATCTGCAGAACGAACTCGGGATGATGGGTATGTACGGCATCAAGCTGTACTCCATCAACCCGGCGTATGCCGAGTACTGGTCGACTTGGACCGGCTGGACCGGCGGTATGGCGGTCAATCCCAATGAGGCCGGCGGCGTTGTCGCATCCATAGAGGAGCTGTTCTTCTACGACGATCTCAGGCCATACATCAACAAGGTTTCCCTGGACGAGCCTGACGTCGACACGGAAGCGGCAGCGAAGCTAGACAAGGCCGTAGGCGACATCGAGGACATCTGGGGCATCGATTTCTATGTGCCCTGCATCGTCGGTGCGGTGGGCATGGACTACTCTGGCCCGATCGCTCCCAGAGAAGCCGATTACGGCGCTGACATCTGGGTGGAGGTCTATGGTCTGAGCTACGCGGACGGGACTACCTGGCCGCCTGGGCTCTGATCGAGCGTGGAACCCGCATCGGATCTGTCTCGACCCGATGCGGGCAGGAGTGGGGGGTGCCGCCCCCGTGTGCGGGGGGCGGCATGACCCCACAGGTATCGTATCCGAGGACCTCGAGGGGGGTCGAGATGGCACGGATGGACTTTGCGGGCGTCAAGGAGCGTTTCTCGCGTCTGAAGGACCGCGTCTCGCGCATATCGACCGCGCGACTGGTGGTCCTTGCGCTCGTCGTGTCGGTCGTCTTGACGGCGGCGGTGGAACTCGCCGCGGCGCAGAAGTACTACGCGACGGTCAAGGTCATCGATGGCGTCGTCCTCGGCATCAACCCGCTTGACGACGCACTCGACTTCGGCGACATCCCCAAAGGGGCGGGGCAGACCCGGTTCGTGACGATCGACAACGACAGCAACCGGCCGGCCTACATCGTGGTCTGGACGGTCGGGGGCATCAGCCAGCTTATTGATGTCGACAAGACGCGCTTCGTGCTCGATGGACGGGAGAGCGCGCAGGTCTCGTTCAAGCTCAAGGTCCCTCCATCGTCGCCGACGAAGAGCTACACTGGCGCGGTGCTCATCTTCCGGCTGCCCTACATCTCGATGTGACCGAGGAGTCAGCGTGAGCGAGCAAGCCCTCGAGGTCGAGGAGGAAGCGCGCGCGGCCGAAGAGCCCGCCAAACGCAGGCCCTGGTGGTGGCGCGTCGGCGCCCTGGTCATCGAGGTCGTCGTCATCGTAGGCATTGCGGCTGCGGTTCCGAGGGTGCTGTCGTGGGTGCTGGACACCCCGCACCCGCTGGCCGCCATCACGTCCTCGTCGATGTGGCCCACGCTCAAGCGAGGCGATCTCGTGCTGGTGAAGGGCTTGTCCGACGCGGCGGTGCAGCCCGGGATGATCGTCGTCTACCGGAGCACCGACGACGGTACGATGGTGATCCACCGCGTGATCGAGGTGGAGGGCGAGGAGATCGTCACGCAGGGAGACGCCAACGTTGAGCCGGACGCGCCCATCGCGCGCGCCGACGTGGCCGGCGTCGTTCAGATGCTTGGGGGCCGACCGGTACGCGTGCCGCATGTCGGCCGGATCACTCTGCTCGTGCGCGCCGCGCCCTAGCCGGACGCCAAGCGCGAGCGCTTCATCGCCGACTATGCTCTTCCTCTCTACGACGCGACGGTCCTCACCTCCGATTTCGAGATGGCTGCATTCT
>JAENZW010000175.1 GCA_016841065.1 Actinomycetota bacterium
TTGCTTGGCATGTTCGGTTGGAAGATCGCGCTGCTCTATATGGTTTCGGGACTCGTGGTGGCGATCGTCGGCGGGATCATTCTTGGCAAGCTCGGTCTCGAGCATCTCGTCGAGGACTACGTCTGGGAGATGCGGATGGGCCAGGCACCCGCGCACGGTATGACCCGCGCCGAGCGGTTTGCGTACGCACGTGAGTACGTGGTCGAGATCGTCGGCAAGGTGTGGCCGTACGTCGTGGGGGGGATCGCCATCGGCGCGGTCATGCACGGCTATATCCCGACTGACGCGCTCGCGCGGTACGCGGGTGAGGGCAACCCGCTCGCGGTCCCGCTCGCGGTCCTCTTCGGCATACCGCTGTACAGCAACGCGGCGGGCGTGGTGCCCATCGTGAGCGTGCTCGTGGACAAGGGCGTGGCGATGGGAACCGTGCTGGCATTCATGATGGCGGTAGTAGCCCTGTCTCTTCCCGAGTTCGTCATACTACGGAAGGTCATCAAGCCGAAGTTGATCGCGATCTTCATAGGCATCAACTTCGTCACCATCACGGGAATGGGATACCTGTTCAACTGGGTGCTGGGCTAGACCGATCGGAGCGATGATGACAGAGGACGAACCACGCGCACGTGAGCCGATGTCCATGGGCGTACGTATCATGATCGTCGTCGCCGTCGCTCTGGCGATCGCACTCGCATTCGTGTTGCGAGAAGGCCGCGCACCAGAATCGCAGGTGGCCGACGCCGGGTCGATGACCTCGGCGAACAACGATGCGGTTGCGGACTACGAAGCGGCGCTCGAGGCCGGCAAACCCATCTACATCCTGTTTCACTCGCTGACGTGCGATCCGTGTGTCGAGATCTCCGCAGTGGCCGACGGTGTGCTCCCTGACTATGCCGACAGGGTCACGTTCGTCAACGCGATAACCACCGATCCGGCTGCTCAGCAGCTTGCCGCGCGCTTCGCATTCCAGTACATACCGACGTCGTTCTTCCTTCGATCCGACGGCAGCGTTATCGACTCTCACACCGGCCCGCTGTCCGAAGACGAGATGCGCCAGAGACTCGACGCGATCGTGGGCGAGACAGCGCAGTGAGCATGGAGAGCGTTCTCGCGCAGCGCCTCGCGGGCGAGCTGGGCGTCGTTCCTCTCGCTGTCTCATTCGCTGGCGGAGTTCTCGCGGGTTTTGGACCGTGCGTCCTGCCGATGATGCCGGCCGTTTTCGGCTACGTGACCGGGAGGGTCGCGCAGTCTACGGAGGAGAACCCGTCGGCGCGCTCGCGCAGCACCTACTGGCGGGGACTCGGTCTCGCGGCGACCTTCGTCTTCGGCATGAGTCTCGTGTTCGCCGCTCTCGGCGTTGCCGCGGGGCTCCTTGGGAAGGCTTTTCTGGTCGGATCGTGGGCAACGTATGCCGTTGCGGGCGTATGCGTTCTGCTTGGCCTCCACATGCTCGGTGTGCTCGAGCTTCCGTTCGACAGGATTCTGCAGATGCGTCCGCGCGTGACAAAACGGGCCGGCGTCTTGGGCGCGCTTCTCTTCGGCATGGCTTTCGGCATCGTAGCGACTCCGTGCGCCACGCCGGTACTGGCCGCGATCACGACGATGGCGGCGGTTCAGCGCAGTGCCGTCGCAGGCGGGGTCATGCTGTTCGTGTTCGGCCTGGGCAAGGGTGTGCCGCTCATGCTTGTGGGATTTGCGTCCGGCAGTCTGGGCGCGGCCCGTAGTCTTTCGCGAGCGACACCAACCCTGATGAAGGTGAGTGGAGTCGCGCTTGTCGTGGCGGCACTGTACCTTGTGTGGACGGCGTAGATTTCGGGTTTGCGGCGGTTGGAGCGAGGCGCATCGGCTGAAGCGCAAAGGGGGCGTTCGGGATGGCTACACAAACGCAGGAAAGGAAGCGCATGAGCGTCTTCGAGCGGTATCTCACGTTGTGGGTGGCGTTGTGCATCGCGGCAGGCACCGCGATCGGCAACGGCTGGCCCGGCGTGGCGGACTGGCTCTCGAAGTTCACCTACGCGCAGATCTCGATACCCGTCGCGGTGCTCATCTGGCTGATGATCTATCCGATGATGCTGCAGATCGACTTCGCGTCGCTGAAGCGCGTGGGCGAACGCCGAAACGGCCTCATCGTGACGACCGTGGTCAACTGGCTCATCAAGCCGTTCACGATGTTCGCCATCGCGTGGTTCTTCTTTAACGTCGTCTTCAAGTCGCTCATCACCCCCGAGCTTGCCGAACAGTACCTCGCGGGAGCGGTACTCCTGGGCGCAGCGCCGTGTACGGCGATGGTGTTCGTGTGGTCGTACCTCGCCGATGGAGATCCGGCCTACACGCTCGTGCAGGTTGCGGTGAACGACCTCATCATGCTCGTCGCGTTCGTGCCGATCGTGTCGCTGCTCCTGGGTGTGAGCGGTGTGCCGGTTCCGTGGGACACCCTGGCGCTGTCGGTCGTGCTCTTCGTCGTGATCCCGCTGGCTGCGGGTTGGGCGACGCGCGTGACTCTCGTCAAGAGTCATGGGCAGGAGTGGTTCGACACATCGTTCTTGCCGCGATTCGGCCCGGCCACGATCGTTGCACTGCTCGCCACGCTGGTCATCATCTTCATCTTCCAGGGCGAGATCATCGTCGGGAACCCACTGCACATCCTGCTCATCGCGGTTCCGCTGGCCATTCAGACGTTCCTGATCTTCGGCATCGCGTACGGCTGGGCGTACCTTTGGCGAATCGAGCACCCGATTGCCGCGCCCGCAGGCTTCATAGGCGCATCGAACTTCTTCGAACTGGCGGTAGCGGTGGCCATCGCGCTCTTCGGGCTTACATCGGGCGCGGCGCTCGCGACGGTCGTCGGTGTGCTCGTCGAGGTGCCGCTGATGCTGACGCTCGTGTGGATCGCGAAGCGCACACGCGTGGCCGTCTGTGCGCGTGCCGAATGCGCGCTCCCGCGGGTGGATGCGGTCGTCCTCGAGGCGAGGTAGGACGAGTCGCATGCCCCGGCTCGCCCTGTTCTCCGACGTTCACGGCAATCTGGCGGCGCTCGATGCGGTTCTCGCCGACATCGACGCGGCGGGTCTCGCGGGAGGCGCGTACTGTCTCGGCGATCTCGTGGGGTACGGGCCACGACCAGGCGACGTGATCGAGCGCCTGCGCTCCCTCGGCACCCCGACGATTCGCGGCAACTACGACCAAGGCATCGGTGACCGGTCGGGCGATTGCGGGTGCTTCCACGCCACCGACCAGGCGAAGGCTGACGGTGCGGTCAGCTACGGGTTCACGGCGCGCGTGCTCTCTGATGCCGACAAGGACTGGCTGCTCGCGCTTCCCGGCGAGATGCGGCTCGATGCTGACGGCGTGCGCGTGCTGCTGCCGCATGGCAGCCCGCGGAGAGTCAACGAGTATCTGTTGCCCGATCGCACCGACGAGCATCTCGCGCGACTCGTGGCGGAGGCGGACGCGGATGCTATCTGCGTCGGCCACGTCCACGTCCCGTACCATCGCGCACTAGACGCGTTGGATGGTGGCAGCCGCGTGCACCACCTGAACAGCGGTGCC
>JAENZW010000176.1 GCA_016841065.1 Actinomycetota bacterium
CACATCGGGCGCTGCGCCGGCGGCCTGTACGCGGTCTCCACCGCCGGCAGCATCGTCGGCACGATCGCCACCTCATTCTGGCTCATCCCGCTGCTCTCGCTCGAGCCGCTGATCGTGTGGACCGGGCTGTCGGTGTGCGCCGCGTCCCTCGCCTCGTTCGCACTCGTCGCCTTCGGCCCTGCCGAAGAGCTGCCCGCAGCGCTGGCGGGCCGACGCCCGCCCGCGGTCGTCCGCTTCTCCGCGCAAATCGCGCTCACACTCGTCGTCGGCAGCGTCGTCGTAGGCGCGTACACGCTCGTGCGCGTGGCGCCGGCACCGGCGCGCAACTCGTACGGCGAGACCGTGCTCTTCCAGGCCGACACCCAGTATCACCGCGTCAGCGTGACCGAAGACGCCACAACCCGACACCTGCGGTTCGACCGCAGCCACCAGTCCGCGATCGACTTAGCCGACGGGTACACGAGCCACATCCCGTACCCGGACTACATGCATCTCGCGGTCGCGCTGAAGCCTGACGCGAAGCGCGTGCTCGTGCTTGGGCTTGGCGGCGGAGCCATCACGAAGCGCTACTGGCGAGACTACCCCGAGATGAGCATCGATTCGGTCGAGATCGACCCGGTCGTGATCGATGTCGCCCGGCGGTTCTTCGGTCTGCCCGAAGACGAGCGGCTCGAAGTGTTCGCCGAAGACGCACGACGCTTCGTCCAGGCGAGCGAGGACACCTACGACATCGTGATCGTGGACGCCTACTACTCAGACGCGCTGCCGTTCCACCTGACGACGCAGGAGTTCCTCCGCGAGGTGAAGGAACGAATGGCGCCGGACGGCGTGCTCGCGTACAACGTGATCTCCGCGGTCTCGGGCGACAAGAGCGAGCTGTTCCGCAGCATGTACCGGACCGCGGGAAGCGTCTTCGGGAAGCTGTGGACGTTCCCGATCGGGCTGGGGTCGGGCGGCGCCCCTGATGACATCCGCAACATCATCGTGCTGGCCACGGACGCGCAGATCGCCGAGGAGACCGTGCGCGACCGCATCGAGGCCCGCCTGGGCGGGCGCGTGACAATCGAGGAGTTCGAGGGGTTCGCCGACGACCTCTACACCGGGATGGTCCCGGTCGCCGACGTACCGTTGCTCACGGATTCGCACGCGCCGACCGACTCGCTGATCGAACTCTACTAGTCCGAGACACCACTCGTCGGTATGTAGCCGTCTTCTCGGATGAAGCCCTTCATGTCGTCGCTCATCACGTAGTCGACGAAGGCCTTGACGATGCCGTCAGGCTGGCCCCTAGTGTTCATGTAGAGGCCGCGGGTCAGCCAGTAGGAGCCCGAGAGGATGTTGCCCTCGGTGGGTTCCACGCCATCGAGTGCGACGACCTTTCACTCGTCGCACGTCTCGGCAAGACCCGTGTAGCCGATGGCAGACGGATCGCGGGGGACTTGGCGGCGCAAGTCCGCCATCGTGGCTATCCGGATGACGCTGTCCGCGAGCTTCTCTTCCTCGAGGACCTGGTCGTGGAAGATCTCGTATGTCCCGCTGCCCGGCTCGTAGGAGAAGGGGTGGATGGCGAGGTCGGAACCGCCGAACTCCGACCAGTTGGTGATCTTGCCGGCGTATATGTCCCGCAGCTGCTCGATGCTGACCGACTCGATGGGGTTGTCACCGTTCACCACGATCACCACGGCATCCCGAGCGAACTCGAACGAGACGAGATCGGGGTTCTCTGTCAGCTCTTCGGCCAGGAGTGCGCGCCCTGTGTTGCCGATGTCGACAGATCCCGCCGCAACCTTCTGCACGCCGAGCGCGGAGTGGCCACCCTCGATCGAGATGGTGACGGCGGAGTTGTACGCACGAACCCGTCTCGCGACTTCGTTCATGATATCGAGGTGCGCGGTTCCCCCGGCAATCTTGACGATGCCTTCCCGCCCGGCGAAGGCGGCGAGGTAGTCCGTGGAGTCGGCCGCAGCATCGCCGTCGTGATTCTGGGTGCACCCAGCCATGGCAGTGGCCAACAACACGGCGCACGCCACGGACAGGACGAGGATCGTCGATCTCGAGCGGATGAGCTGCCTCCGTATGCTTGCTGGTCGGAATCGTTGCGTGCGGGGCATGTGCCGCGTGTCACAATCTTCTGCCTCGCGCGGGCGAAACACAAGGGCAGCTACGTCGCACGCCAGATCGTGTGCAAGGCCCGAGCCTTCCCTGCACGCTTTGCCTCGTACATGAGCGTGTCCGCCTCGCGGATCATCTCGTCCACCCCGGGTGCCGGATTCACGAACGTGACGGCACCGATACTCGCCGTGACCGGCCAGTCATTGCAGACGACGGTCTCGTTGACTACATCGTGGACCTTGTCTACGACCGCCTTCGCCCCGTCAACGTCTAGGTCACTCAAGAGGACGCCGAACTCATCGCCGCCGAGACGGGCGACCAGATCCGTCGTCCGGGTGGCACCCTCAAGCGCCGTCGCGACCGTTCGCAGAAGCTCGTCTCCACATGAATGGCCCATGCGGTCATTCACGCTCTTGAAGTTGTCCAAGTCGATGTAGACGACCGTCAGCGCCCGGCCCGTGCGCCGCGGTCGTAGAACTGCCGGGCGTTCGCGCAGGCAGTAAGCGCGTCGGTGCGCGACAGCTCTCGCAGGTTGTCGTGAGACCGGTGCACCTCGTCGAGGAGTACGACCGTGACAAGGAAGAAGCCGAGACGGACCACCATGTTCCAGATCGGGATGGGGGGATGTGAGTACGTGGCCCCGGCGGCGAGATCCATGCCCAGCCACGTCAGCGCAGCGAGGGTCGCTGCGGCCATGCCCCACAACCCGCCTGCGCTTCCATGAACCGAATTGCAGTCGCGCCGGGCGTCCGGCGCGGCCCTGAAGCATTCACTGTTCGCTCCTCCAGAGCTGCTGCTCTGGCAAGTATATCGGCACTCGACCTGCGGCAACATAGCGCGGGTTCTGTCACACTGTCCGCACGCATGCTTTCCGGCTAGAGCTCAGGAGAACCGTAATGCCCGTGCTGGCGTCAGAAGCGCTAGCGAGGCTGCGCGAAGGGAATCGGCGCTTCGCCCAGGGTTCCGCTCGCGCCCGCTATTCTGCCGAAGAACGCGCGGGCCTCCTGGAGGGTCAGAGCCCCTGGGCGGTTGTCCTCGGCTGCTCGGACTCGCGGGTTCCTGTCGAGGCCGTCTTCGACGTCGGCGTCGGCGAGCTGTTCGTCGTTCGGACCGCCGGCCACGTCATCTCCGAGGCGGGTCTTGCTTCGGTGCGGTATGCCGTCGAAGCGCTCGGCGCGCGTCTGGTGGTCGTGCTCGGTCACGAGGACTGCGGGGCGGTCAAGGCCGCGCTGGCAGGTGATGTACCGGCATGGCTCGCGCCGATCACGGACGCGATCGATCTCACGTCGGTGAGCGAGACGAACGCACCCACCGATGCTGACGACCCACTACTTGCGGCGGCCGTCGACGCCCACGCGCGCA
>JAENZW010000009.1 GCA_016841065.1 Actinomycetota bacterium
TCCGCCGCCGCGAACGCTGGGGATACCGGGTGGTCGGCACGCTCGCGGTCTCCGGGGACGCCGACGTTTCGGCGGCCGAGCGCTCCAGCTTGGCCGTTCTCGGCACCGTGCCGGACGCGTCGGCCGTCGTCGCGGAACACCGCGTGGACCGCGTGATCGTCGTATCGCCAATCGCCCTTCGCGAGCTCATCGAGGATCTCGTGCTTGCCGAAGAAGCCGACGTACGCGTGGACGTGGTTCCCGAGCTCTACGAGGTGTTCATCGGCCAGGTGGACAGCATCGTCGCCGATATCCCACTGATGGAGATCACGCGCTCGTCGGTAGCGCCGTGGTACTCGACGTTGAAGGTCATTGCGGACACGGTCTTTGCGTTGGTGTTGGTCGTTGTCATGTCACCGCTCTTGCTCGGGGCGGCACTGGCGATCCTCTTCACGATGGGACGGCCGATCCTCTACGTGCAGGAGCGGACGGGCAAGGACATGCGCCCCTTCAGGGTCTTCAAGTTCCGCACGATGGTTCGCGACGCGGAGAGTTCCACCGGCCCTGTTCTTGCTTCGGACGATGACGCGAGGATAACCGCAGTTGGCCGCGTGCTTCGGCGCTTCCGAATCGACGAGCTGCCGCAGTTGGCGAATATTCTGACGGGATCCATGAGCTTCGTTGGCCCGCGCCCAGAACGGCCGTTCTTCGTCGCCCGATACTCGAAGGAGATTCCAGGCTATCCCGAGCGCTTCAAGGTCAAACCGGGAGTGACCGGTCTCGCCCAGGTGAGCGGTGGGTACGCGACGACTCCAGAGCGAAAGCTGAAGTACGACCTCATATATATGTATCATCAGAACCTGACGATGGATGTAGAGATAGTGATCGAGACCCTCCGCGTGGTGCTCACTGGCCGAGGCGCTCGCTAGAAGCAGACAAAGGAGATCGCCTTGGCGAAGTCCAAACGACCGAACAAGACTGGCGCGCCCGCCGCGAGAGCGGCGACTGCGGTCGCGCGGGATGACAGGATGACCAGCGCCCAGCTCGTCATCTGGGTATGTCTGCATCTCCTCGTCATCGTCGTGCCGATCGCCACGAGCAACCTCACGTGGCTACCCGGTCAGCGATTCCCGCTCACGTTCGATCAGTTCGACATCGTCAAGGTGTTCTTCCAGCGGGGATTCACCCTCATCGCTCTGGGCGCCTGGTTCTGGCACATCTTCGTTGAGGGTGGCAAGATACGCCGCACCAAGATCGACTGGCTGATCGGCGTCGTTCTCGCGTGGTTCGTCGTGACGACGGTGTTCTCCATCCACGTACCGACAGCCATCTTCGGCAAGTATCGTCGCTTCGAGGGCCTGCTGACGTTCTTCACGTACGCCGGTATGTTCTTCGTCGGCACACAGATCCTCGACAGGGCCTCGCGAATACGCTCGCTGGCAAGATCCCTGTTCTTCTCCGGATCGTTCGTGGCCATCTACGGGTTCGCCCAGTTCGTCGGCTACGATCCCGTTCGCTGGGGCAACCTGCCCTTCGAGGCCAATCGCTCCTTCTCGACCTACGGAAACCCCGACCTTCTCGGAGGCTTCCTGATCTTCCCGCTCGCTATCGCACTGGGTCTTGCACTGTCCGAAGAGGACTCGGTGTGGCGCGGCATCTACTGGACAGGCTTCGGCTTCACGGTCATCAGCTGGGTTACCGCATTCACGCGTGGCGCCTGGATCGGCGGCACCATCGCCCTGCTCGTTCTTGCCTTCTGCGCATTCAGGCAGAGCGTGCGATTCCGGGAAGTGGACTGGACGTTCACGGGGCTGTTCGGGGTGGCCGTGACGGCCGTGGTGATCAGGAGTCTGAGCGCAACGACTTCGGTGATGAACGTGTCGAAGCGCGTGCAGTCGATCTTCAACTTCGAAGACGCGAGCTCTCGGACACGTTTCGAGATCTGGCAGGCCGCGTGGGATGCGATCAAGGACAGGCCCATCACCGGCTTCGGTCTGGATACGTTCCGCCTCGTGTTCCCTCGCTACAAGCCCATCGAATACGTCGCCGACGCCGGCTATCTGTCGGTCGCCGACAACGTCCACAACTACCCGCTCCAGCTCGCAGCGGCCGTGGGCATTCCCGGCCTCCTGCTGCTGTACGGGCTCTTCATCACCGTCGCGGTCCTTTCTGCGCCCATCGTGTTTGCGAAGCAAGCGAAGCCCGATCGGCTCGTCCTCGCGTCGTTCTGGGCGGCTGCGGCGGGCTATCTCTTGGCGTTGAGCTTCGGCATCTCCGTGACCGGCTCGTCGTTCCTGCTGTGGCTCTCGATGGCGGTCGTGCTCTCGCCGCTCGCCACTACCCGTGAGGTCAAGACGCACTCCTGGGGCGTTGCGGTCGCCGGTGTCGGGATCGTGCTTGTCGCAGCACTGTCGATCGGCAACGTCGTCTACATAGTCGCCGACAACCACTATCTGAAGTCGCGCCTCATGCCGCGCGAGCGGGGTGACGAGCGGATTGCCGAAGCCGAGCGGGCAGTCGCGCTGAACCCGTGGAACGATATGTATCGGGCCGAAATCGGGCTTGCGAACGTCGACATGGTAGTCGCGTACTACACGGCCGCAGGCACTTCTCAGGACGTCGCCGAGCGCGCGTCTATGGCCGCGCAGGCGCTTCGATACTTTGCCAAGGCGGAGGCGTCGCTGCTCGACACCATCGACTTCGTGCCGTGGGAGTACGACAACTACGTATTCACCACGAACCTCTATACGCTCGGGGCGGAGCTTCACCGTCTCAGGGATGATCCCGGTTCCGTAGATCTCATGTACGACCGGGCGATCGTGATCGGACGCAAGGGTGTCGAGGCGGAGCCATACGGTCCCGCTATCCGCTTCCAGCTGGCGCGAGCACTCATCGAGAAGGATCAGCTGGACGAGGCTCTCGAGCATATGGAGTTCGCGGTCGAGATGGATCCGAAATACGTCGATGGGTTGATTCTCCTCGGCGATATCTACCGCGCTCTCGATCGTCTGCAGGATGCCGTCGACACCTACAAGCGCGCCGAAGCACGGATCGCCAAGACCGGGGGGAGTCGCCCGAGTCTGTCGGAGTCGATCAGGACTCTCGAGCAGAGTCTCGGCGGCGGTGATGGAGCCGGAGGCCAAACAGGAACAGCAGATGGTTCCGTCGAATCGTCACGAAGTAGTGCCGAGACGACGAGCGGGGAGAAATGATGAATGGCTCGCAGGTGCCCAGCACGACAGTGCGGCGGCTGCCATCGTACCTGCAAGCTCTCCTGAGCGCGCAAGTACATAGGCAGTCCGTCGTCAACTCGCTGCAGATTGCGGAGATGGTGGGGTCCAACGCAGCTCAGGTGCGCAAGGACCTCTCCTATCTCGGCGAATACGGCACACGTGGCGTTGGCTACGACGTGGACGCGCTCGTCGCCCATCTGATCCGGTGGCTGGGTATCGAAGAGCATCGCAACGTCGCGATCGTCGGATTCGGTCGCCTGGGTTCTGCACTGCAGGGCTACGCCGGGTTTGCCGAGCGAGGCTTCCGCGTGGTCGCGGTCCTCGATGATGATCCGGACAAGATAGGACGGCCATTCGACGGGCATGTTGTTCAGGCGATCGGGGATGTCGAGGAGATCTTCTCGGCTGCGAATGTGGACATTGCCGTCCTGGCGGTGCCTGCGGCTGTTGCGCAGTCCGTCACCGACGCGATAGTCGCGGCTGGCGTCAAGGCGATTCTCAACTTTGCGCCGACACGCGTCGAGGTACCCGACGACGTGGTCGTCAGGCACGCAGATGTAGCCGCGGAGCTACAGGTTCTTGCATTTCATCTGAGTTCTCTCGAACGACGGGCCAATGACTGACAAAGACATCCAGGAGCTCCCGGAAGAGACCCAGCCGCCGGAAGCCGAAGACGAGAGTCCCGATGCCGAGGAACGCGAACTCGTTCCTGTCTGGCTGGCAGCTCTGGTACTCGTTCTGCTGCTCGCAGTGATGGGAATCGGAGGCTACATCGTCGGCGGCGTCGTCGGACGCAGCGCGCCCGAGACTCCCGAGGACTTCGATATTCGGCGGGCTCAAGCCGAAGTCGAAGCAGACCCGGCCAACGTTCAGAAGGTGCTCGAACTCGGTTGGGCATACCAGCAGGCAGGTCAGTTCGAGGAGGCGATCGCGGAGTACGACATCGTGATCGCCGATTCGCCGCAGAACACCGCAGCGCTGTACAACAAGGGTGTGATCCTTCTGGCGCAGGGCGACGAGAAGGATGCTGAAGCGGCGTTCTGGGACGTGCTGGAGATCGAACCGGCACATGTGCTCGCTGCCAAGAAGCTGGGTCAGCACTACGCCGACAAGGGGGAGTACCGCTCGCTCCTCGTCGCGGTGAGACCGGCGGCTGAGGCCAATGAGTCTGCAGCCGACCTTCAGTACCTGATGGGCGTCGCATACGAGAACACGGGTCATCCGGACTGGGCCGAAGCCCGGTACCGCATTGCCCTCGAGTACTATCCGGACATGGCCGAGGCCAGAGATGGCCTCGAACGACTCGGAGTGCAACCATGATGGCCGAAAGAAGGCGGCTCCATCTCACTCAACGACAGGGATTCATCTTCCTGGCGATCATCCTGGCGATCGTTCTCATTGCGCTGATAATCTACCTGTTGCTCGCTCTCTCCGGCGGAGGATTCACGAGGAGTGGCGGTGAGGTGGTCGAGGGCTTGAAGCCGCTGCTGGTCATCGAGGGTCCCGGAGAGGGCGAGAAGCCGAAGTTCTCCCGACCGATGTCTGCTGCCTTCGGTGCCGACGGCAACATCTACGTCTCGGACAGTGGCAACAATCGAATCTGCGTGTTCAACGGGCGCGGCGAATTCCTCTTCGAGTTCGGAGAGTTCGGCGTTGCCAAGCCGCTGCCCGGAGCACAGAATTCGTGGGCCGAGGGGCGACTGAACTTCCCGCTCGGTGTCGACGTGGACGAGAACGGCAACGTGTACGTTGCAGACTTCCGCAACGATCAGATACAGGTCTTCGACCGAGACGGCACCTTCCTGCGTCGCTTCCCTGATCCGCTCCAGGAGGTGGGCAAGGGCTCATCCGGCCAGGATGGTACCGGCATCGCGGTGACAGACGTGGCGGTGTGGGCGGGGAAGGTGTACGCACTCGACGCGTACCAGGTCTTCGTATTCACACTGGACGGAGAGTTCTACGCGCAGTTCGGGAAGCCGGGCTCAGGACCCGGAGATCTCGATCACCCGAACGGAATCGAAGTTGCGGACGACGGCACGATCTACGTCTCGGACTCCAATCACAACCGCATCATCGCCTATGCCCAGACGGGGGACGTCCTGTGGAATCTGGGCGAACCGGTGTCGGATATCGCCAAGGAGGTCGAGTACACCTTCGGCCTGCCCCGGGGAATCACCGTCTTGTCGGATGGCTCGCTGCTGGTCGTCGATGCGTTCGAACACGCCCTCACGAGAGTCTCGGCACAAGGCGAGTTCATTCGGCGATATGGGCGACGTGGTACGCAACCTGCTGAGTTTAACTTCCCTAATGGAATAGACGATACCAAGAACAGGGTTGTGGTCGCCGACAAGGAGAACGACCGCGTGCAGGTGTTGGAGCTGGTGGAGTAACCGCACCCCCTGTTGGCCATTGAAGGAATCCGATAACATGAAACGTGCATGTGTCCGCTACATGCCTCTTGGAGCGATTGGTGGGCCGCATAGCTTGAGAACGAGAACCGTTGTCGTAGTCGCAGCAATCGTTTGCGCATTCACCCTCTCGGTCTCCGTGGCATACGGATACGACGAACTCACCCCCTCGGCGAGCGCGGGATGCCCCGACTGCCACGGTCTGGAGTCGGGCTTCACGTCGCCCACGGTTGCACCGACCCGCAAAGGACCGCACGGCGGCTACACCACCGGCACGCAGAAGTGTCAGACATGCCACACGGTGCACGTTGCGCCGGCCGAGGGCGTGCTCCTTCTGCCGAAAGCGACGATCAAGGACACCTGCAACACCTGCCATGACGGAACCGGCGGCAACGGCGTGTACGGAGTCCTCAACGCAAGAGGAATCACCCCTGCTGCCCAGCATCGCATCGAGGTCACAAATGTGGTTCCCGGCGGCGATCCCGGCGGAGGTTCGACAACCAGGACTTTCTCGGCCGCCGATGACTATCTCACGTGCAGCGACTGCCACAGCCCGCACGATGCCATCACTGTGAACGCGTTCTATGGCGATCGGACGCGAACATCGACCGACACAACCTACCCTCTGTCGCCTGCGACAAACCGTCTGCTCAAGAAGCAGCCAACATCCTCACCGTGGTCCGTCGATGAGTACGGATCGAGCTGGTGTGGCGGGTGCCACGAGGGTCGCATGTTCGGATCTGCGGGCGTCATCAATCATCCGGTCGAAACCGAGACGGCGGGCTTCTACTACGACAACATCGTGCGTGTCACGGGCACGGGTACGAACGCCACAGAGTTGGGATCGCTCGGGGGCAACAACTTCGGCTACGTCATGCCGATCACACGCAGTGCCCAGCAGTCCGGCCACTATCCGATATGCCAGCAGTGTCACGAGGACGCGCGGAACATCGGCGACACGACGCCAGGTCAGATAGTCGGCGCCGAGGTCTTCTCGGTCACTACGTCGGACGGCCAGAACGCCGCCAATAACCCCCGATTCCAGACCTTCCCGCACGAATCTGAGAACGCATACTTCCAGGTCGAGGAGAACGACGACCTCTGTCTCAACTGTCACATCCCCCCCGGCTAGGGTTGGCGACCGACTGGCAACGAGATTCCGAGCTCAGGAGATGGGATACCCCGGGGAGGGTATCCCAATCGTTGGGGGCTGAACGCCCATCGTTGAAGATGGGTTGCCGGTATCCGGGAGTCAGGCAGGGCGAGGAAGGAGGCATCCTCTCCACAACGCGAATCGGATTCTATCCGCCCGAAATGTGACGACGCTCACATCAATGGTGGACAAGAGGACCGATAACGAGGATGAAGAGGTGTGTCTCGCTGATGCTTGTGCACGCGTCCACAGCCTGGGAGGTTGGTCGCGGTGAGGTGGAGGACATGGTGGCACCGTGCGAGTGTCGCCGGAGTGGTCGCGGTAGCCGTGGTGGTTGCCCTCGGGGTCAGCGCTGGAGCGGGTGATACGCCCGTAACGGTCGTCGGCGTTCAACCGGAGACGCCCGACGTATCCGGAACGCGCATGGTGTGGGCCGACAAGGATGGCGCCTCCTATGACGTGTTCCTCTACGACTCCAGCACCGGTGAATCGCTCAGAGTAGCTTCGACGTCGGATGACGAAGTGGAACCGTCCATCAGCGGCAACACCGTCGTGTACACGCGTCGTACCGCCGCAGGTGCGGACATCTATGCCTACGACATCACCTCCCGGCAGACCGTCGTAGTCACCAACGCTTCCGGTGACCAGATCGCACCGTCGATCGCGGGCACGTACGTAGCGTGGGAAGACCACGCGAATGGCTACCACGGCGAGATCTGGGGTCGCAATCTCGCCTCGGGAACTCCCTTCAAGATCGACTCTGGCTACAACGCGGAACTCACGCGGCCGAAGGTCGGCGGATCCGTGGTCGTATACCAGATCAGACCGGGCGGCGTCGCCGACGATGCCGACGTGAAGTCCTACGACTTCGCGAGTGCGGCCTTCACCAATGTGGCTGCAACCGATGCCGAAGAGGCGCTGCCGGCAACAGACGGACGCTATGTCGCCTGGGCCGACGGTACCGCAGGGGACATGGACATCAAGGCCTACGACCTTGAGTCAGGCACGCCAATCGACGTGCGTACGCAAATCGGGGAGCAGACGCTCCCGTGCGTCGCGGACGGCAAGGTGTACTGGATCGACAGTTCTGTCGGCAAGCGTTTGCATGTGGATACGTTCGACCTCGACAGTGCGACATTCTCCGCATTCGACAACCGCAGCGCGTCCGACATGGTTGCGGTGAACGCCGAGGGTACGAGTATCGCGTGGCTGGAGACCAAGGGTGCGAGCCTCTGGCAGGTGAAGGCATACCTCAACGCGGCTCCGGCTGTTGCTTCGGCTGGAGGCGTGCTCCCCGTTGCCGGCATCGGTTCGCCATTCCGGCTCGCACAGATTTCCACGGGCGGGGACGCTACCCCGCCGACCGTGGTCGATGTCTCCGTCGCGCCCGGCGCCACGAAGGTCGATGCGAGTGGTGACCTGGCCGTCTACTTCTCCGAGCCGCTCGATCCCAAGAGCGTCACCGGGACCATCGTGACTCTGCGCAATGAGGCGACCGGCGAGCAGCTCGATGCGTCGGTCAGCTACTCGGCTGTCGCCGGCGCGGTCATCGTCGATCCCGTTGCGTCGCTCGCGGAGGGAACCTACACGCTGAGCATCGGCGTCACCGTCACCGACCTTGCCGGCAACAGCCTGGTCGAGCCGCTCGATCTCACCTTCGCCACCGGCGGCGAGATCACGGCCGACACGACCAAGCCGACGAAGCCGGGCGGCCCGTGGGCGCGTCCCGACGGGACGGCCAACGTCGAGGTCTCCTGGATCACTTCGGCTGACAACGTCGGCATCGCCTACTACCGCGTGTATCGCTATACGGTTCCCGGTGGGACTCTGCTCGGTTCGTGGGATACGGCGGATGGCTCGGCGACATCTTTGGTCGTCCCCAAGCAAGCGGACGAGACCGTCCCGAAGAAGTACACCTACTACTACGCGGTCCGCGCGTACGACACCGCGACGCCGGCCAACTTCTCGTCGTTGTCGTCCTACGTCGCCGCGGATCCACACGGGACGTACATCTTCGGCCAACAGATCAACAACTGCGCGAACTGCCACAGCGTGCATGGTGGCGTGAAGCCGGCGACGTGGTGGTCGCTCGGAGCGCAGAGTGCCGAAGCATGCTACCAGTGTCATGGCTCGACGGATGCGGCGACCTCGTACGGCTACGGCTCGACCAAGAACGCCCAGGCGAAGTTCTGGGACTACTCGGCCACGCCGTTGCCGGACGCGGGGACTCAGCACCGCAACGACTTCATGGTGTCGCAGCGGGCGGAGTGCGACGTGTGTCACACACCGCACAAGAAGCCCTACAACGAAGCGGCCGGGGTCAAGGATCCCGCGACGAGCTACAGCAAGCTGCTCAAGGGACCAAGCGACCCGGGCGACGCGTCGAGCGCACTCGTCTACAGCACGGATCAGACGCCGTTCGGCAAGGCGTTCTGCTTCGCGTGTCACGGTTCTGCTTCGGGCGGCGCGCTCACGTTCATGACCGCCAAGGGTGGCGCGTCGGCGTACTCGAACACTTCTGGCGACCACAACCAGGCGCAGTACGACGCGGCCGGCAATCCGAGCAACGTCGCTCACGACGACGAGGTCGTCCAGTACACGCTGCGCGACGGGGTGACCGATCCCGGTCCGCTCAACAACTGCGCGGCGTGTCACAACGAGCACGCGGCGGCGACGGGGAGTCTTGCTGACTATCGCCGAAGCGGGACGACGGCTGCGACCTACAATCAGGCAGGTTTGTGCTTCGCATGCCATTCCAGCGCGAGTACTGAGACGCGGAGCGTCGGCTCTGTGCCCTTCGCGTGGAACAGCCGCGACGTCAAGGCGCAGTTCACGAAGGCATCGAAGCACCCGTACACGGCAAGCATCGGCGCTCCAGTTCCGGAGGGCGCGACGTGGTTGCAGACGGCCGAGGCCGACTTCAGCACGGATACGCACACGAGGACTTCTGTGGTCGCGGGCGGCAGCGGGGTCTCTGGCGCCGTGCAGCTCGCGCCATTCGGCGGGGCCGGCGCAACGCTTTTCGACGACGATTTCGAGAGCGGCGGGTTCGGCAACTGGAACTCGTCGAACTGGGGCACCGACAACAACTCGGGCAACGCACATGGAGGCACGTACTCGGCGGTCATGAACACGGTCGGTGCTGATGAGCTCATGGTCAAGACCGTCGACACTGCAGGCCGTACGAACGTCCAGATCTCGTTCTGGCTGATGGGAACGAACACCACTGAGAATACGGACTACGTCCAGCTGCAGGTCTACAACACGGGTACGACCAGCTGGGACACGGTACGCGACATCCCGCTTGACGATCGCGTCACCACGTACCGCCAGTTCACGGACAGCATCCCGGCCAGCTACTACTCTGCGACCATGCAGTTCCGCATACTCGGCCGATGCAACATGGCCGACGAGTACCAGCACGTCGATGACGTCGCTGTCACGGCCGATCCAGTCGCGGGCTCCTACCAGCCGAGCGGCAACGTGGTTTCGACGCCCGTGCTCGCGTCAGGAGGCACTGTCAACTCGTGGAACTCCCTGCGCTACACCGGCAATCAGCCGGCGGGCTCGACGTTCCGACTCGACGTCCTGGACGGTGCAGACAGCAGCGTGCTCGTCAGCGGCCTGACGCTGGCGGACACGCCCTACTCGCTGATTGGCATCGACAAGGTCGCTCACCCGTCGCTCAAGCTTCGCGCTCGCTTCACCGGTGACGCTCCCGCGCCTCCGTCGATCTCTGACAACTTCGATGACAACTCCTTCGATACCGCGAAGTGGACCGACTACTTCATCAGCTCCGACGATCCGGACAGTCTGGGTCCGCAGATCGTGCTCTACGAGAGCTTCGAGGACGATCCCGGCTGGCAGACCAACTTCCCAACGCAGACAGGGGACTGGGCGCGCTCCACTGCCTGGGATCCAGTGGGGACGTACGACATCCGCGGTGGCAATGCCGGTACGAATCCCGACCTGCTGGACAGCCGCGCCATGGGCCTCAACGGCTGGTCGAACGTGAACGTGTCATTCCAGTGGCAGCGAGCGGGCCTTGACGCCGGTGAGTACATGCGCGTCCAGTACTCCACGAACGGAAGCACGTGGAACGATCTGTGGTCCATTCAGGGCAACGGCGGCACGAGCGGCGGTACGCAGAGCAACCTCGCGATTCCGTCGCCGACCGCGACGACCTACATCCGGCTTCGCGTCGAGGGTGCGGACGGCACCGAGTACGGCTACTGGGATGACATCACCGTGAGCGGGACGCCGCCTGCCACCAGCAATTGGCCGCAGGAGTCTGGCGGACAGCTCACGATTCGTGCCGAAGGCTCGGACTTTGGAGGTACCGGCGACCAGGGCGAATTCACCTACATCCAGCCCGCAGCAGCGTCTTGGATTGCCGGCAACGACTTCGAAGCCGTGGTCCGCGTGCCCTCGTACAACAATCTCGGCAGCAATGGCTGGATGAAGGCTGGCCTCATGCTTCGGACCGGTACGACGGAGGCAAACGCGCAGGCTTCGGGCTCCAAGATGGCTGGCGTCTACGTGACCGACACGAATGGCATCGACTTCGAGTACCGGACTGCGGTGAACGGCGCAGCTGCGAGCGGCGGGAATCAGGCGGGCGACGTTCCCGTGTGGCTCAAGCTGGCGCGCGTTGGCAACGTGATCACAAGCTACATGTCTTCCGACGGCTCGTCCTGGACGACGGTCGGTTCGCAGACGGTCAGCATGGATACCTACGTGCTCGTGGGCGTTTGCCTCACATCTCATGTGGACGGCACGTTCTCCGAGTCCACGTTCGATGACTTCAGCGTGACACAGATCGGCGGCACGGGCTCGACGGTGACGCCACGCCTGGATGACTGGTCGATTGACTACGTTTGGACGCCCGCGCCCAGCGGCCGTTCGATGACCTGCTACAACTGCCACAACACGCACTACGTCCAGAAGGGGACGGCGGGCTCGGTGTGGAGCATGACCCGGGCTTCCGATCCCGACAACACCAAGAGCGCATACTCGGGCACGGTGACGAGCTTCTGCCTCAGGTGTCACGATGGCGCTCCGCCCACGGCCGTCACCAACCAGTCGAACACGCTTGTGCCCTACAGTGTGGCGCTGTCCGACATGAGTGCGTACTCGTTCTTCCCGGGCTGGAACAAGAACGGGTTCACGAGCGGTGGGCATGCCACGTCCAGAGTCAACAACATGGTCCCGGGATGCGAGAGTTGCCATGATCCACACGCGTCCGACAATCAGCGACTCACTGCGGCGACCGCGTACTACACCGGTGGCGGAGCGTCTCCTCCGAGCCACATCAATGCAAGGCGTGACAACACCACAACCTATGCCGAAGAAGACCTCTGCTTCGTGTGTCACCTTGCGAAGCGCTCAATGCCGAACTGCGCAGGCGGGGCCTGTCACTCGGACATCGACAGCCAGACCGACGTGAAGGTCAACGTGGAGACCGCGTTCAGCGCCGCCTCCGGCAACACCTGGCGGCATCCGGTCGAAGCATCCGACAAGCACAGCGACACCGAAGTCGGAGCGTCCGGGCTCGGTTCGGTCAACAGGCATGCAGAATGCGTTGACTGTCACGACCCGCACCTCACGAAGCCTGGCAAGCACACCGCGGGCAGCGCCAATGCAGGTTCGATCCTTCTGGGCGCCAAGGGAATCAAGCCCGTCTATGGCACCTCCGGCAACTGGCAGGTCATGACGGGTCAGACCGCTGTGACCCTCGGCAGCGACGGCACGGACGACTACGAGGCATACCTCTGCTTCAAGTGCCACTCGGCCTACTCCGGACAGCCGTTCGCCGTCACGTCCACATCCGGCACCAACTACACGTCGACCGACCTCGCGCTCGAGTTCAACCCGGCCAACGACTCCGGTCACAACGTGGTCGGCAACATCTGGCCCAAGACCAGCAACCTCGGTCCGAACAACCGCACCTGGAGTCTGCCTACCGACGCGAACTGGTTGCGGACCGGCAACGGGTGGAGCCGCGATTCCATGGTGACGTGCTCGGATTGCCACGCGGGCGACGTTACGTCCAACGGAGCGCGTGGTCCGCACGGCTCGTCCGTGCGCTACATCATGGACGAGAACTACACGGGGAACTGGACCACGGCGTACCTGAACACCGGGAGCGCCAATGATGTGAGCTCGAACATCATCTGCATCAAGTGCCACACGAACTTCCGCAACATGAACGGCGTGCACCAAGAGCACGACGACCGTGGTTCCTTCGACGCGCGGTGTACCGGCTGCCACGTCAAGGTGCCGCACGGCTGGAAGCGACCCAGGCTCATCGGCTACACGGACGATCCGGCGCCCTATGCGAGCGACGCGCTCATAGACATCACAGATCGCAACTACACGCCAACCGGCTGGAACAAGGACTACTGCTACGAGACCGCCTGCGGCGAGCACAGCTCGGGTAGCTTCACTTCCCCCGCTTGGCCCTAGGGGCAATCGGCAAAGTCGAGATAGCGGGCGGCTTTGGGGCCGCCCGCTCCTTCTCTCCGCTCGCCGCAGGCGCTAGGATGCCCAGTGTGAGAACGTTCAACTCAAGAGTCGGCAGGATCGTGCTGATCGCCGCAGCCATTGCTCTCGCGGTCATCCTCGTCGCGTGCGGCAACAGGGAGCCGCGTGAGGAGTCGTTGGGTCCCGGTGAGCCCCCCGTATTGTCTGCTCCAGACCTCTCGACGCCGGAGAGTGCAGTGAGGTCCTACCTCGACTGGGTCAGCCTGGCCTATCGTCTCGCCAACTCCGAGGTGTCAACTCAGACTCACACTCTGTGGGAGGGCGTGAGAGTGGATTCCTACATCGAACTCAACCGGCAGCAGGGTCGCGGCATCGAGCAGTACATCGACGTGTTCGAGAAGCGCAGTGAGGCGACAGCGGAGCCGACTGCGACGATTTCAGCGTATGAGGAGTGGCGGTACCGATACTTCTCGCTCGACGCGCTGGAGTATCTCGGCCCCGAGTACAGAATCACATACGACACGACCTACACGGTCGTGTTCGAGGACGGGCGCTGGCTGGTCGACAGCGTCGAGGCCAACGCGCTCACACCGGTGGAGTGACAAATGTCCGGCCGCAAGTCACCTCTTCGGCACCTGCGCTCACGCCGCCTGGCGATCTGGCTGATCCTTGGCATCGGGGTCTGGAGCGCGATTGCCACAACGATCCCGCAGGTCGCGCGCGATTCTGCGGAGGCAACGGCCTTCGAAGCACGATACGGCCCGTTCGCCGCGCTCGCGCGAGCTGTCGGCCTGGATCACGCATACACCGCGCCGGTCTTCCTGACCGCAGTCGTACTCCTCGCCGTGGCCACACTCCTGTGCGCCTGGGAGAGGACGATGTGGACGCGAAGGCGCCTGAGGCAGACGCGCGTGGTTTCGGACGGGGTCATCGCGCGACTGCGGGAGAAGCCCGCCATCATCGTTGATGTGCCACTCGGTAGCCCTTCGCCCCTCGAACAGGCGGCGGGCGCGCTCGGCGCGCTGCGCCTGAAGGTCACCACGGATTCGAATCTCGTGACAGCCGAAGGCGGACGGTGGGGGCTTCTGGGCAGTCCGGTGTTTCACTGGTCGCTCGGGTTGTTGATCGTCGTCGTGGGCCTTGGAACGCTGATGCGTGCGGAGGGCTCCATCGGAATCCCGGTGGGTGAGTCGAGGATCGACACCGCCGAGAGCTACGGTGCCCTGGATGAGGGTTCCCTGTATCGGGGACACAGCGGGCTACGGATAGAGGCGACCGACTTCCTCCTCAACTACATGGACGGCACCCGGCACCGCGGTCCCTCGCCCGTGCTCACGCTCTACGATGGTGAGACAGTGCTGAAGAGACAAAGGGTGTACCCGAACAACCCTCTGCGCTACGGAAGCCTTCTCATCCACATGGGTGCACACGGTGTCTCCCCGGAGATCTCACTGGAGACCCCAAGCGGTGAAGAGATACTGAGTGCACGTCCCCTCGTGGACTTCGACGAGACGTCACCCACCGGCACCTCGCCGTCAGGGTTCTTCCTCATCGACGATGCCACTGGAACCGAGAGCGGCGTCAGAGTCGAGGTCGACCTTCCCGCGCAGGGAAAGACCAACGAGCTCGCCACGGTATCCCTGTACGTAGAGCCCGGTGGATGGCTCGAGAGCACGGGCGCGACCGGGCTCACGCGGGGAGGCACCCTTGAGCTCTCGAATGGCGCTGTGCTGCGGGTGCAGAACCTCGACTACTACGTACGGATTTCGGTGGCCGATGATTGGTCGGTGCCCTACATCTACGCGCTGCTGGTGATCGGCACGATCGGTCTGTCGGTGGCTGTCGTTCTCCCGCATCGTGCGGTACGGCTGTTACTGGTGGAAGATGGGGATGGTCGTAGGCTACACGTGCACACATCGCACTCGCGCGGGGATCCCACGTTCGGCGAGCGAGTCGAGAGGGCGCTGAAGGACAGGTTCTGCGATGAAGATGACAGTGGAGGTGAGCGATGACATCCGAGACACTCGAGATCCTTGCCATGTGGGGAGCTGTGACGGCGTACGCCGTCGGCGGCGTGCTGTACGCCCTGGGGGCTCTCTTCCGTCGCGACCGTCTGCTCGACCTCGCATTTTGGATCTCAGTCGCGGGTCTGGTGCCGCACACTGCTGGAATCGCAGCTCGCTGGATGCGCGTGGGCCACGGACCGTACATCGGCTACTACGAGGCGGTCTCCAGTCTGGCATGGTCCACGGTCGTACTACTCGGCATCATCGCGTGGCGGTGGCCGAAGCTGCGGGTCTTGGGAATCGTCATCATGCCGATCTCGTTTCTTGCCATCGGCGGCGCCATGCTTGCCCCGAAGGCTCCCATAGAGTTGTCCGGCACCCTGGCGTCGTGGTGGCTCACGATTCACGTTACGTTCGCGAAGCTGTCCTACAGCTCGTTCATCGCTGCGTTCGTGATCGCGCTGGCGTACGTCCTCCGCGAACGGCGAACATCGGGAGCGATAGCGGACCTGCTGGCGAAGCTGCCCGACCAGGCGCGCCTCGACGATCTCTCCTACCGCTGGATCGCTGTGGGCTTCATCTTCCTGACCGTGATGGTGGGCTCCGGGGCCATCTGGGCAAACGAGGCGTGGGGCCGCTATTGGGGATGGGACCCGATCGAGACGTGGTCGCTCATCTCGTGGCTGGTCTATGCGGGCTATCTGCACGTGCGGCTGACACTGGGATGGCACGGAAAGAAGTCTGCGTGGTATGCGATGCTCGCCTTGCCGATCGTGGTGTTCGCGCTCATAGGCGTGCCAGTAGTGTTCCGTTCGATCCACGGTGCGTACCTGCTGGGGTACTAGCTAGTCATCATCCTCGACGTCAGTCTCGCCAGCCAGCACCTCGAGTGCTCTGTCCGCTCGCTCGCGCGCCTCGGGGTCGTCCGCTCCGGCGACCATCTCCTCGACGACGGTCGGGCAAGACGCGATGACCTCCGCGTCGCTGCCTTTGCTGCGTTCCGCCTCCTCGCGCAGTCCCTCCCAGGTGGACTTCTCGTCTTGGTCGGTGACGCGTCCCATCTTGAACTCGATCGAGAAGTTCACGTAGGCTTCGAGCAGCCTGAAGACCGCCTTGTCGCCCATAGGCCCTACCGTCTTCTCGCTCGGCAGCTCGCTCACCTTGCCGTCGACGACCTTGGCGCGGCCGATGATCACGAACCCTCCACGGTCGTCCATGTAGCCGAGGTTGTCGCTCTGCACGCCGATCACGGTCGGCAGATTCACGAGGTCCCAGTGCGCAAGCAGGCCGACCTCTCCCGGCGGGAGGGGCTTGCCGGTGTCCGGCGACATCGCTGCGACGCGCGTCCATGGCGGCGTTGGCATGTGGCGTTCGCCGGTCTTCCCGAGCCAGTGGTTCCGCAGCACGTCGTCTGCGTAGTTGGTCGCGCTTTCTGCCATGCCCAGGATGTTCACGCAGTGGCTAGAGGGAACGCCCAGGACCTCCTCGCACAGTTCGTAGTAGTCCTCGCGGGTCACCACCCCGAACCGGCCGCGATATCCGCCGCCGTCGCCGATGCGGCTGCCCTCGGGGAGTCTGAACGACATACCCTTCTTTCGGCAGGCGTTGAAGAAGTAGACGTAGGCGCTCGTAGCGCCGATGAGCGCGACCGGGATTCCGTCACGTTCCGATTGCCGAAGAGCCGCTACCAGAGACTTCACGTCCACGCCGCTGCGCTTGACCATGAACGCGCTGTCGGGCGTGCCGAAGTGCTCGCGCGTCTGGTCCATCCCGATAGCCATGCCCATAGTGGGCGCGACCTCCGGACTCGGCGCGAGGATAAGGATTCGGCAGCGCTGACCCTCACCGAAGTCGGGGAACAGATAGGCTCCGGTCATCACGCGGTTGGCGGTGTAGATGAGCTCCTGGCCCAGCTCGTCGCGGAAGATACGGCCGCGCTGGTTCGCGCTCGTCGTGCCGCTCGTCATGTTCGCCTGGACCGCCTCGTCCACCGGGAACGACGCAACGATGTCCTTCTTGAAGGCGTCCGTGGGGTATGACGGGATGTCGCGCCAACTCGTGACGGCCTCGGGCGACACTCCGGCAGCCCCGCAGAATGCGCGATAGGGCGCGTTGTTGGCGTACTGGTGGCTGAATACCTCGAGCGCGAGATCGTCGAACTCGGACGGGTCCCCGTCGGGTCCCCTGGCAACGAGTGCGAGGATCTTGTCGGCCAGTCTTCTTGAGCTCATGGCGCAAGGGTATCACCCATTCTGCGCAGGGCGTATCGCACCGGCTGCAAGGCGCGTTTCCACAGGAGGCGGGGTTTCGGGGAGCAACTGTGGACCGGCTGGTGTTCTCGGCAGGATGTGACTCGCAACCTGGGAATCCTGTCAGTGAGAGAGCCAGCGCTCGCGGCACAATAGCCGAGGGGCCGAGCGTCGGCGACGGAAGCTTCGATCCGACGGTCTGAATGTGGGCACCTTGACCGACGGGGAGCGAGTGGTGCAACCGGCCGTGGGACAGCGGCCGGTTTTCTTGTCTCGGGGGCGACTCGGGACAAGAGGGCCGGCCACAGAGCACGCCCGGTGACTGCCGGGCCCAAGAGGAGGGGGAGGACATGCGGTCCATTCGCTGTCTCCTGGTACTGTGCGCGGCTGCGTTCGCCCTTGCGCCAGCCTGCGCGTGGGCGCTGACGTTCGAGGGCAACACGGAATGCCGCGTCTGCCACGCTGACGTCGCAAGCGGCGCGCCGATCGTGGATTTCGGAGCTTCGGCCGTCGACTTCAGTCGTTGCAGGAAGTGCCACTGGCCTGCGCGACACTGGGGCCACGGTGTCGGCGTTCAATGCAACACGCCGGACTGCCACGTCGGCTTCCCGACCCGAACGGTGTTCTGGTACAGCGACACCTACACCGCGTACGGCTACTTCGACAATGCGGCGTCGATTCTGAAATCACCGGCAGAACTGCACCGCATCCACGCCAACGGTTCCTGGCCGAAGACAATTGCGATGGCTATCCCGTACTGCGAC
Organism: Actinomycetota bacterium; assembly: GCA_016841065.1. GTDB lineage: Bacteria > Actinomycetota > Coriobacteriia > Anaerosomatales > JAENZW01 > JAENZW01. The sequence continues at coordinate 18,276 of JAENZW010000009.1, forward strand.
AGCTGTCATGAGCCGGCAGCGTGCGATACCTGCCATGTCGCGGACCCGTCGCACGGCGATCACACGGCGGGGGCGAATCCGTCGGTCGCGTACAGGGTGGCGCCCGGTGTGGCCAACATGTACACCTGCACCGCGTACACGGATGTGAGTTCGTGTGTTAACCCAGCCTGCCACTCGCTTGCGGCTGCGGCGGCCGGTGCCGGGTTTGAACCGCAGTGCTCGGGCTGCCACGATGTTCAGGCATCACACCACCTCCTTCACGACGCCGGAGCATCACTGTCGCCAGGATGCCGAAAATGTCACAGCTCGTACGTGGATGATGAGCATCTCAGGAGAGGTATGCAGTGCGCGGTTTGTCACGGGGACGAAGTGGCGTCCGGCGTGATGGCGGCAGTGGACGCAGGAGATACGTCGTGTGCCGCATGCCACGGGGCGGTGTTCCACTATCAGAAGGTGCGGTGATGACCGTAGCAGCGCAAATGTGGCTCGGGTTAGGAGGCTTTCGGCGGCGGGTTCCTGAAGTAGTCTGCGCAAGGATTATGCATAATTAGGAAGGTATACCCATACAGGTATACCATCTGCGTTGTCATGCATCCCCGGAAGCGTTTTCGCAGCTAGAGGGTCAATTTGTGACTCTCGTCACTATTGACCCTCAACTCGTCACGGTCACATAATCCCTCTACCAAGTCCGTCGGCATCCCGAGACGTGGGGGTGCCAAGGGGCCGGACATGGCAAGCGGAAGCTGTGATTCGTCGCCCGCGGAACTGGGCACCTGGGGGACGAGGAGCTAGTGGTGCAACCGGCCGTAGTGCTATGGCCGGTTTTTCTATTGTCTGGAGTTCCGCCCAGGATCATCCAGATGGCATATCGGCCACAGACATCGCTGGCGAGATCCGCGCGGCTGCGGATCCGGAGGAGGAGCGAGTGTACTGATGGGACACGTGAGGAAGATCGTCTTCGCGTGCGCGCTGGCTTCGGCTATCGCGCTTTCGGCGCTTCTGCCGACGCTTGCGGCAGCTGATCCACCTGCTGCCCCGTTCGAGACCAACGAGGAGTGCCTCGGCTGCCACGACCTTGCCACAGGCAGCGGTGCGTTCACGAAGGTCGACTTCGGGGCGTCAACGGTGGACCTGAACAACTGTCGGCCGTGTCACTGGAAGAGGAGCCATTTCGAACACGGGCTCAACGTCCAGTGCAACACGAGCGGCTGTCACGTCGGATTCCCGACGCGGACGGTGTTCTGGTACAGCCGCACCTACACCCCGTATGGCTACTTCAACAGCGCAGCATCGATCTACACGGATCCCGCCACGCTGCACCGCATTCACGTCAACGGGTCGTGGCCCGAGACTCTGAAGGTCGCGAACAACTACTGTGACTCCTGTCATGCTCCGGCGGCGTGCAAGGCGTGCCATTCGGCCACGCCAGCTCACGATCCACATGCAACGCCGACGTACCCGGCTGTTGGCTACCAGCAGGCCATCGGCACCTACACGTACGGCACCTACAACGCCATCACGACCCCCGCGACGTGCGTCAACTCCTCCTGCCACGATCGCGCGGGGGCCAGAGCGGGTGCCACCAAGCCCTTCATCCCGTTCTGCGGGTCATGCCATCCAGCCAACATCGACACACATGGCTACGACACGGTCGATCACGTTGCGGATGTCGGTTCGGCGATCGACCCGATGGGCGGGACGTGTGGCTCATGCCACTCGATGGATCTCCTGTCCGAGCACGAGAAGTCATCTTCGGCACCTTCTGGTCGGGGCTGCGCCACATGTCATCCGAATCCGCGAAACTCATTCGAAGCCTGGGAACAGGGATGCGAGCAGAGTGGCTGCCATGCCGTCGGCTCGCCCCAGCAGAAGCATCTGAATGCTGCTGGGGGGCATGTGCCCGCAGCGGGGAACGACATCTGCTTTGACTGCCATGACGGCACCGATCTGCCGTCGATACACGTTGCTGCCACAACGACGACACCGCTCGGCGAGTTCTCAGGCTGCAACGTGTGCCATCGGCCGGACGCTGACGTATTGAGCAACGACTGCGCGGTGTGCCACTTCACCTTCGAGGGTCACTATGACGGGACCCTGCACACCAGTACATGGACACTCTCCGGCTGCGACTCCAGCGGTTGCCACACGACACGAGATCTCATGGGAGTGCATCAGGAGCAGAACCCGGCCTTCACCTGCCAGGGCTGTCACGGCAGCGGTGTTGAGGAGGTCGTGGCTGCTATCGCGACCGGCGACACGGCCTGCGGTGCGTGCCACGGTGGAGTGACCCAAACCGAAGGCCACCGAGCCGTGCACTGGTCGAGTCCGCTACTTCAGGACGCGACAGGCCCGCACTACTCATACTGGACCGGTTCGGCTGGCACCCAGCCCACAGGAGACTGCGCCGGTTGTCATGTGAGCAACCTCGTCGACGAGCATCTCGGCATCTACGATGCCGAGACAGGCAACCCGATTCGTCTGCCGCGTCAGAGCGATACCGGGGAGGCACTCGACTGCGCGACCTGTCACGACTCGGAAGACATCAGCGTGCAGGCGGCGATTCTCGGCGGGTTCACCACGTGCGAGGCATGTCACGCGGTGCACGGGCCCATACAGGACGTGCACGCTTCGAACTTCGTGGATACTCCCGAATACGACTGCGGTCTATGCCACGAGTCGAATCTCGCCAACGAGCACAATGGCTCGTTCACCGTCGTGACGCCGGGCGGGACCGCGCTCACAGGCTGCGACGTGTGTCACGCGTACTACGAGACCCCGCGCGGAACCGAGGTCCAAAACGCGATTTCGCAGACCAACGACACGCGGTGTTCGGCATGTCACGCCGCATACCATGGCGGCGCCGGAGCAAGTCATACGGCGAACACCACGCCGAGCATCGAGGGCTGCGGCGACTGCCATGACGACGATCCGGACACGGATGGGATGGACGTGACTGTAGTCCATGCGGGAGCGGCTGCAGGGCCGTGTTCCGTGTGCCACGCCAACCCGGCGCGGGTACCCGACATCGCGACGAAGACCGCGGAGTGCGCGAGCTGTCATGCCGCGAGCGGTACGGACTATCACCGCAACATGTCCGTCCACGCATCGCCGGATGCCGCTTTGTGCAGCGGGCAGTGTCACCACCAGAACCCGGATGTGACTGCAATACATCCCGCGTGCACGACGTGTCACACCGTAGTCGATACAGAGAATCAAGACACTTCGTGCACCAACTGCCACCTGATCCAGGGCGTCGACTATCACCCGAACTTCACCGAGCACCACACGCCTGTCGACGCGGGCAGCACGGACTGCGCGCGCTGTCACGAGACGACCGACATCCGCGAGCTTCACGTCACCAACGGGTGCGAGACCTGTCACACCGGCGAGTGCGCCAACTGCCACACGCCTCACGGCGGAATGGGTGGCGGCTATCTGTTGCGCGGCACGCAGTGTTCCGTGTGCCACACGACCTCGGGGACCGACTACCATCTCGGGGCCGGCGCGAAGCACACATTCGAAGGCATCGACCCCTCGTGCGTGAGTGCAGGGTGCCACGCGTCCAACTCGCTGCCTGAGGCACACGAGGCCCATCTTGCGCGCTACCCGCAGTACGCCGACACATGCGCACTGTGCCACCTGAACGACGACTCCGGGCGCATCGACTGGTCGACTGCCTCCGCTGACTGCTCGTCGTGCCACGAGGTGCACGGCGACATCGACGCGATCCATCAGGCCCCCGGCTCGCAGGCCTGCGTCGACTGCCACGAGACGGCCGACGTGCGCGACATCCACCCGGCATGCGACACGTGCCACAACGGGACGACCGACACGTCGGGAACCACCGCGTGCGGTAACACTGGCTGTCACGTCGGCTACGTCCCGCCTGACCCGAACCACTACCCGGCAGCACCGCACGCGGCAACGACTGCCAGCGGCTGCACCAAATGTCACTCCGCCGATATGAAGACCGAGCACTTCAAACCCACAGTCGGACCGGTGTCGTGCGTTGAGTGTCACGAGACGAAGGTCGACGGCTTCACAGCCGCGTGGGACAAGTCATGCGATGCATGCCATACCTCGCGGCACGGCAATCAGAACGCGCGGCACGTCTCAACGCGCTCCGACTGCGGAGACTCCGGTTGTCACCCGACTGCGGACGTGAGCGACATACACGATGGGACGCCGACATCAGGCGGTCCGGGAGGCGGCACGACCGTCACTGAGACCCTATTCACGGGTGGCTTCGAGCCGGGGAACTTCAGCGCATGGACGTCTGCATCCGGTTGGACCGTGCGAAACGACCAGAAGCGTTCGGGTTCGTATGCTGCGCGTCAGGACACAACCAATCTCTCCACACTGGAGAAGCGAGCCAGCGCTTCCGGTCTTGCCAACCTCACACTCACGTTCTGGCTCAAGGGCAACAACAACACGGAGGACGCCGACTGGGTGCGTGTATACGCGACTTCGAACAGTGGGGGCACGTGGACTCAGGTATCGGAGAAGACCCTCGGCGATCGCAACAGCTCTTGGACGCAGATCACGGTCGCCATCCCGGACGCCTACGCGTCCTCCGGATTCGGCTTCCAGATTCGTGCGTCGGTGAGTAGCATCGATGAATGTCAGTACGTGGACGACGTCTTGCTCACCGGCGGCCGCTACACGCCGCCGCAAACGCCTTCGCCGCCGACTGCTGGCTGCGAGAAATGCCACACGCCGACCACTACTCCATCTTCGACGGATTGCGGTACTGCTGGCTGTCACCCCGGGCTGACCGGTGGCCATCACGAGATACACAACGCAGCTGCCGCGAATCCGACGGGCTGTGGCGGATGCCATTTCACGTACCTCGATGACGAACACCTCAACCTTGGCTACACGTGTGCTACGTGCCACGACTCTACGAGCCAGGCGGTCCAGGACGCGATCGCCGCGGGCAAGCGGACATGCGTTGAGTGCCATCCCGACAATCACTACGAGTCCGAGCAGCGTCGCTTCGAATTCAACCCCAACAACAGTTCGATGCACCGTGCAAGTGCTGATCTGCCAGGCATGCGAGACTCCTTTGTGGTGAACGGCATCACTCGCACCTGGACGCGGCCGAGCACGAGCAGCTTCCTCAAGAGCGGGTGGACCTACGACTCCGTCGTGGCCTGCTCGGACTGCCACACCTACTCCGGCGCCGTCGGGCCGCATGGCGCGACCATGCAGGTCAACATCGACCCCGCATACACGGGCGACTACGGCACGGCCACTCTCAGTAGCTACTCTGGAATCATCTGCACGAAGTGCCACACGAGCTTCAGGCCGATGAACGGCGTGCACGACGAGGGCGACCACGACGGCAGCGATGGCCGATGCGTCAACTGCCACACGCAAATCCCGCACGGCTGGTCGATGCCGCGACTCCTTGCGTACTCGAGCGATCCCGCGCCCTACAACTCGTTGAAGCTTCGCGGGATCCGCGTCAACAACTACTCGCCGTCGTACCACTGGGACGAATCAAACTGCGCGGCCGCTTGCGATGATCATGGCAGCTCGGTCACGGGGGCATGGCCCTCCGGCGCTCCGCTGCCGCCACCTGAGTACGGCACGATCACCGGTCGCGTGACAACCAGTGATGGCGTTGGCATCCTGGGCGCCCTTGTCGAGATTGCGGGCGAGGGCACTACGCAGACTGATGCGTCCGGCTACTTCACTATCTCGAGCTACGTCGGTAGCACGCACGTCACGGCCGCGGCCCCCAACTACACGGCTGCCTCCTCGACTGTCATAGTCGTGAAGGATCAGACCGCCACGCTCGACTTCGCACTCACCTACGCGCCGACGATGGGGAACATCACCGGTACTGTGGTGAGCTCGACGAGCGGCGCCGCCATCTCCGGCGCCACCGTGAGTCTCAACAACGGTTCATCTACGACGACAGCGGCCGATGGCGCGTACACGCTCGCAAACGTCACGGCAGGCACGTACACGATGACGGTCACGAAGACCGACTACACGACATGGACCGGCGCGGTCACGGTCGCCGCAGCCCAGACGACTACCCAGAACGTCGCGCTGGCTTCGGCTGGAACCACCAACCTCGCCCTCGGCAAGACATTCAACGCGACCGACTGGGAGAACTCGACATACGCGCCGGACAAAGCAGGTGACGGCAGTACGTCGACGTTCTGGTGGTCCGACAACCGCGGCTACTACCGGGCGGCCGAGTCGATCTGGGTCGATCTAGCGAGCCAGTATCGAGTCGGCAAGGTTGAGATCGTCTGGTACGGCAACTACTGGGCAAGGGATTACAAGGTCTACGTCTCCAGGGACAACAGGGCTTGGGACAGGGTCTACGAGACCTCCAGCGGCTCTTCGGGCACGAAGACGATCACCTTCAGTGGCAGGGATGCGCGTTACGTGAAGGTGGAGTGCCGAAGGGCCGGAAGCTCTGGAAACACGGGCTACGGCATGGCGGAACTCAGGGTGTTCGAGTCGACATCCGGAGGCAACTAGAGGCGATTCGCGGTAAGGGATTCGGGCCCATTTGACGAAGAATAGGGGTGTGGAAGGCAAACGCCTCCGCACCCCTTCGTGCGCGAGGGCAACACGCGTCTCTATCAGCGCGAATATGACGTAGTCGTGGCTTCTTGCGTGATAGACTGGATTGGGGTTCTTGCACGCATGCCATAGGACCGTGCATACATCAGCCGTGCAGTGCCGGGAGGGTCTTTGGCCGAGCTCGAGGTCGTCACTGGCGACATCGACGTCATAGGGGAGATTGCCGAAGAGACGGACGATGGGCGACGTTCGAAGCGCCCGCTCATCCTCCTCCTTCTGCTCCTGCTTCTCCTTTGCGGGATCACTTCCATCGTGGACACGTGGGTCTCCTACAAGCCGGATGTCGCCCGGTTCGTCGCGCGCAACGTCGAGTGCCTTCAGTGTCACACGGAGCTCATTCCAGATATGAGTCAACCCTCGGTGCACAACCCCTTCCTCACGAAGGAGTGCACCGTTTGCCACACGCCCCACGGCAAGGAAGTCGAGCGGACCATCTTCGCCGGTGGTTCGAAGACCTGGGGTCGCGTGCGCACGCTCGTCGAATGGCTGCCGCTCAAGTGGATCATCTCGTTGTACGACAGCGTTGCCGGAGTGAAGCGTAGCGATGAGGGTGGCGAGATCGTTAGCACGGAAACGCGACAGGTGAAGGATGTCGAATCGAATCTCGTTCTCCCCGAGACAGAGTTGTGCTGGGTGTGTCACGGCAACCTGGGTCCTCAGGCCGTCATGCCGTATCCGCACAATCCCTTCGAGCGGGGATTCTGCACCAACTGTCACGACCCTCATTCATCGGACTTCCGCACTCTGCTGGTGCAAGACGAACGCGATCTGTGCGTGACGTGCCATCCCATGGGGCCGCAGTTGTCGCGAGCACAGGTTCACCCTCCGGCCGGTCAGCGCTGGTGCACGAACTGTCACGACCCTCACGCCTCCAACTGGCGAGGAATCCTCGTCAGCAACCAGAAGGACCTGTGCTTCACGTGCCATCCGAGCGTGGCTCCGTTGAGCCTCAAGGCGGTACAGCACAATCCGTTCGCCTACGACAACTGCACCGGCTGCCACGAACCTCACGGCTCAGACTACCAGCCGTTGCTCATCACCTATCAGCCGGACCTCTGCTACTTCTGCCACGGCGGTATCCGATACGACTTCCTGAAGGCCAGTCACCACCCGGTCGGCTCGCAGTTCCTGAACTGCACCGGCTGTCACAACCCTCATGCGACGGACTATTCGGCATTGCTCGTCGCGCGAGACAACCAGCTGTGCTTCACATGCCATGCGTACCCGGTCCAGGCGACATATGATGGTTCGTCGCACTGGCGCGAGCGACTGCTGTGTGTCGAGTGTCATACTCCCCATGGCTCCAACTTTGCACCCATCCTGCGAGACACGAACCCCGACCTTTGTCTGAGGTGTCATTCTAGGTACGAAGGAAACAACAAGCACCCGGTGCGTCCTGTGTACTACGATGTGAATGCGGCGACGGGACTTACATGCTCGTCGACGTGTCATGATCCACACGGAACCACCAAGAACTACATGCTTCGCAACTACCGCTTTCCGAAGGATGGCAACTGCGTGATCTGTCATGCCGCGACAAAGGGTGGCAAGGTCGGCGTCAACTACTGACACAAGCAACGGAGGACGCAAGCGATATGCCCCGAATCTCCCTCGCTGGATTCAAGGATCCTGCGCGTCGCCCTCGCTACCTGATCTGGACCGTGGCTGCGGTCTTGGGCCTCGCGATTGTGGTCGTCGTTGCCCTCGGCGTCACGTCCACGTACTGGTTCTGCGCAAACGGCTGTCACAAGGTACAGGACGACACGATTACCGCATACAATCACTCTTCGCACGCGGAGATCTCGTGCATGGCCTGTCACATGCCGGTGAACTCCAACCCGGTCACTTTCCTTCTGCACAAGGCCGAGGCGCTCGGCGAACTCTACCTGACGGCCACCAACAGCTACGAACTGCCGTTGAATGGTGCATCGAAGCTCGCCCTCGAGATGGACTCCGCGCAGTGCACGCAGTGCCATGGTCCCAACAGGCAGTTCACGCCGAGCGTGGGGATCATCATCGACCACGCCGTCCACACGGACGAGGACATCACGTGCACGGTGTGCCACAACCGTGTCGCCCATCTCGAGGATTTCGATCTCGTGCTCAAGGATCCCGGCACCGGTGAACAGAACCGAAAGCACGACGACTTCATGACGATGACGTCGTGCTTCCGCTGTCACAGCCAGGAAGAAGGGGGACGCGCTCCCGGCGGCTGCGACGCGTGTCACCCCGCGGATTTCGAACTGAAGCCTGCGAACCATCTCGAGCCGGGCTTCTACGAGCGCGGGGGTGACTCGGCCGGGCACGCGAGCCTTGCCCTTGCGTCGAGGGATGCAGCCGCGGAGCAGACGGCGACCGCGGGTGAGGCCGCCACGGACGCCGCCGGGGAAGAAGAGCTTGTGCCGCCGCGCGAGATATTCTACTGCGGTACGTGTCATGCAGAGTCGTTCTGCGAGGACTGTCACGGCATCTCCATGCCGCACCCTGGGGATTTCGCGAAGGGACACGGCGATGTCGGCAAGAGCACTCCCGGCGTGTGCGCGAACTGCCACGCGAAGGGTGGAGCCAGCGTGAAGGGTCTGGAGTTCTGCAATTCATGCCATCATCCGCAGGGTGATCCGACCAAGGCGTGGATACCGCAGCACTTCACCGTTGTCCTTGAGACTGGCGCCGACGCTTGTTTCGACTGTCACAATCCGACATACTGCGCCGAGTGCCACGTGGCCGGAATCGTGAAGTAGGGGAGCTTGCCGGTCACCCAAGCGTCTTGCACGCCGAAGGAGCCCACATGTTCGACAGAATCACACGCTGGCTCGCCTATGCTGTGTTCGTCCTCATCCTGGCCATCCTCACGCTGGCCTTCTACATAGTGTGGACAGGGGTGTTGAGGCCGCAGCCGCCGCGAACGTACATCGAGCGGGATCTTTCGCGACTTGAGAGCGTGGTCGAAGCCAAGCCTCAGGTTGCAGAGGGTTGGCGCGACTATCTGAGGACCCTTACTGCGGCAGGGATGTACTCGAAGGCCCATCGGGTTGCTGACGAGGCACGCTCCGTGCTCGCGAGCGATTCCGCCACTATCGACATCGAGGAGGCGCGCATCTACCTGGCCGAAGCAGACGTGGAGACCGCACGCACGACCGTCGACACTGCAATCAGCAGCCAGGAAGACGCGCTCGACCGCAAGCTGGCCGAGCTGAATGCGCAGGGAATCCGGGTGGAACGCTCGTACATCCAGGGTGGCGAGACCCTCCTGGAGGCCTACATCCTCAAGGCGCAGATACTCTCGGTGCTCGAGGAGTGGGAGGATGCCGCAGCGGCGTACTCCCAATCGCTGGAGATGAGCCCTGCAATGGCGGACGTTCTCGTTGCGCGCGGCTTCGTCTATTTGAAGCTCGAAGACACATCGAAGGCGAAGAAGGACTTCGACAGAGCACTTCAGTTCGATCCCGAACTCGAGACAGCGAAAGCCGGACTTAAGGAGATCGGACAGTGACGCGCGAGAATCGCGACGAGAACGCCGGAGCCAACCGAACCAGGATCGTACTGGTTGCGATACTGGTGCTGCTGTTCCTTCTGCTGATTGTGTTGGGGATGTTCACGTTCCGCCTGCTGCGGCCATCTGGGGCGCCGGACGCCAAGTCACTGCCTCCGGGCATCGAGTGGGTGCGTTCGATATACGGCTACGGACCCTCAGAGGGGGAGCAGTTCTACCGGCCCACAGACGCGGATGTGGCTCCGGACGGGACCATCTGGGGAGTTGACAGGGCGCGCGCACGGATTCTCGGCTTCAATCCGGACGGCTCCTTCAAGCGGATCATATCGACGGGCGAGGCGACGCCCAATCAGCCTGGACGAATGTATCTGCCATCGGGAATCTCCACGGATGAAGACGGCAACGTCTACGTGTGCGACTACGGCAGTGAGAAGGTGCTCGTGTTCTCGCCCGCGGGTGAGTTCCTGCTCGAGTGGCCGGTGCCGTTGCCCACCGACTGTGACGTACTAGGCGAGACTGTCGCGGTGTGCTCGGCGTACGGCGTCGCGCTTTTCGACAGGCAGGGCACGCTCATCACGTTCTTCGGGACGCGGGGTCCACGCGAGGAGCAGTTCGATCTACCTCATGGCATCGCCATCGCAGATGACGGTACGGTGTACGTGTCTGACACCCAGAACAGCAGAGTGAAGGCATACACACAGGGCGGTGACCTGCTGTGGTCAGTCGGCGAGCGGCGCGGGGTGTCGAGCGAGGCCACGGAAGGCGCCTCGCCGTTCCAGATTCCCTCCGGCATGGTGATTGATGACAACGGGAGGATCGTGCTGGTCGATCCTTTCGAGTTCCAGCTCATCGTTCTAGACCCGACCAAGGATGGGGAGATCGTCGGGCGGTACGGTGAGTTCGGTGTAGAAGACGGCAGATTCGTCTACCCCACGGGAGTCGGATACGATCCGTCGCGCGACTGGTTCGTCGTCGCCGACACGACGAACGACCGTCTTCAGGTCGTGCGGATTCCGGGGAGTTCCTCCAACCCGTTGGCTGCCGTCCGAAGGTTCTTCACGGGTCCGTGGTGGATATGCGCTGTCCCGCTTGCCCTGTTGTTGATCGCTGCGATTGTGGCTTTGACGTCGCGCCGCCGCCGCAAAGATGGTGATAGACGGAGAGACGGGGAATTCCCGTCGAGGTCAGATACCACTGATGGTATCGAGGCCACACAAGATAGCGAAATCGTTGAAGTCGAAGACCCTTCAAGCCGATAAGAAGAATGAAGGTATCTGAAGCGGTGTCGGATATCACTACCTGGGGTTTTTATTGGCATTCAGCTTCACACAAACGGGGGTTTGTGGCACACTTCTGATGGGTGGAGTTCTTGGGGAGAAACCCCGCTTGCGCGGGTCTCACATTCATGAACGGGAGGGAGGTGTACCTGCCTATTATGATGCTGAAATCATTGCTTACGGAAGGAAACAGTATGAAGAAGACTGCCCTTGTCGCTCTTCTGGCTGCGGTGTTCGTTCTTGCTACCGCTGCGTCAGCTTTCGCCGCCATCGCTCCGACATACGTCCCATGGACTGCCGGTGGCGCGAATGCTGGCTCTGCAGACACCCCGCATGCCGACTATCAGCTTCACACCGAGAAGTGCGCTGTGTGCCACTCTGTGCACAATGCTCCGGCCACTGTCCCGGTTGGCGCGACCGGCGAGACCGAGCTGTTGCTCCGTAGTTCCGCCGCCGATGCCTGCACGTACTGCCACATCGATTCGAACATCGGCGGCAAGGTCGTCTATGACGGCGTTGCCTCGAACTATCGGACGGACTACGCGTCGAACCACTATGGTGGCCCCGCGTCCTGCACCAACTGCCACTCGGTGCACTCTGCGAACACCATCGAAGGTCTGGTGGAATCCAAGATCCTTCGTGACGGTCAGTTCGCCAACGGTGCCAACTACTTCTATGAGGACGCCTATCTTGACGACCTGTATGGAGCCGGTTGGACCGAGGCGGATGTCGACGCTGACCCCGACCGCGACGTCCAGATCTCCGTCTTCTGCACGAAGTGTCACGACAACTGGAGTGACGCTGCCGAGACCACCATTAGCGCCTACGGCTACGATGGCGTGGGCTACAGCTACGTGGACGTCAAGCATCACCCGATGAAGGCCGCCGACGTGATCTTCCTCGCCCAGGGTGCTTCAACGACCACGCAGGTTGCCTGGGTTGACGCGAACTACTGCCGCAGCTGCCACGATGCTGGCTACATCAACCAGCCGGCTGGCACGATCACGCAGTCGTTCCCGCACTACACGCCTGGCTACGCCAAGTTCCTGCAGGTCTTCACGGACGCTGCTTCGAACACTGGCTCGGGTACGATCGGCGCCCCGGGTGCCGACACCGGCTCCGATGACGGCGCATGCATCAAGTGCCACATCCGTGGCGCTGGTGGCCAGGGTGCCGGCCTCAGCTACTAGACGTAGTCTGAGCCGGAACCGGCCTCAAAGCAGGCACGGAAGGCCCCCTCTTCGGAGGGGGCCTTCCTCATGGGGCGATACGCCTTTGTTCGGCATCCCTGTCCAGGTATGATTGTTCCTCGAGCGGCACGGAGCGCGGGGTCCTCCCGCGCTTCCGATTCCACAGGTGGAGTGGATGATCAGTCTCCTGCGTAGACACGTTCCGATGTTGACGTTGCTTGGCTTCGGCGCGCTTCTTGTCGTGGTGCTCGCAGCCGGCTCGTCGTCATCTGCTTGTGTCTCGTGCCACGCCATGCGCCCGTACGCACCCGACGATGCTTCTGCGCACGCCGCAGTCGGTTGCTACCGCTGCCACCTCGAGAACGGCACCTGGGATTGGCCCGGCCACAAGAGCGTCGAACTGCTGCGAATGTATCCGGCAACGCTGTTCGGCGGGACGTCGGTGCGCGGGATGTCGGCGCAGGTCTCGTCGAAACCGTGCCTCGACTGTCACGATGGCGTCTTCAAGAGGGTTACCGAGCGGAACGGGCTGCGGGTGCGGCACGAGACGTGCGTCCCTGACGGCAACGACTGTTCTGCCTGTCACTCGGCGGCGATACACGGCTCGGCCTCACGGTGGGCGCGCCAGCCAGTGATGGAAGACTGCGTCGCGTGCCACAGGCGCCTCAAAGCCCCGGCGGACTGCGACACGTGCCATCAGGGTCGCTCTGAATCGGAGCGCCTCGCGCGGGGGCCATGGCAGGTCACGCACGGGGCGCGCTGGAAGGACACGCACGGCATGGGCGCACTCGAGTACTGCTCGACGTGCCATCCGGACGATTACTGCGTCGCGTGTCACGGGATTCCAATGCCCCACACGGTCGATTTCGGTCGCATCCATGGTGCGCTTTCGACAGAACCCGGAGTCGAGTGCGCGCAGTGTCACAAGTCCCGCGAGTTCTGCGATGACTGTCATGTTCATGAGATGCCGCACCCGGCCGACTTCCTCCCCAATCACTCCAGTATCGCGGTGGACCGGGAGGACACGACGTGTTTGTCGTGTCACCCGTCGGAAGCGTGCTGGAATTGCCACGAGAAGCACGCTCACCCCGGGATGACCGAGGGGACGCTCGGCGGGGGAGGTGCGAAGCAGTGAACTTCGACGAACTCGCAAGAGGCATCTCCGAGATCATCGGTGAACCGACAGGCAACCTCACGGCCGCGGTTCTCCTCATCGCGATGCTGGTCCTCCTGGTCCTGATCGTGGTCGTCGCCCTTCTCTTGCTGATCACCCCCAAGACGCGGGCGGCATCGGCACAGACGGATGAAACAGCAGCGGCTCCAATCGAGTCATCCCCGACAGAGCTCACTGCCGAAGAGCAGGAGCGCATTGAGGCTCGCGCTCGCAGACGGCGGATCGCAACCTGGCTGATCGTCGGCGTGCTGATGCTTGCAGCCCTCGTCACCGGCTACATCTTCACGGGGAGACAGGACTTCTGCGCTGAGGCGTGCCACAGCGGGACTGCCTCTGCGAACAGCAACGCCACAGACGCGCATGCCGCTGTGCGTTGCTCGGCATGTCATGAGGATGGCTCTCTCGTGGGCGTCCCCGGCGTTGTGATGACACGCCTTCGGTATGTGGTTGTTGCGATGACCGGCCGAGATCCTGCGGGGCCGGCAGCGGTCCCGTGGGCGCGCTGCTTCGACTGTCACGAGGCGGTGCGTGAGGGCGTCATCGAGGACTCGGCACGTGGAGTGAGAATCTCGCACGCTGAACCGCTCGCCGCCGGGATGGGGTGCCAGGACTGCCACATCGCTGTAGGCCACGCGGACCCCGACACTCGCGAGCCCGGCATGGCCGTGTGCGTGCGATGCCACGATGGCGAAAAGGCGTCGGCCGACTGCGCCGTATGCCATACAGCAGACGCGGCTACGGCACGGACAGCGACGCGGGTCTTCGGCAAGACGAATCTGCCGCCACCCAGAGACTGCGGCGGGTGTCACAGCCAGGAGAAGTGCGACGAGTGTCATGGCCTGAGACTTCCACATTCTGTCGCGTTCGAGACGATCGATCACGCCAAACAGGCGGCTTTCGGGAAGAAGGAACTGTGTATGCGTTGCCATGAACCGGGCGACTGCGCATCGTGTCACATCTGGCCGATGGATCAACACCCGGTCAACTGGAGGACAGCGCACACTGTGTACCCGTTCGATTCGCCGTGCGGCTGTCATCAGAACGGCCCGCTGCGTGGGAAGGCCTTC
>JAENZW010000177.1 GCA_016841065.1 Actinomycetota bacterium
ACGCCCGTCGATTCGACCATGCCCTCAAGCGAGAGGTACGCAAGCGAGTCCGCGCCGAGGAACTTCCGGATCTGCTCGACGCTGTGGCTGCTCGCGATGAGCTGTTCCTGCGTGTCGGTGTCGATGCCGAAGAAGCACGGCCAGCCGACCGGCGGCGAGGTGATGCGCATGTGGACCTCGGCGGCGCCGGCGTCGCGAAGGAGCTGGACGAGCTTGCGCGTGGTGTTGCCGCGCACGATCGAGTCGTCGACGACCACCATGCGCTTGCCCGCGATGGCGCTCTTCAGGGGGTTGAGCTTCAGGCGGATGCCCTGCTGCCGCAGCATCTGGCTCGGCGAGATGAACGTCCGGCCGACGTAGCGGTTCTTGGCGAGTCCCTCGCCGTAGGGAATGCCACTCGACTGGGCGAATCCGACCGCGGCCGGGATGCCGGAGTCCGGCACGCCGATCACCAGATCGGCCTCAATGGGCGCCTCTTCGGCAAGGGCGAAGCCCATGCGGCGGCGCGCCTCGTACAGCGAGCAGTCGAGCAGTACGCTGTCGGGACGGGCGAAGTAGACGAACTCGAACATGCACAGCGAGGGCTTCTGCGCCGGCACGGCCTGCTCCGACTCCACGCCGATGGCCGACAGCTTGACCATCTCGCCGGGTGCGACATCACGCACGAACTCCGCGCCGACGATGTCGGGACCGCACGTCTCGCCGGACACCACCCAACCCACGTCGTCGAGCTTGCCGAGGGCGAGCGGCCGGATGCCGTGCGGGTCACGGAAGGCGTATACGGCTTCTTCGGTGATGAGCACGACCGAGTACGCACCGCGGATGAGACGCATGGTGTCGCGGATGCCGCCACGGATCGAGTGGTGCTCCTTGGTGAAGGACCCGATCAACGTCGCGATGACCTCGGAATCGGTCGTCGAGCGGAAGCGGATGCCGTCGCCCTTGAGGTTCTCGCGCAGGGCGTGGGTGTTCACGAGGTTGCCATTGTGGGCGAGCGCCACGACCTGGTAGCCGATCGTGGACAGGTGCGGCTGCGCGTTCTCCCACGACGTAGAGGCGCCGGTCGTGGAGTAACGGGTGTGGCCTATGGCGACGTCGCCCGTCAGCGAATCGAGGTCGGACTCCCGAAAGACCTTCGATACCAGCCCGATGTTCTTGATGACGGTGACGGTCTCACCGTCGCCGACGGCAATGCCCGCAGACTCCTGTCCCCGGTGCTGCAGCGCGTGCAGCCCAAAGTACGTCAGCCGCGCCACGTCCTCCCCCGGCGCATACACGCCGAAGACGCCGCAGGCCTCTTCCGGGTGTTCGGGACGGTCGGCCAGCATCGCGGTTTCGGATGGCTGCTGGCCGTGACTCTCGCACGCGTCGCGCGGCGAGGAAGAGCGCTTCACAGGTTGGGACTCAGACGTGCCCATCAGGGGTGGTCGATCTCCTCGGCGAGTACGAGGGGAACCGGACCGGCATAGGATACCACGGATGCGAGCAGGCTCACTGGTCGGTCACGCCGGGGACGATCATGCCCGGATCTTCTACGTAGTCTTCGCGCGCGGGCAGACCGCGCACGTACACGTCGGACAGTTCGAGGAGCAGCTGTGCGTCCCGCAGCTTCGCGGTCTCATCGGCCGTCGGCGGATGGCCTTGCGTGGGGTTGGCGAAGTCATATGCGACCGGATCCTCGCCCTCGATCGCGGGCGCCACCAGCGTGGTCTCATCGATGAGCGCGCCCGCGAGGCCGTAGCCGCGCACGCCGAGCACGACCGGCGAGTTCACAAACAGGCTGCGTCCGAACATCGGGATGTGGCTCCCGTCGATTCCCAGCAGATCGAGAACGGTCGGCATGATGTCGACCTGCCCGACGACGGTCTCGACTCTGTGCCCGTCGGAGCGTCCGGGGACGTGCACGAACAGCGGCACTCCCATGCGATCGAGCGGCGTCGCCTCTCGGCCGAGCAACGCCGCCAGCGCATCCGCGTCGACGGAGTCGAACTGGTTGGTCTTGAAGGCGTGATGGTCGCCGTAGATCACGACGATCGAATCGTCCCAAAGCCCGGTCGCCTTCAGCTCGTCGATGAACGCGCCGAGCGTCCGGTCCATGTAGTCGATGTGCGACAGGTACGAGCCGACCGCGGTGTCCGCGTACGGGGCGGGCGGCAGGTAGGGGTCTTTTCGGCTGGGAAGCGGCAGGTAGGGATGGTGCGACGTGATCGTGATGAAGTTCGCGTAGAACGGTCCTCCCTCGTCGCGCATGCGCTCGATTTCCTCGAGCCCTTTGCGGTACAGGACCTCATCGGACGCCGCCCACCCGACCTTGTCCTTCTTGCCGAAGAAGTCCTGGTCGAGGTAGCGGTCGAAGCCGAGCGCGGGATAGAACTGCCGCCGGTTCCAGAACCGGGCGGTGTTCGTGTGCATCGTGACCGACTGGTAGCCGTTCGCTCCGAGCGTCCGCGGGAGTGACGAGAGCACGCGATCGACATACGCGATCGACGCGGCCTGACCGGAAGCCGGATAGCACGACGTGTTCGCCGCGAACTCCGCATCCACCGTGGTACCGGCAGCGATCTGGGCCGTGCCGTACTTGAAGTACCAGGCCTCTTCGGCCAACTTGTCGAGGTTCGGCGTCATCCGATGGCCGTCGACTTCCTTGCCGACGACGAAGGACTGCAGCGCTTCGACCTGTATCACGATGACGTTGGAGCCCGCGACCGCCCCGTGCTCGATGCCGTCGATACGCTCGCCCTCGCGCCCGCCAACGGCGTCGTCGATGGCGTCCAGAATCGCCTGCACGCGCTCGTCCGGCGTGTCAGCATCCTGCAGAACCTCCTGCGCGAGCGCCCCTTCCTGGTGAAACACGCTGCCGATCTGGTAGGCGAAGATGCCGCGCTCGGCCGAGAGGATGATGCCGTTCAGCGGTCCGATGTGATGTGCCACCGCGATGCTCGAGAACGCGAACCATCCGGTAGCCACGACCACGGTGGCGATCACTGCGACTCTCCGTGGAGTTCGCGAACGGTCGGCGACCTCGCGCCCCAGTCGGCCTGTGCGCGCGAACCACTCCAGCGTCACGAGGGGCACGACCTCGATGAAGTACAGCAGCATCACCCAGTTGAGCAGGTCCTTCACGCTGTTTCCGGTTCGGCCCACCTGGTTCGCAAAGACCAGGGACTTCGGTGAGATCACGTCACCGTGATATGCAGCCCATGTGGACGTGGCGATCATCACGAAGGTGAGCAACCCGTCGACCGCGTACAACGGCAGCCGTCGGCCTCGCCGTCTTCCCAGGTACCAGATCGGGACGACGATCATCGCAAGAACGCAAGCGTCGGCCAGCAGCCCACCGAAAGGCCCGATGCGCCCGAGAATCACCCCGCGCAGGAGCAGGGTCTTGCCGAGAAGCGCGATTCCCACGATCAGCGCGGCGATGTCGGCCACCCATACCCCGGACTCGGACGCGG
>JAENZW010000178.1 GCA_016841065.1 Actinomycetota bacterium
CTCTCCCCGAGGCACAGGGCTGCCTCGGTTTGCAGGTGACGCCCAAACACGTTAGTGACACTGGGCGGAGGGGGCATGTCACTTCTCGATGAGGCGCTCGACGCGTCGGAATGCGTCATCAGCGTGATGGGGGCGCATGCCGGCGAGGATGCGGACACCATCTTCGGCCGGAAGATAGATGACTGCGAGTCCGTCGGGCGCACATTCTGGGTCGCGAAGTCACCAAAGGCCCGCCCCGCACAGGTGCAGGCAGTCTGTCGCTCGGGACGTGGCTTCGTGATCTTCGTCGAGCCTGCGAGTCCCGGTGGAGCGCGCCCTACCACGGAATCGGACGCCGCGGCCGAGTACTCGCCCGACAGGGTCGGCTGGCTCCCGCTTCCCGGCGGACTCGGGCCCGTCACAGGACAGATCGATGATTCCGCCACAGCGTTGGTGTTCGACAGGCTCGCGACCGGCGTGGATGGCACACTCGATCTGTGGGAGTACGCTGACGGCTCGAATCCGGACAGACCGCTGAGGTTCACCCTCGGGCTGTCCACCGCGTGCGCTGTGCGCAAAGACACGTCAGGTCATCCCGAGCGCATGAAGTCACGATATCGTCGGGTGGTTGCAGTGGCGCGACTCGCAGAGCCGTACTGCGTCTGGCTGCGATAGGTCACTAACCCCGGCGTCAACCCGACGCGCGCACGTCGTCGGCTACACTGTGAATCACGGCGCGCGGGTTACGCCGAAACACGTTCGGTGACACAGGGGGGCCGATGCGGCGGGAGTCGTCGATTCGCAGCTGGGAGGAGGGCTCGGTCAATCGTCTTGGCGAGCACTTCGAGTTGCGGTACGGCCCGTACGACCCTCAGTCTGATGAGGGATGGGCCGACTGGCTTCCCGTTGCGTTGATTGGCCCGCCAGTCGATGGAGTCGCAACCGTGGAGTTCCTGCTCGACCAGACCGACACGCGGTTCGAGGTCCAGTTCGCGGCGGCCCGACAGGAGATTGAACTCTACCTCATCGAACCCGGGCACGAGGATGCCTGGGGCTATGCCAAGTACCACGCCTGCAGCACGCTGGCGAACTTCTACTCCACCGTCCATTGGGGGTACGTGATGCCGCGTCTTGAGAAGCACGTAGGGGACTTCCTATCCGCCCTCGAGGACAACCCGGGCTTCGCCAAGCTGTCCTTTTCGGTTGGCGAGCTTCGAGCTGACTCCAATTGGCCGTGGGGCAAAGCGCACGGCGTCTACTGCTTCGTGGTCGACGACGAGGTCGTTTACGTGGGCCGCGCTCTTGGCAAGACGCTTGGGGAGAGGCTGTGGGATCAGCTGCGCTCGACCAGTGACCCCAAGTGGGAGCCGGTCGTCACCCGCGACGAGAATCGCGTCGAGGTGTTCTCAGTTCCCAGAGAGTGGGCCTTCCTTGGGGCTGCCCTTGAGCCGTATCTGATCGACAAGCTCAAGCCGCGCCTCAACAGCCGAGTGGGATAGCACTGGTCACCGAACCCGCGCGTCAACCTGACAAACCTCGGCAAGGAAGCTACGCTTCCTCCTAGGCCGCAAGCGGCCTCGGTTTGCAGGTTACGCGCTCAACGTTAGGTGCACCGTGGTGGGCCGGGGTGCTTGGGGGGTTCAAGGTTCGCCGTCTGGGGAGGTTGGGTGTCAGGAATCGAGGCGCAAATCGATGCTCTTCTCGCGAAGATCGACAAGGCGCACGCAATCGCGCTCCGCGACGAAGCGAAGGCCAAGAAGCTCTTCGACCAGCTTGAGTCCGTCATTGACGCGGTGCATGAATCGTGGAGCGGCTCCTGGGCCGGGTATCACGCAAATCTCTACTTCCGGGAGTTCGAGCGCCCGGATCTAAGCTCCCGGT
This sequence comes from Actinomycetota bacterium, assembly GCA_016841065.1. Classification (GTDB taxonomy): domain Bacteria; phylum Actinomycetota; class Coriobacteriia; order Anaerosomatales; family JAENZW01; genus JAENZW01. Next base: position 1,861 of record JAENZW010000178.1, read on the forward strand.
TCAGCGTCGAGTGGGGTGGCCTTCACGGCATAAAGGACGGATGGGCCGACCGCGCCGATAGTGAGGTGGTGGCATACGTTGAGACCAAGTCTGGCGTCGCCGTCGCCGACCTGGAGGCACTGGCCGCGCCCGCATACGGGGCCGCACTTCCTCTCTACCAAGATGCCCAAGCACTTGTTACGCCCATCTTGGAGGCATCCGGGGATTCCTCAAGAGCCCTGCTCGAAGAGCTGCGCAATGAGACTTGGGGTGTGTCGCAGGCGGTCTACATTAACGCGGCACGACCCGGGCAGATCATGTCGCGAGATTCAGGCGCGATCCAACAAGGCATGAAGACACCTCCGCACATTGCGCTACGCGCCCGTGCAGTGTCGGAGTACTCGAGAGTCTCCGCATCGGCGACGGCCTTGGAGCGCGCGGCACTAGCGCTCAAACAGGCGCGCACCGCACTCACGGTCGGGGCTCTCGCGAATGGGACTTCCGAAACGGCGCCTGTTGTCGCTGCGGCGGGCGCTGGCGGCCACCGCGCAGTGAAATGGGTGGTGGCCGCGCTCATCCTAGCCGTTGCCATCGAGACGTTCGTGCTCGTCCGTCCCGCTGTCGTTGCGTGGTTCGATGCGACGTTCACCCAGGAGTTTCTGACGTCTCCTACCCGACTGGGCTTCAGTTGGTCCGACGTGTCTGCGAATGCCTTGGCGGCACTCGTGCTGCTGCCCTTCGCTTGGATCGGCAAGAAGGCGGTCAGTTGGCTTGCGGCAAGTTAGCCGCGGGCACCTAACAAGCGCTTCGAGCAGAGCGCCAGGAGCGGTAGAGTGATGGAAGCGCTGAGCGCCTGCTCAAGCGCAAACACGTTGGACGCCATGCCCGGAAACCAAAGGAGCCTGTTGAGCGAGCGTCGAGCCAAGGCCTGGTGGGTTTTCACGGCGGCAACGCTCTACTGGTGGCTGTTCTTCGGTCTCCATAGTCTCCTGTTCGATCTCGCCGGTCTCGCCGAGTGGCCGATCGGTCTGGAGACAACGCTCGTGGTGGCGCTCTATCTCGGTTCCGTCTACTGGCTAGTGCGGGACACGGTGATGAGGTACGCTCCCCGCGCCATCTGGTTGGGAATCCTCATCGAGGAGGCGCTTCGGCTGCTTGTGGCTCTCGCCGGCTACATCGGCGTCCATTCGCTGGATACACAACTGGTCGCCTTGGGAGCGGATCCACTCCTGCCATTCCCGCCCGACTACGTCGACGTTGCGCTGCGTATCGCCGTGACTGCGGCTACCGTCGGCCTCGCGTTCCTCGCCGCCCGCTCCGGGGAAGCCGCATCGTCACGGAGCTGGGAGCCACTCGTCCCGCCTCGGACCCTCTACCGCATAGCCGCCGTAGCCGCTGCGTTGGTCATCTTCATCGTCCCACTCGGTCTGCTCTGGGTGATCTCAGAGGTGCGCAGGATCTACGGTCTCTGAGCACGGGCAGGCGTCCAACCAGCGCGTCGAGCAGACTCGGCGCTGGCGAGGTAGACTCGGCAAGGAAGCGTGACGCTGCGCCTCGCAGCTCACGCGCTCAACGTTGGGCGTAGCCAACCACTGCATCGAGAAG
>JAENZW010000179.1 GCA_016841065.1 Actinomycetota bacterium
CCGGGGTTGTCGCGGCGTTCGGATCCACGCCGGGAACTGACGGGTTCGACTGCTGGTAGACGACGATGCCGATGATAGCCGCAAGCAATCCGGCAATCACGGCGAGCAGAATGGCCATCTGCTTCTGCGAGAGTGATGACATCACGAGGTTCCTTTCGATCTGCTTGCCTGAACAGCGCGGATGCGCCGGACTATGGTACTCGCCGAGGACGCTTGCGCGCAAACACGGTTGGCTTCGCAGCCAAAGAAGCGAAAGCCGCGCCAGGTGACGACCCCGCTGGCCGAAGGGACGGTCAGGCTTTCGTTCGTGCGGAGGAGCACGACGAGCATGCCCCGGAGCACGGACGGAGCTTCAGCGCGTTGCAGCGCGGGCAGCGTGCGCCGCTGGCGGTGAGGCCGCAGGCAGGACACGGGGTCGCTATCGCCGGCGCCGAACAAGAGGGTGTGTGCCGACTGTTCATCTAGGCCACGCCCAGCAGCCGGGCGAGCACGCCACCGACGAGAAACGCAAGGCCGACCGATCCCACGAGCAGTCCGGCGAGGAAGCCCCAGCCGCGCTCTTTGAGGATAACCATGACCGAGGCGATGCATGGCACGAACAGCGTGATCGTGACCATCGACACGAGGAGTTGCGCTGCTGACAGATTCATCGTGAAGAAGCCGGCTGCCCCGAAGTCACGACGCACGAAGCCCATAACGAACGCAGTTGAAGCTTCGGCAGGAAGGCCCAACCAGCCGACGGTCAGCGGAACGAGTGCCGTTTGGATCCATCCGAGTGCGCCCGTGACCTGAAGACCAGAGATGATGAGGGCGCCGACCGCGAAGAACAGCGCGACCTCCCGCATGAAGTGCCACACCTTCGTGATCGTCTTGCGGATGACGTTTTCGGCACGCGGCACGCGAAGCGTGGGCAGATCGATCAGGAGTTCGGTCGACTCGCCGGGCGTCAGCCTGTCGAGAGCAGTGCCGACGGCCACGAAGATGGCGAGCAGTGCGCCGAAGTACCCGAGCGCGTAGAACGGGCCCACACCCGCCATCAGCGCCGCGATGACCGCGATCTGAGCCGAGCAAGGTACCGCGATGGCCATGAGGGCCGTGGCGATCATCCGCTCTCGCTTCGAGCCGAGGATGCGGGTCGTGAGCGTTCCCATCGTCACGCAGCCGAGACCGAGGATGAGCGGGATGACAGCGCGACCGTTCAGTCCGATCGCGGTAAGAGATCGGTCAGCAAGCGCGGCTATTCTCGGCAGGTAGCCCGAGTCCTCGAGTAGGGCCAGAAGGAGGTAGAAGCCCGTCACCAGAGGAAGAATCACGCCGATGAGGTAGGTCGGGGTCATCGTGAGCACGCCGAACTCCCCGGCGAGAATCGTGTAGCCAGCCGTGCCCTGAGCGAACACGGTCGAGACAGCGTCGCGGACGAGTGGCTCCCAATGCCCCTGCATGATGTTCACTTCGAGCAGACCGACGAGTCCGCCGGCCACCCATTGGCCCAGTACGACATAGAGACCCCAGAGCAGGACTCCGAGCATCGGAAGGCCGGTGAGGGGGTGCATCATCGCGTGTGAGAGCTTCGTCGAGAAGCGTGCGCCGTCGGTGGTCTCGGTCAGAACGTGACTGACCACATCGTTGACGCGCGCGCGGCGGCGCGTGTAGATCTCCTCGCGCTTCAACCCCGGCTCGATGCCGTGCCGTGCCGCAACGATCTCGTCGCCCTCAAGGACTACGAGCGCCTCGGCGCGGGTGCCGCAGCGCGAGGCCATCTCGACGAGGTCGGACTCGAGGTCGACATCACCGCGGCCGACCCGGGCGGCCCCGAGCGAGGATACGAGTTGTGGAATGCCTTCACCCCGGGTCGCAGTCGTCTCGATCACCGGAACGCCGAGGAGATCCTCGAGTAGGTCACGATCGATGACAACACCAGAGGCTCGCGCTTCATCGGCCATGTTCATCGCCACGATCATGCGCTTGCCCATGTCCAGCAGTTGCAGCGTCAGGAAGAGATCCCTCTCGATGTGCACTGCGTCGATCACGTTGACCACGACATCCGCGTCGAGAATCACATCGCGCGCGACGCACTCCTCGTCGTTGAAGCTGGACACGCCGTAGATGCCGGGGGTGTCGACCAGGTCGCGGCCCTGAATCACACCGCGGGTGAGTTCGACCGTGGTGCCGGGGTAGTTGGAGACGTCAACGTATGTGCCCGTCAATGCGTTGAACACGACCGACTTGCCCACGTTTGGATTCCCGGCAAGAACCACCTGCTCGACGCCCTCGCGGGCAACGAGCGAGTTGGGGCCGTGACAGTGCGCCGCAGTGGATTCTCGGGTCGCGGGCGACATTCTAGTTCACACCGCCTGCGCCTCGGTATCCGAGACCATTGCGGCGGCCGACACGGCGTACGTGTATGCGTCGGGCGAGCTCGCGGCCGACGGCGATCTCCTGGCGGCCCGCACGCAGGACGATAGGTCCTGCCGGGATGCGAACGGCGCACGACACCTCCGCGCCTTCGGCCATGCCGAAGCGCAGCGCCATGACGCGAGCGCGCTCATCCGAGATCTCCATGATCTCGAAGTGCTCGCCGGTGCGGACGAGATCGAGAGTCCCGGCGCTCTCGGTGCTGCCTGTGTCGCGCTTCCCATGTCGTCTGCGCCGCATTGGCGTTCCTTCCGCTGCTCGACTTAGTATGTACTAACTACACACTAGCGCATATGCTATTACCGTGCCAACGCACAGTCAACCCCTCCCCGGCCTTGAGCGCGGGCCTCGCTTGCGCTAGCCTCGTTCGAGTCAGAGGGGAGTAGCACTCCGGGGCAGACCCCGACCGGAGGGCAGGCCGTCATCACGGGCGCGTAGCCCCGGCCCTGCCGTCACCCAAGGTGATTGCGAGACCTCTGGTGGGTGGCCACCAGGGGTCTTTGCTTGGCCAGGAGGCCTGATGAGCGACAGCACGAGCCTTTCCGCACCCGGCGCCAACGACACGGTCATCCCCTACCACTGCCGCACCATTGAGGAGGCCCTGGCACACACGTCGAGCGATCTTGAGCACGGCCTGATCGCCGATGAGGCCGCGCGACGCCTCGCGGAGTTCGGACCCAACGAGCTCAAGGCCGCCGAGAAGACATCGGCGTGGCGCATGCTCCTCTCGCAGTTCAACGACTTCATGATCTGGGTGCTCTTTGGCGCGGTGGCGATCTCCGCGATCGAGGGCCAGGTACCGGAAGCGGTTGCGATCACTGCGATCCTGCTGCTCAACGGAATCCTCGGCTTCTTCCAGGAGTACCGCGCAGAGCAAGCGCTCGAGGCGCTCAAGGAGATGTCCGCCCCGCGCGCGACCGTCCTGCGCGACGGCGCCGAACGCGATATCCCGGCCTCCGACCTCGTGCCGGGTGACACCGTTCGCCTTGAGGCCCGCGACCAGATCCCTGCCGAC
>JAENZW010000180.1 GCA_016841065.1 Actinomycetota bacterium
GCATCCGATGTCAGCCCTTCGCTCAGGACCAGCGTCGTCACGCCGCCGTCGGCGGCAAACTGCACGTCGAATACCGCGCCGGCCGCCTTCCCGGACCGTGTGCGAACCGGCATTCCGGCCCATATCACGCTCTTGCTCCAGACGATTCCGAGCTGGCGCGCTGCCTTCGCGCCCGAGACCAACTTCTCGTTGCGAGCATCGAGTCTCTCGGTGCCGAGGCGCACCTCGGTAAGCGGCACGAACATGGGCTTGCGCTCGATGATGTAGGCGAAACGAGGTCGCATGATCTGGAAGCCGACGACGCGGGGCTCATCTGGATGGAAAAGCACGTGTTCGACGGAACCGAGGTACTTGCCTCGCGCGGAGACGAGCTTCATGGCCAGAAGAGCCTTGCTTCGAACCATCACGGACCCTTCGATGCAGACAAGTAGGCCGGTCCACGAGGGACCGGCCTACGATCACTCATAGCGGAAAGGATACTACGCCTCGGGAATCGCGTCTGTGACATCCTCGCTCTTCGCCTTCTCAGCGACGAAGTCGAGTGCCTCCTGCGCCTTCTTCTCGGCGGTCTCGACGCCGGACCTAGTAGCTGCGCCAGCCTTGCTGACGGCGTCCTTCGCGGCGGGGACCACTTCGACGACCTTCTCCTTCGCGGCTGTCGACGTCTTGTCGACCTGATCCTTCAGGCGATCGCGAGCAGCGTCGATCTTGCCGCGAAGCTCTTCGGCCCTCTCGGTGGCCATATCACGACCGGAAGAGTACAGGTCGCCGACCTTCGCGACTCCGGTCTCGTAGAACTCCTTGCCGTCGCCCCAGTACTTCTGAGCCGAATCCGCGAGCATCTCCCGCGTCTCCTTGCCGGGACGAGGAGCGAACAGCAGGCCGAGAACCGCGCCAATTGCACCTCCAAGCAGAAAAGCCCCCAGAACCCCACCGCCACGCCTGTAGTCGTACATCACTGGTGCACCTCCGTTGTCGAGGTCAACTTCCTCATGGACACGCACTTGATATGTACCCGAAAGTTCGAGTACTAGCCGCTGCGAGAGAGCGCGCGACGCACCAACCGTTCTACCACATCTTGGAACGACATGCCCGCCGCTTCGGCCGCCATCGGCAGCAACGATGTCTCGGTCATGCCTGGTGACGTGTTGCATTCCAACACGTGTGGCGTACCGTCGGCCGTCACGACCATGTCCGCGCGACTGGCATCGCGACAGTCCAGCAACTCGTGGACGCGGCGGGCGACGTCGATGACGCTTTCCGCGACATTCGCATCGACCCGCGCAGGAACGAAGTAGTCCGTCTCTCCCGCGGTATACATGGCCGAGAAGTCGAACAGTCCCGACTTCGCTTCGATCTCGACCGGCGGCAAGACCTCGGGGCCATCCGGACCGTCGAGAACCGAGACCGATATCTCGCAACCCTCGATCCATTTCTCGACGATAGCCGCGTCCGAATACGACAGCGCGCCGAGGAGTGCCTCGGGCAGCTCTTCGGCGGTCGAGACCTTGGAGAGTCCCAGAGCGGAGCCCTGCTTCGAGGGCTTCACGGCCAGGGGGAATCCCCCGAGTTCGCCGGGTACGAGGTCGAGCGCCTTGGCAGCGCCCATCTCCTTGAACGCGTCCGCCGTGAAGGTAATCCAGGGCGGTGTGGGAATCCCGGCTTCGGCAAGGATGTACTTGGTGACCGACTTGTCCCACGACATAGTGCAGGAGACGACCCCGGGCCCGGTGTACGGGATGCCGAGGAACTCCAGCAGCTCTTGGATGGTGCCGTCTTCGCCGTACTTGCCGTGCAGGGCGATGTAGCAGCAGTCCGGCTTCTCGCAGCGCAGGGTGTCCACGAGCTCCGCGGTCACGTCGAGCGCGAGCACCTTGTAGCCGAGGGCGGTGAGCGCATCGCACACTCGCTGTCCGCTCTTCAGCGAAACCTCGCGTTCGAGCGAACGGCCGCCCATGAGTACGGCGATCTTCTCCCTGCTCATGCTGCCCCCTCGGCGGGAATGCGCGCGGGCAGAGCGCCCGCCGCGATGAATGCCCGGTAGAGTTCCAGACGGTCCTCGAGTACCTCGCCGAGACGGCGGATTCCCTCGCGGATGTCGTCGGGTTCAGCGTAGCAGAACGCCAGGCGCATGCAGTTGCGACCGGTACGCCCGTCGGGGAAGAATCCGTCACCGGGAACGTAGGTCACGCCGCGCTCGACCCCTTCGGCAAGCATCGCCTTGGCGTCGACGAACGACGGCAGCTCGACCCACACGAAGAACCCGCCCTGCGGCCGCGTCCAGCGCGCTTCGGCCGGGAAGTGCTCGCCGAGCGCCTCCAGCATCGCGTCTCGGCGCTCGGCGTAGGTCTGCGTGAGGCCCTGGAGCACGCGACGCCAGCGCGTGCCGCGGAAGTATCGCTCGGCCGTGACCTGAGCGAACGCGCTGCCGCATAGGTCTGCCGCTTGCTTCGCAAGAAGCACCTTCGCGAGAATCGGGCGCGGCGCGATCATCCAGCCGAGCCTGAGTCCCGGCGCGAAGATCTTCGAGAACGTCCCCAGGTAGATGACATCGTCGTCAAGGGCGCGCAGCGGCTTGACGTGCCCGCCCTCGAATCGCAGTCGCCCGTACGGGTCGTCCTCGACGACGGGGATGTCGTACTCGCTCGAAAGCTCCAGCAGCCGGCGGCGACGCCCGGCGGTGAGCGTGACCCCGCGGGGGTTCTGGAAGTTCGGAATCGTGTAGATGAACTTCGCCCCGCGCGGTCCGACCCGCTTCAGTTCCTCTTCCAGCAGTTCCATGCGCATGCCGTCGTCGTCCATCGGGATGCAGCGGATGTCAGGCTGGTATGCCGAGAATGCCTGCAGCGCGCCCACGTAGGTCGGCCCTTCGGCGATGATCACGTCGCCGGGATCGATGAACACCTTCGCGAGAAGGTCGAGTCCCTGCTGGGCTCCGGCGGTGGCGATGACGTCGTCGGGTCCGATGCGCACGCCCGTCTCGGCCATGAGCTCGATGATGATGTTGCGGATCTCGGGACGCCCCTCGCTCGACCCGTACTGGAGCGCCGCGACGCCTTGCTCGAGCAGCGCGTCATGGGCTGCTCCTGCTGCGGCCTGCGCGGGCACGTGGTCGACGGCGGGCATTCCACCCGCGAAGCTGATCATGTCGGAGCGCGATGCCGCCGCGAACAGGTCCCTCACTGCCGAAGAGCGCACGCTGCCCATGCGCTCGGCGTACCTGCCGTCCCAGCGGTCGAACACGACTCGTGCGGTACCCATGGCCCTCACCTTCGCAGCCCATCGCGGCCCACCCGGTGCGGACCGCTTCGGAAAACACAACGACCCCTTCGCTGATAGGGCGAGGGGTCGGTTCGCGGTACCACCTATCTTCGCCCGCTTGGCGCTGCGCCCCGATCGGGCGCCCGCGTCGCGGGCCTCATGTCCG
>JAENZW010000181.1 GCA_016841065.1 Actinomycetota bacterium
ATGCGCGTGGCAAGAAGGCACTGTCCGTTGGTGTTGTTGATCTTGTGGGCGCCGGTGTGGTTGAGGTCCTCGCGCTTGAGATAGACGGCCCCGAGGCCTGTCGCTTCGGCCAGCCGATCCGCACGATACAGTGCCGACGGTCTGCCGACGTAGTCGCGCAGGAGCTCATCAAGCTCGCGGGCGAAATCGGGATCCGCCTGCGCTTCGGCGAACGCGACCGCAAGCTCCTGAAGCGCCGGCACCACGGTCTCAGGCACGTACGCGCCTCCGTATGGGCCGAAGAAGCCGTACTCGTCGGCACCGGGATAGGGTCGCCGCTCGGATTGCGCGCTCATGGTGTGACCCCCGAATCCGTCGCGCGGACGGCAGCGACGAAAGCGTGCATCTTGTCCGCGTCCTTGCACCCGGGCTCCGCCTCAACGCCGGACGACACGTCGACGGCGAACGGGTGAAGGATTCCGATGGCGCTTCCGACGTTCGTCGGGTCGAGTCCTCCCGCAAGAATCAAGGGAGCCCAACGCGGGAGTTCGACGATTGTTTGCCAGGAAAACGCTTTGCCGGTTCCGCCGAGCGCTTGCGAGTTGAACGTATCGAGAAGCACGGCGGACGTCTGCCCCCGGAAGGGCTCCACCCCTCCTATATCAAAGTCCGTGCCGACTCTGAACGACTTGATGACCGAAACGGACATTCTCGCGCATTGAGCAGGGGTTTCGTCGCCGTGGAATTGCACGGCCGTCAGCCCCGCGCGTTCGATGACGGCATCGACAAGATCGTCCGGGCTGTTCGCGAACACGCCGACGCGCGCCACAAACGGCGGCACGTCGGCCAGAATCTCGGCCGCCTGTGCGATGCTGACCTGTCTCGGCGACTCGGCCAGCACGACGCCGACCGCGTCCGCTCCAGCAGCCACGGCCTCGGCGACATCCTGCCGCGATGTGAGTCCACATATCTTGATGCGAGTGCGCGCCATTCCGTTCCCTTCGTGACGGGGTCCGCACCGGTAGGGTACGGACCCCGCTGACGCACGAGCCTTCGGTTTACTCGCTGAGCGTAGTACCTGCAGAGAAGTCGTAGTCTACGAGCGAACCGCTGTTGTAGGCCTCGTATGCGGACAGGTCGAAGTGACCGTGGCCCGAGAGATTGAACAGTATGACGCGGTCCTCACCGGCGGCCTGGGCCGCAAGCGCCTCGTCGATCGCCGCACGGATCGCGTGGCTCGACTCGGGCGCTGGCAGAATGCCCTCGGCGCGCGCGAACTGCACGGCGGCCTCGAAGCACGCGACCTGGTTCACCGAGACGGCCTCCATCTCGCCCTCATGGACCAGCTGTGAGACGAGCGGCGAATCGCCATGATAGCGCAGGCCGCCCGCGTGGATTCCGGCGGGCACGAAGTCGTGACCGAGCGTGTACATGAGCATCTGCGGGGTCATGCCGGCCTCGTCGCCGAGGTCGTAGCGGTAGTCACCCGCGGTGAGCGTCGGGCACGCCTTCGGCTCGACGGCCAGTAGGCGCGCCTTGCTCTTGCCCTCGAGCTTGCGGTGGTAGTACGGGAATGCGATGCCCGCGAAGTTCGAGCCGCCGCCCACGCAGCCGATGACAACGTCAGGCTCCTCGTCGGCGAGCTGCATCTGCTCGATCGCCTCGAGGCCGATGATGGTCTGGTGCAGGCACACGTGGTTCAACACCGAGCCGAGCGAGTAGTGCGTGTCGGCGTTCTTCGCCGCGACCTCAACGGCCTCGGAGATCGCGATACCGAGCGACCCGGTCGAGTCCGGGTCCATGGCGAGCACGTGGCTACCGGCATCGGTGAGATTCGTGGGCGACGCATGGACCGTCGCGCCATAGGTCTCCATGAGGATGCGGCGGTACGGCTTCTGCTCGTAGCTGACCTTGACCATGAAGACCTCGACGTCGATGCCATAGAGTGCACCGGCGATCGCCAGCGCGCTCCCCCACTGCCCCGCACCGGTCTCGGTCGAGATCTTGGTGATGCCCTCCTGCTTGTTGTAGTAGGCCTGCGGGATGGCGGTGTTGGGCTTGTGCGAACCGGCCGGGCTCACGCCCTCGTACTTGTAGAAGATCTTGACGCCCTCGGGCAGGCCGAGGACACGCTCAAGCTGACGGGCGCGAAGCAGCGGCGAAGGACGGTACGTCTTGTACACGTCGATGACCGCGCCGGGGATATCGATCCAGCGGTCTGGGGACATCTCCTGCTTGAGGCACTCCATCGGGAACAGCGACGCCATGACCTCGCCAATCTGCTCCGGTCCGAGCTCCGTGCCGTCCGGCGTGACCACCTTCGGCGGCGCCGGCGGGTTCTTGAGATCCGGGATGACGTTGTACCAGGCCTCGGGGATCCTGGTCTCATCGAGCCCGAACCTCGTCTTGTCATTTCCCATCGTCGTGCTCCCTCCCCGGGGCATCTGCCCCGAAATTCCTACGGTCGACCTTGGTGGCCGCCGCGTGTTCCCTGCTATGACACGGGCACGCTCCGGGCGACGCCCGTCAACTCCTCCAGCACATCTTCCGGAAACGGCGCACGCATCAGCGTCTCACCGACGAGCACCGCGTGGGCACCTGCCGCGGCGGCTCTCTCCACGTCAGCGCGCCCCTTGATCCCGCTCGCTGCGACGATCGTCACGCCCATGCGTGAAGCTTCAGCCACCACATCCTCTGCCCGGTCATGGTCGATCTCAAGCGTGCGCAGGTCGCGGCTGTTCACGCCGATGACCGCGTGTTCCGAGCCCATAGCCATGTAGAGTTCGTCGACGCTCACGACCTCGATGAGCGGCGTAAGGCCGAGCGTCAGCGCGATGTCGACGTAGTCATTCACCATGTTGCCGAGCACGCTCACCATGAGCAGCACGGCATCCGCACCGTGGCCGCGCGCAACGAACAACTGCAGCGGGTCGACCACGAAATCCTTGTCGAGCACTGGAAGATCAACAGCATCCGCCACGTCCGACAAGTCTGCGAACGATCCGCTGAAGAACTCCGGCTCCGTCAGCACGGAGATCGCCGCAGCGCCGCCGTCTTGGTAGTGCAGCGCCTGCTTCGACGCCTCGCAGTCCGGCGCTATCGGACCGGCCGAGGGCGACGCCTTCTTGACCTCGGCAATCACCGCGACGTCAAGGCGATCGCGCAGAGCCGCTGCGAAATCCCGGGGAGCACGAGCGCAGCACGCCAGGCGCTCACGATCCGCAGGCGACAGACCGCCGTACTCGGCGAGGATCGCATCGCGGCGCAGACCGACGACTCTCTCGAGGAAGCCGCTCACGCGCTATCCTCCTTTTCGGCGGCGCGGGAACGCGCTTCTTCGGCAAGATGCTGGGATATGGCGACCAGCGCGTCGAGGACCGAAGCTGCCTTGCCGGAATCGATTGACTCGCGCGCGCGAACGACGCCGTCAGCAAGGTCCGTTGCG
>JAENZW010000182.1 GCA_016841065.1 Actinomycetota bacterium
GCCGAGCGATCGCAGGTCCGAGAGTGCCTCCGCGGCCTCGCAGACCACGGCGCGAACGATGTCCTCGTCGCACAGTCCCTGGCCGACTACGAGCGTGTCGGCAAGATGCAGCTCGACGCTGTCAGCCTCGCCGACCGCGCCTGCGATGCCTCCCTGCGCGTACCACGTCGCCGTCTCGCTCATGCGGCCCTTGGTCACGAGGGCGACCGTGTGCGTCCGCGAAGCAGCGAGCGCGGCGGTGAGTCCGGCGATACCCGAGCCGATGACGAGAACGTCGCTCGAGTGTTGGGTGTAGTCGTCGGTGTCGAACTGCGTGAGGTAGCGCCGCCCGAGGAGTACCGGCAGCTTGCCCGCGGCAAGCCCCGGTCCCGCATCAGGGATCTCGAGTCTGGACGAAAGCTCCTCGTGTCGACCTCGCTCAGCCAATGGCGACCATCCGCTCCACGGCGGCGAGCGCTCGCACGCGGGTGTCTTCGGCAACTTCGATCGCGCCAGTCAGATCGAGGAGGCAGTCGCGCACCTTCTCGATGGTCGTGACCTTCATGTTCGGGCACAGCATCTCCGGGCTCAGATTCACGAACCGCTTGCCCGGCGCCGCTTTCGCAAGACCATGTAGCAGTCCGGCCTCGGTCACGACGATGAGCTCCTCTGCCGAAGAGCCCGCCGCGTAGGCGAGCATCTGCGACGTCGAGAGCACCGCGTCGGCGATGTCGACGACCTCGGGACGGCACTCGGGGTGTGCCACCACTTCGGCACCGGGGTGGCGCTGCTTGGCCTCGAGCACCTGCTCGACGGTGACCTGGTCGTGGATCGGACAGTATCCGTCCCACGGGATGACCTCGACACCGGGAAGCGAGCGGCCGACCCAGTGCGCAAGATTGCGGTCCGGGCCGAAGAGAATGCGCTTCGCGTCGAGCGCACGCACGACAGCAACTGCGTTCGCGCTAGTCACGCACACATCGGTGAGCGCTTTGACCTCTGCGGTGGAGTTCACGTAGGTCACGACGGGCACGCCGGGGTTCTGGTCGCGCCACACGGCCAGATCGGCCGCGGACATCATGTCGGCCATCGGGCAGCCAGCGCGGGGCTCCGGCATCAGTACGGTCTTGTCGGGAGAGAGGATCTTCGCGGTCTCGGCCATGAAGTGTACGCCCGCGAATACGATGACGTTCGCTTCGGTGGCGGCAGCCTGCCGTGCGAGCCCGAGCGAATCGCCAACGAAGTCGGCGACGTCCTGCACCTCGCCGCGTTGGTAGTTGTGGGCGAGGATCACGGCGTTGCGCTCGAGAGCGAGCGTACGAATCTCATCGTGCAGTGTCTGCCCGTCTATCATGCGTCCTCCCCCGGGGTCGACGCGACTGCGGGCGGTAGCAGCGGTGCGTTGTCGATGAGCCGCGTTCCGCCGATACGCGCAGCGATGAGAGCGCGCGCGGGAGCGTCCACCCGCTCGACGCTCGCAAGCGTCACCGGATCCACGACGGCGGCGTAGTCGAGTTCGGCAGCCGGGAATGCGGCGACCTCTTCGGCCATGCGCTGCTCGAGAACGCGGGCGTCGCGCTCGCCCCATGCGAGCGCCTCTGCGGCGGCCTCGAGTGCTTCGCACAGCGCGATAGCCTGCGCGCGATCTTCGGCGGCCATGTATGCGTTGCGACTGGAGAGCGCAACTCCGTCACGGTCGCGGACGATCGCGCAGCCGACGATGGTGACCGCCAGATCGAGATCGGCCGTCATGCGCTCGATCACGCGCAGCTGTTGGTAGTCCTTCTCGCCGAAGAACGCCAGGTCCGGACGGACGATGTTGAACAGCTTCGCCACGATGGTGGCCACTCCGGTGAAGTGCCCCGGGCGACTCGCGCCTTCGAGGATCGCCCCGATTTCACCGGGATCAACGATTGCAGCCGCTCCCGACGGATACATGTGCTCGACACTCGGCGTGAACACAAGGTCAACGCCTTCGGCACGAAGCAGCTCGAGATCGTGGTCGATGTCGCGAGGGTAGGCGGCGAAGTCCTCGGAAGGGCCAAACTGCGCGGGGTTCACGAATATCGAGACCGCCGTGAATCCCGCCCGACGACGAGAAGCTCGCACGAGTGAGAGATGGCCCTCGTGCAGCGCACCCATCGTGGGCACGAGGCCCACCGTCTTGCCCTCGCGGTGAGCCTCGGCAATCGCCTGCCGCGTCTCCTCGGGTGATACGACGCGCTCCATTGGCACCCCTATGCCTCCTCGCCGGCATCGACCGCGTGAATGCCGCGTTCGCGCAACCGCTCGACCTCGGCAACGGCGGTCGGTTCCATACGGCTGCCGTGCTCGTCGGCCGGAAATGCACCGTCACGGACTTCGTTCGCGTAGGCTTCCATCGCGCTGCGGATCACAGCGCCCACTTCCGCATAGCGCTTTGCGTGCTTCGGCGTGAATTCGCCCATGCCGAGAACGTCGTGGTAGACCTGCACCTGTCCGTCGCATCCGGCTCCCGCGCCGATGCCGATCGTCGGGATCTGCAGCTCGGCGCTCACCATCGCCGCAAGTTCGGCCGGAATGCACTCGAGCACGACAGCGAACGCGCCCGCATCTTCAAGCGCGTGAGCATCGTCGAGTAGTTCGAGCGCGGCGGCACTCTCCTTGGCCTGCACCTTGTAGCCGCCGAACTGGTTCACGGACTGCGGCGTGCGGCCGATGTGTCCCATCACCGGGATGCCCGCATCCACGAGCCGGCGCACGGTCGATGCCACGCGCATTCCACCTTCGAGCTTCACTGCGGCGGCGCCTGACTCGACCAGGAAGCGGCCGGCGTTGCGGAGGGTGTCTTCGGCGCTGACCTGGAACGACATGAACGGCAAGTCGGCGATGGCGAGCGCGCGCTTCGTGCCCCGGACGACCGCAGCCGTGTGTCGCAGCATGTCGTCCATCGTGACCGGCAGCGTCGAGCCGTGGCCGAGGACGACCATGCCGAGCGAGTCGCCTACCAGGATTGCGTCAACGCCGGCCTCGTCGCAGAGGCGGGCGGACGGCGTGTCGTAGGCAGTGACCATGACGATAGGCCGCCGCGCATCCTTCATCGCGCGCAGGGCGGTGGTCGTGACCGGCCGCGCCGGGTCCAGAGGTACCGTGGCGCTCATCTCGCACCAACTCCTTCCCTTCGGGCAGTCCCGGCCTCGGCGCTCAAGGTCCAGGCAGCCCCTTGCGGGTGGGAGGCAGAGTATACCACTCGCGAACCGGTTTCTACCGCCTCTACCTGCCGAATGAGTCCTGATCGTCCCACTGAATCGGGGCGTCTTCGGCGTCCGCCAGTAGGCGGATCGCTTCTTCGGCCATCGAAGTGGGGACCATGAGGCGGAACCGACGCTGGAAGCCATAGGGGTCGCTCGCAGCCTCCGGCGGGAACGGGTCCCATGCATGGGGGATGCCTGCCTGCTCGAG
>JAENZW010000183.1 GCA_016841065.1 Actinomycetota bacterium
CGAGCCCACCGCTTCGGCCTGTTCCTGCTGCACTCGCCAACGGTGGAATGCGACGACGAAGTCGTCTATGTCGCCGCCGAGCACGGCGTCCACATTGCCGGTCTCAACACCGGTGCGAAGGTCCTTCACCATCTGGTATGGGTACAGGACGTAGTTGCGAATCTGACTGCCGAAGCTGATGTCTTTGCGCTCGCCACGTAGCGCGTCCATCTCTTCCCGCCGCTTCTGCTCCTCCCGCTCGTAGAGCCGGGCGCGCAGGATGGTCATCGCTGTGTCGCGGTTCTTGTGCTGGCTCTTCTCGTTCTGGCAGGTCACAACGACACCGCTGGGGATGTGCGTGATGCGCACGGCGGAGTCGGTCGTGTTGACGGACTGACCGCCCGGCCCGCTCGATCGGAACACATCGATACGCAGGTCCTCATCGCGGATATCGACCTCGATCTCCTGCGGGATCACGGGCAGAACCTCAACGCCGGCGAACGTCGTCTGGCGGCGCTTCTTCTCGTCGGTCGGGCTGATACGCACGAGGCGGTGCACGCCGGACTCGGACTGGAGCATGCCGTAGGCGTTCCGGCCGTGCACCGTGAACAGCGCGCGGTCCAACCCCAGCTCGATGCCCTCGGGTGCGTCGTGAATGTCGACTTTCCACTTCTTGGACTCCGCGTACTTCATGTAGAGCTTGAGCAGCATCTCGGTCCAGTCCTGGGCCTCGAGTCCGCCCTGCCCCGGCGTGATCGTGACGATCGCATCGCCGCTGTCGAACTCGCCGGTGAACCAGGAGCCGACCTCGAGCGAATCGAGCCGCTTCGCGAGCGAGCGCAGCGAGTCTTCGACCTCGGTCGCCATGTCCTCGTCTTCCTCGGTCACGGCCAACTCGTTGGCGACCTCGAGGTCGTCAACTGCCGAGGAGACCTCTTCGTAGCCAGCTACCTCGTCCTTGAGTCCGGCGAGATCGGCCATGATGGTCTGTGCCGAAGACTGGTCATCCCAGAAGCCGGGCGCGGCAGTCTTGGCCTCGAGAGCCGTGATCTCGGCGCCCTTGGCTTCGAGGTGCAGGTATTCGGCCATGCGCTCGACACGCTCGCGCATCGCAGTGATGTCCTGTGTTCGATCTTGAATCATGTTGGCTGCTCAGAGTGGGTGGGGTGCAGGATGTCCGGCTGGCCGAGACTCGGGCGGCGGGGCACACGGAATTGTAGCACGCGGCTGCGCGAACTCCCTCAGGAAGCGATGGCCTCGGCGCCGTCCAACAGGTCGCGTTCCCTGCCGAGGAAGCACTGAAGCACGTGGGCGACATACTGGACCGCCGGGTGCGTGCTCGCGCCCGCCAGCGCCGCCGCGAAGAGCGGAGCCCACTGCATCAGGTGTTCGCGAACAAAGCGCTCGGCCACGCCGACAAGCTCCTCGCGTTCGGTGCAGTTCTCAAGGCAGTATCCAATGAGTGCCAGCTCCTGACCGATGTATCCGGGACCGTCGCATAGCGGCTGGAGCGAGGGAGGCTCAAACGAGCAGCTCTGCCACAGCGCGCGAATCTCGTCGCGCAGCTCGTCGGGGTCCTCGGCGAAGAAGGCTTCGGAGGCCGGCAGTCTCGGAATGGCCTTCTCGAACCGACCGCTGCTGAGGAGTGCTTGGAGTTCGCTGCTGAGCGACTTACCGTTCCCGGACTCGAGCCATGCGCGCACATGATCGATGATGTCGACCCGGTCGGTCATGTAATCCTCGTCGCCGGTCTTCGGGAGAAGGCGAAGAAGGGTCTCGCGCGAATCGTCCTCGCCGGTGAGCCTGAACAGGGACGCGAGGGCATGATACATGGTCGCACGGTCTTGGGCGTTGCGGGCGAAATCGGATACTCCAGGCATGGCGGCCGCCCTTCGCCACCCACATTACGCTTTCTTAAGTTGCGTGGCAAATCCTGAAGGACGGGCCCCGGAGATCACCTCTCCGGGGCCCCAAAGCTCACGCACGCCCCCCTGCTTCGGTGAGCCTTGATACGTATGAAGCGCTAGTGCGCCTTGATGTTGCCCTGAGCAAGCGTTCCGGTCGCGTAGACCTCGCCGTCGAGCGATATCGCGAACGTGTCGGTGCCCTTGCCGGGCTCGCCATTGTCCTGAGCCACCATCTGGAACGTGTGCGTGACACCCGCATCGTCTACTGCGGTGCCCTGCAGGATGACGACGTCGAACATGTCGATGATCATCCAATCGAGTGACTCGGAGTGGTAGTTGGTCTTGGAGCCGTGGTCCTGCATCTGGAAGTTGCCGGTCGGACTCGTGTCCCCGTCCTTGTACTTGGCGTTGAAGCCGAATGTCAGCTTCGCGCCATCATTCGAGATCCAGCCGCCACCGGTGGCTTTGAGACCTGCGATGGTCTCCCAGACCGCGAACGGCTCGTCGGTGGACGCCCCCTCGTAGTACTCGTCGCCCGCGAACTCGGCGGTGACGGTGTAGACGCCTGCGGGAAGGCCGACTGCGGCACTAGTCTGCGCGATGCCGTCTGCCCCCGTCGTGCCGAAGAACTCCTCTGTGCTGGCGCCGTCCCAGACCGTGAACTTGATGTCCTTGCCGGACAGGTCGCCAACGCACTGGTCGGTCTCGTAGAGACGTGCCGCAAGCGTGACCGGCACGTTGCGCTCCGCGATCAGATCGCCTTCGTAGGCGATCTCGACGTACTCGCGGTTCACGGTGAACGGCTCCTCGACAGCGGCCGGCATGTAGTACTCATCACCGCCGTACTCGGCGGACACCGCGTACTCGCCTGCCGGATCGAACGGGCTGAAGAATCCATGGGCGCATCCCAACATGTTCGTCGAGACCTGCACCGAATGCCCGACACACGTAATCGTCACCGGCTGGAATGGCAGCAGTTGTCCCGTGTCATCGGTGAGCCACACCGTCACACGGGCCACATCGGCGTAGTCGACCGAGTAGTCCGAGAACTCATAGAATGTGAGTGTCGTTGGAGTGCGCGGTATCTCGACGGTCGTCTGAGCCGTGCTCGCACCGCCATCGTCATCGGTAAGCGTCAGGGTCACGTTGTAGACGCCGGGCATCGCATACTCGTGCTCGGCTGTCACGGTGCCTTCGACACTTGCCACCTGCTGCGACTCGACCACTCCTGGTCCTGAGTTGCCGTCGCCCCACTCGATCCACGCCGTATGCGAGTCATTGCCCGGATCGGTGAACTCCGCACACACCGAGGCCACATGCTCCTCGAATGGTTCGGAGCCCGGATCGAAGTGCTCGATGGTGGGGGCGACGTTGTCGACCGTCACGACAGTCTCGACTGTGTCTGTCGCGCCATCGTCGTCGGTCACCGTGAGCGTGACCGGGAAGACGCCGTTGTCGTCCCACGTATGAGTAGGCGTGATGTCGTTGGACTCCTCGACGCCGTCTGCGTCGAAGTCCCACGAGAACG
>JAENZW010000184.1 GCA_016841065.1 Actinomycetota bacterium
CCGCGAACGCCGAGGCCGTCACCGACGGTCAAATGGCCTGGGTCGGCAAGGACGCCCTGTTCGAGTTACTTGCCGAAGAACCCGAGGTCGCCAAGAGTATGATCGCTGATCTCGCGGCGCGCCTGGTGCACTTCACGAGCGTCGTGCAGACGCTCGCCCTCGACGTGCCGTCACGCCTCGCACGGTTCCTGTTCCAGCGCTCGCTGGCCGTCGGCGAGACCACGCCAGCTGGACTCCGGGTCGACCTGGGCATGACGAAAGGCGAGCTCGCGGCAGCTCTGGGAACGGTCCCCGAGACGCTCTCACGCGCTTTCGCCCGCCTCAAAGACGACGGCGTACTCGAGGTGCAGGCGCGCACTGTCGTCGTGCACGACGTCGGCGCGCTCGCACGCCTGGGGAGCGGCTACGAAGAGGGCTAGGATCGCTCGGATTCGAGCCGCTTGCGCACCTTGCGCGCGCCCTTGTCGAGTGTTCCCGCCATCAGGAACCCGGCAAGCAGGATCGCTGACGCGACCATCTCGGCCGGATAGAGCCCGACCGTCTTCCCCGTGCGCGCCATCGAGCCCGCGCCGGCGATGACGAGGGTTCCGACGAAGATCATCACGTTGGCCCAGGAGCGGTAGCGGTACTCGGGCTTCGGCCAGAACTTGACCACCGACCACGCCGAACCGCCTAGCAGAGCGATAGACCCCGGGATGGACACGAACATCGACATGTACCGCGGGAACGTACCCGACTCGCCCAGAGGGAGTCCGCCGACGGTGATCCCGGGCTCGAGCGGCCCGAGGGTAGTCGTGAACGTCCCGTACAGAAAGATGCCGGTGACGATCAGGCTGTATGCGAGAAACAGGTGCCCCCATATGCGGTTCTTGAACACGAGATAGACGGTGCCCAGACCGAGAAAGCCGACGAGCGACGCGGCTATAACTATGTAGAAGCGGTAGACGGTGGGGTTCCAGTACTGCGCTGCCTCTGACCACGTCTCCATCGTGGCCGCAACCGCGTACATGAGAAACCCGACGGCCCATGCGAGCTGATGGGGCTTTCGTCGATCGAGCCACTGTTTGAAGAGCAGAGCGACGTATACGTACCCAAGTACAGCGGTTGCCGCAGGCCATGCCCAATGCGACCAGAACGCTGTGTCCATGGATCCCCCTCCTCGTTCCTCTAGTCGATGAGATCCTTGTAGCGGGCATCGGCTTTGGTGGCCTCCGCTCGCGCTTGTGCGTAGGCCGCCGAGGCGTCCTTCACGCCTGCCTCATACGCATCCCCGATCACAACCCGCGGAGATGCGGGGAGCTTCTTCGCTTGCTGCTGCAGTCGCTCCTCGGCTGCATTGAACTTGTCGCCTATCTCGTTGGCGTCTGCCGGCTTCCCGGCCAGGTACGCATCGTCGACCTTGCGAGAGAGGACGAGCGATTCGATCTTCGCGTCGCAGAAGACGATGTATGCCGAGAAGTCCGCGCTCTCGTACGCCTTGCCTGCCTGGTCGAAAGCGGTCTTCGCGGCCTTGACCTTCGTCTCGGCCCGCGTGGCGAGGTCCTTCGCCTTCGTGACGCTCGCCTTGGTGAGCTTGTTGTACTCGGCCACGGACTGTTTCGAGAGTCTGTCGGCGTCGAGCAGGGCTGTCCAGGCCTCGTCGGCCGGACCGAGAGCGGTGCCGACCATGACGTTGGTCTCGAGAATGGGCTGAGCCGACTCCAACATCACGAGACGCGCTTCGGCGGACGCCTTGAGCGCTTCGGCTTGCTGAGCCTCCGCCTCCGGCAGCCGATCCTTCACGTCGCCGATTATCGCGATCGCCGCGGTGAGATCGTCGTTCGCCTTCCCGACCTGTTCGAGCAGGGTCTGCGCCTCTGCGGCGACGGTGCTGTCGATAGACGAGCGAACGTTCGCGTCGACGGCGATCACGGTCGAGTCCGCTCGTTCGACGAGCCGACTGGCCTCAGTCAGATCCGCGGACGCCGCCCGTTGAGTCGTCGTGCGCTGATACCCGAGCACGGCCACGATGGCGGCGGAGACTATGACCACGCCCGCCAGGAACCACAGGAATACTACCCACTTGCTTCGCGAGGTCGGGACCTTGCCCGGCGGCTCCGGCGACGCAGGGACGGTCGGCGTCACCGGGGCGATGACGGCCGTGGTGTCGGCGTCGGTTCCCGGGGTCTGCGCTGGGCTGGAGGCCACGTTTCCCGAAGCGTCGGTGTTGCTGTTCGGCCCGTTCGTCATCGCACCTCCATGGGGTCTTTGCGCCTATTGTACGGGGTATGCGAGCGATAGTGGCGTCATGCCGCAGCCCGTCTCGTTCCCGACCTGTATAGCACCGCAATATCACATATGAAAGCTGTGCTTCAGCGCGATTCTTGGCATGCTCATTGCTTTCAGTTTTTCGAGAGCGTGGCGACCCGCCCTCTCCTCCCCCCCTCAGGGGCGGATCCCGCCAGCTCATATTTGAACGAGGCGCGTCCCCCCACGCGCCTCGTTTCTTTTCCCCAGAAAGTCGCCCCCTCGCCAGTGACGTGTCGCGGTAGAATCGGGGCCAGTCTCAACACTGGAGGGGCCGGTGTCTGCCGAAGCAAGCGAACGGATCGTCAACCTCGCGATGTACCTTTCCACCGTGCGCGAGCCGGTGAAGGCCGAAAGGGTGCAGCGCGAGGTCGAAGGCTACCCACCGGGCCAGGACGAAGCTGCCTTTCTGCGCATGTTCGAGCGCGACAAGGACGAGCTGCGGACGATGGGTTTCGTGATCGTCTCGGATGCCGATGGCGGCTATGCGCTCGACCAGGGCGCGACATTCGCCAGCCAGGTCACCGTCACCCCACAGGAAGCCGCGATCTTGAACGCGGTTGGCGGAGCCCTCCTCGGCGATCCCTCGTTTCCTTTTGCCGAAGATCTCCGCCTCGCACTCTCCAAACTCTCGACAGCCCTCGACACTCCGGACTCACCGGTGCGCGTGCGGCTCGCGGACGAGGTTGCGAGAGTACAGGGCCTCAATGCGGCCGAGCTCAACCGTGCCGTCGGAGCCCACAAGCGTGTGTCTTTCGGGTACACCAACTCGCGCGGTGAAGACCGACGCCATGATATCGAGCCGTACGGGCTCTTCCTACGCGATGGTCGCTGGTATGCCGTCGGCCGGGACACGTCTCTGGATGAGGTGCGGGTCTATGCGGTCGCCCGCATGGACGACCTTCAGATGAATGCCGCCTCGCCGAAGACCGCGGATTTCACGCGACCCGAGGGCTTCAACGTCGCGACCTTCATCGGCCTGCCATTCCAATACGGGAACGGCGACGGCGAGGCGACCGTGCGATTCGCGTCATCCGAAGCGTGGCGCGCCAGGAGTCTCACGGGTGGCTCGGGCCCCCTCGAATCGAGACCCGACGGCCCCCCCGCCTGGCCTTTGACCG
>JAENZW010000185.1 GCA_016841065.1 Actinomycetota bacterium
CGACATACGCGTCAAGGGGATCACGGCCACCGTGGACGGCAAAACGTGTTTCGGCTTCACCCGCGCGCCTGCGCTCCCATTATGCGACACCATGCACGCGTCGGGTGGAAGCCGGGGTTGGACAGGCGTCAACGTCAATCCCAGCGCGAGATGTGGTGGTCGACGGCCTCTTCCGACGTGGAGCGGCGGGCCTCTGTCTGCCACCACCGGGTCTCGTGCTCGAGCTGATCTCGGGTCACCTCGAGCCAAGCGACGTGTGCACCGCCTTGGCACAGAGCGCGTAAGCGAAGTGGTGTAGTCTGTCGCTCCGTCCAAGCTCCATACTCCCACCCCAAGTGCTGCTTAAAGGATCATGCACGGGAGGGCCGAGCGATACGTGCATCCAGGAGATAGCGAACAAGACCGGTGTGAGAGATCGTTTCGGCGGGTACAGATACCTTTGCCGTCGCTCGACACGCAGAAGGAGGAGTACCGGTGGATAGACTCAAGGGTAAGGTGGCGCTCAT
This sequence comes from Actinomycetota bacterium, assembly GCA_016841065.1. Taxonomy (GTDB): domain Bacteria; phylum Actinomycetota; class Coriobacteriia; order Anaerosomatales; family JAENZW01; genus JAENZW01. Next base: position 507 of record JAENZW010000185.1, read on the forward strand.
CACTGGTGGGGCAGCCGGCATCGGCAAGGAGACAGCGAAGCTGTTCCTGGAGGAGGGCGCCAAGGTCGTCATCGTTGACATCGTCGAGGACTCGCTGAATGAGACGGTCGAGGAGTTAAAGAGCCTGGGAGACATCAAGGCAGTCAAGGCTGATGTCTCCGATGAGGCCCAGGTGAAGATGTATGTGGACGAGACGCTCAAAGCGTTCGGCACTATCGATGTGTTCTTCAACAACGCCGGCATCGAGGGCAAATGCGCGCCCTTGATCGCTGTCGAACAGGCGGACTTCGACCGGATTCTGGCCATCAACGTGCGTGGCGTGTGGCTGGGACTCAAGCACGTTCTGCCCGTCATGATGGAGAAGAAGTCCGGTTCGGTGATCAACACATCTTCGGTCGCTGGCCTGATGGGCTCGGCGGGGCTGGGCCCGTACGTGACCACGAAGCACGCGGTCATCGGCCTGACCCGGACGGCGGCACTTGAAGCGGCCGAAGCAGGGGTTCGCGTGAACTCAGTGCATCCGGGGCCGATTCACACGCGGATGATGCGTTCGATCGAGGGGCAATTCGCACCGGAGGATCCGAGCTCCGTGCAGACCGGTTTCGAGGGGCAGGTTCCTCTCGGGCGCTACGGAGAGCCGAAGGAGATCGCCTACTTGGTGCTGTTCCTCGCTTCCGATGAAGCGTCTTACACCACCGGCAAGCAGTACGTCGCAGACGGTGGATTCATCAACTAGGCACGTGCCCGACGGCAATGAAGCCCCCGGAGCGGACGCGCCGGGGGCTTCCTCGTGGAAACTCCCCCGCTCTGTCCAACGTGTTGCGCGTGAGCTGCAAGACGAGGCCGCCTTTGCCTCGTCTTGAGAGAGCGTAGCTCTCCGGCCTTGTCTTGTCTGCTCTACGCGCTGGTTATGTGACCGCAGCCGCCGCAGATATCGAAGATATCGAGGACGGCGTAGGCGCACCGAAGACTCGCTGTGCTCGCTCGCGGGATGCCTGCGCTCGAAGCCGGTCTTCACGAACTTCCTCTTCCAAAGCCTGGCTTGGGGTGGGCGAGTGGAACACTCGCGAAAGGAGAGATCGCGCTCGTTGCGCCGCGCGTGTGACATAACGTGTTGCGCGTGAGCTGCAAACCGAGGCCGCCCAGCGGCCTCGGGGAGAGCTTAGCTCTCCCGGCCTTGGTTTGTCTGCTCGACGCGCTGGTTCGGCACGCAGCGCGACGCCCAAGCGTTAGTACCTGACGCTCTCGATCTCAACAGGCTCGAACTCATCGCCGGACCACTTGCCCGACTTGGAGTCCCGAACGAAGTAGGCCCTGTGGTCCGGATGCATGGGTTCGACATCGTTGCCGACACGATTACGGCGAGCCACGAGCACGGTGTATGTCTCCACGCCGTGGGAGTCGGTCTTCTCGAGCCAGACGGCCGAGACTACGGAGTTCGGACCCGGGCGAACCAGCTCGTACGCCCCAACGAAGCCATCAACGTCGTAGTTCATGTCGGTGCGAGGGTCCGGCTCCATGCCGTCAGCATGTCTGAAGAACGTCTCGATCGTGGCCCACTCGGGCGACACGGTCTCTTCCGGGATGTCTGGCCAGTCCGCCACGCCGCCGACCTCGAAGAGGCGCACGTCGAGGAGCAATGACGCGTGGGTCGTGTGCTGGAGTATGAACCCGGATCTGGTGGAGTCAGCGATCCGATAGTCCGGATAGTCCGCATCGATCAGGGGCTGCAGTTCCTTGAGCATGCGTTGGTTGTTCAGAATAGCGGCGGCGATCTCCGCCTCAGCCGCGGTCAGCGGTGCATCCTTGTCTGCGTCAGACTCACTCGTCGTCTGTGTGCCGCCGCAACCCGGCAGGGCCAGGAGGGCCGCGATACAAGCACCGGCGACCAGCCAGGAACGCAAACTCCTCCGCATCCGATACCCCCTCATAGCGCTGTCCAGCCGAACGTGTTGCGCATGAGCAGACGCCCAGCGCCCTGGGATGATTCTACCTCGCGGCGTTCTGCTCGATGCGCTGGTTCGACATGCGAGAGAGCTCGACTAGGCCGCCAGCGTGACAATGGAGTAGTACGTGCCAGCCGCGAGTGCTGCGACGGCCGTCACGACAATGCAGTTCCAAAGGTACCGCTCTGCAACGTGCTGCTGTTGGAAGAGGCGTCTCAGTACTGTGCCGCGTTCCGAGAGCCAGTCGGCAAGCTTATCCCTCCAGTGCTCCACCGGTGCGGCCGCCAATCTGAGAAGGACCCCGACTACGATCACGGCGACGGCTCCTGCGGGCGCGAGTGCGCTGAACCGCAGTGAGCTCTGAGCGATCTCGCCGTCGGGTATCGCGGCCTTGGCCAGCACCGGCACTGAGATGGCGAGAGCCAGAGAGGCGGCCAGGCCAGACCAAGAGAGGAGTCGCGCGACGAAGAGCGAGGAGTGAAGGCTGCCGCGCGGTACCGGATACGATGAGAGGGCCTTCCGGGTCTGCTGCCACCCATCGGTGCCTCCGAGCGAACCGGCGGCGAGTTCCCATCTCCTCTGATGATTCCCAACTGCGTTCCGCCATGTGTCACCCACGGTCACTGTGAGCAGGAAGATGACCGCGACGGCTGATATGGTGATCGCCATCGCGACAAAGGCTGCTGCCATCCATTCGGGCGTGAGCGACTGGATTGCTGCAAGTTGTGAACCCCACAGTGCCACCATTGCGAACAGGGCGCCGTATGCGTAGTAGAGGAGGTTGTGGCTCGCCTGCAGGAAGAAGCGGTATGTCTCTTGCGCCTGGTCCAGCTCCGATACCCAGTACTCTGTAGGCGGCTTGCTGTCCCCCATTCGCCCCTCCCTCGCCCCGCCATGTCGAACGTGTTGCGCGTGAGCTGCGAGGCGCCACGCGCGATTCCTTGCCGAGTC
>JAENZW010000186.1 GCA_016841065.1 Actinomycetota bacterium
GACCATCACCCACACGTCTCGACCGACGTCGCGCCAGTCGGCCGCGATAGGCGACGCGAGCGCGGCGACTCCGAGCACGAGCCCGAGATTCGAGAGGTTGGTGCCCACAACGTTGCCCAGCGCCAGACCTGGAGCGTTGCGCAGGGCTGCGCCGACCGTGACGACGAGTTCCGGAGCGGACGTGGAGAACGCCACTACGGTGAGACCGATCAGCAGCGGAGAGATGCGGAAGCGACGCGCGATCGTCACAGCGCCGCGCACCAGCAGGTTGCCTCCCACAAACAGAGAGACGAGACCGCCGACCATCCCGAAGTAGGGGTTCATGTGGACAGCATACCGAGTCGGCCAGCAGCGCGCCGACCGCACAGGCCCTGGCTGCGGCGTTGACATCCGTGAGGGGTGGAGCGTCAAATGAGAGCGAGGTTCCACGGGGAGGAACGACGAGGCGCAGGAGGGGATCATCTTGAAGAGAGCGTGGCTCATTTCGGCAAGTGCCGCAGTTGTAGTCGCGGCCATCGTGTTGACGGGATGCAGCGGCAGCAGCAAGGACACGGTCCCCTTCAACGGCGGCGAGCTTCGCATCGACAGCGTGAAGGTCACAGACGAAGCGTTCTTCGGCACTGCACCCGAAGGCAAGACAATCGTCACGATCAGGTTCGTTTCGCCCGACGACAGTTTCGACGCCGAGAAGGACGTCAAAGCATTTCAGGACGTTTCCAAGGATGCGAAACTGAGCTCGTCGGACGGGACGGAGCACTCCCCGGATATGACGGGCTACCAGCGCCCGAATCCCGTCCTCGCATTCGTCGTGGACAAGTCGGAGAGCGGGTTCAAGCTCGCGTGGCCGGATGCAGGCACGATCGATCTGAAGCCGTTCATCGAGGAGTAGCTGGCCGCAAACATCACGGCACCAGCGCGTCTCCGATTTCGAGCACGGTTTCGTCGGTCACGCTGTTCGTTCCTCCGAACACGTAGCACCGTTTGATTACCGGTGAGAGCCCGCCGAGGAAGTCCGCCGTGACATCGGGAACCCCATCGGTCTTGACAAGCACCACGCACCCACGGCGCAGGCCCAGGAACGACCCGCCCGCCAGTGCGTCGGGAAGCTTCGCGACCGCGCCGGTGCTCAGCGGGCTCAGGATCGGCGGCATCGCACCCATTGCGCTGCTCATGATCTTCTTCGCAGTGTCGTATCGCGTACGACCCGACCATCGGGTGGAGATGTTCGGCGCCACACCGAGTGTGGCCAGCACGTCTGCCGAGACGGTCATTTCGCCACCGGCAACGATGCGTCTCGTAGCTCCCGTGTCGGTGATCGCCTGAGCAGTCGCTGCCGGAATGTGGTCTTTCCCCACCAGTAGAATCGGGAACCCCGTGTGTGCGCATATTGGCGACAGGGCAAGCGCGTCGAAGAACTTGGCCGGGTCCTCGCCGTTGGCAATGAACACGAACTCCGTGTCGATCGCGCGCATCCAGTACTCGTTGGGCCTCTCTTCCCTCATGCGGCGCGCGATAGACGCCGCTAGTTCATAGCGATTGCCGTAGGGTGCAATGCGGTCGTAGGCAAGACCCGGGACGCGATTTGCGATGTCGTTCAGACGCGATTCGGGCACCGAGACTGGTCCTCCGACCACGTGCAGCTCGAAGGGGCCGTTCGCGACACGGATTGCCGAGAGCGCATCGAGCACGGTCTCTGGCACATAGGAGCTGCTCGTGAGTAGGATGGGTGCGCCGTACGTCCACGTCAGTCCTGCGGCCGCGAGCGGATCCGCGGCGGCACGGTCCTCGCCGCAACACAAGATCACGTGATCCACGTTGCGCCAGCCCGGGAAGTTCTCCGCGGCGATCTCCACCGCAGTCTCGTATCGATTGCGGCCCCACAGCCGGTACGGCGTGGTCGGGGGCTGCAGGGAGAGCAAGCGCCTCTCACAGAACAGGGTGTACGCGCCGCCCCCGAAGTACCGCCGCACGCGCAGGTAGTGCCAGCCGGTCTCAGCCGCGACGTAGGTGATCTGTTCGGGATATGTGCTCGTAAGCGATGCGGTGATGTACGGGTCGCCGATGTCGTCCGCTGCCGGGCCGTACAGGTAGAGGTCGTAGTCGGTCCCGCCCGGTCCGGAGACCGTGATGCGGGCTTCCTCGCCCGCATGCAGGAGGATCCTGTGCACGTCTTCCTCATCGGTGCCGGCGGCGAGTTCGTCCACGCTGCCGTCGGTGAGCGGCTTGCCCGGAAGGTCATCATCGTTGAGCGTGGCTCTCGCCGCAGTCGGGAGCAGACACCCCACCGCCAGCAGGAGCGATGCGAGAAGAGCCGCGCACGCGCCCCGCGCGACTGCCGAAACCCTCGAGATCTCCATGACGCACACCTCCTAGCTCACACGGCGGCGTGCGGGCGCTCCCTCTGAGTCCCCAAGCCCCCGCAACCGCTCGAGAAACGCCTGGTAGCCCGGATCGCGTACCATCTCGCGCAACCGCTTTCGGCCGATCGCAAGGAAGCTCGTCGCGGAGTACTTGTACTCGATCTGGAATCGCATCCGCCACCACATCCGCTTCCGCCAGCCCTGCTGTTCGGCCAGCCAGGCAAGCTGCGCCGCACCGAGTGTTCGGAACCGCCCGAAGGTTCCCTTGATCGCAGCAATCGCGATTCGACGTGCCGAATAGAACCGCCGGTACTCGCGCACCACGAGGTTCTGCATCTCCCACGGCCCCATCCGCACGGGCTCGAGCACGGCGTGCATGCCGTCGAACAGCTCGAGGTCCTCGGGAGACGCGAAGAGTAGCGCGCCTTCACGCTCGTGTTCGTGCGTCCGCTTCGTGCCGGGAAGCGGCGTCTCGAACAGGTACTGCAGCGACGTCACGTATCGGCGCGCGTACACGCCGTTCCGGTGTATGACCTCGCGTGTGTCGTCGCGCAAGGCGATGAACATCCCGTGCACGAGCAGCCCGGCACGGCGCATCGCCCGGAGCGCCCGCGCGGCACGCTTCGAGTCGATCTGCTTGCCGACAGTCTCGAGATCGGTGTCGTCGGCAGACTCCACCCCGACGCAGATGACCGTCACCATCGCCGCCTTCTTCAGCAGCCGAAGAAGCTCCCGGTCTATTCGGCCATCCGCCTTGAGCACCGAGTCTGCGCGCAGTTGCGTCACGAGCATGCGAGCGTAGCCCCTCCGGATGACCCCGCGCAGGAACTCCTTGAACGCCGGCTTGTTGGCCGCCGCGTTGTCATCGACCAGGAACGCGACCGGGTAGCCCTCCTCTTGCGCCTCCATGAGTTCGTCGAGCGTGCGCTCGTCGCTTCGGCGAACACAGCGCGGCCAGATCTGCACGACCTCGCAGAAGTCACACCGGTCCGGACAGCCCCGCGTGCGCCACACTGCGGCGGTCGAACCGCGCGCG
>JAENZW010000187.1 GCA_016841065.1 Actinomycetota bacterium
CTCCTTGTAAGGGAGGCACTCTCCCGCTGAGTTAATCGCCCGATTTCGCGCAAGGGCAATTCTAGCAGGGCTCACGCCCCGACTCACCCCGACTGCCGATATCAGGCTCAACCGCCGCGCGCCGCCCTCGCCAACCCTACGCCACGAGTCGCTTGGTGAGAATGTACATCTCGTGGCCACGTGGGTATTCCGGGATGGCGGCCACTACCGCATAGCCCTGCTTCTCCCAGAACGGTCGGGCCTGCCAGTCCGTCGTTTCCAGCAGCGCCAGGTCGAATCCCTGGTCGATTGCGAACTGTTCTGCTCTCGCGACAAGGGCGGAGCCGGTACCCTTGCCGCGGGCTTCTTCGGCAAGCCAGAGTGCCTCGATGTGCAGCGTGTTCCAGAAGCAGACTGCCCGCAGCCCGCCCACGATCTCTCCGTCATCGTCGCGGGCGAATACGCTCAAAGGCATCGCCGCCTCCACGGGCTCGAGGTTCGACGCCGTTTGCCGGTTGAACCCGATCAGACCCTGACTGAGAGTCTCCGCGTCTTCAGCACTCGGCGATGTCGTCAGTTCGATGTCCACGACTTTCACAGCCGCTGCGCTGCCCCGTCGGCGACTGCCGATTGCTCGCGCCGCGCGAGCTCTTCGGCCAGCGCGCGAAATCCCTCCTGAATCACCTCGGAGTGGCGCTTCCTGATGTTCAGCAGCGGCCCAAGGATGTGCGCCCGCCCGCGCGTCTTGACCTTCCAGAGATACGAGATGCGGGTCGCGTCGCCCTCGGGCTCGAGCCGCAGATCCCCGAACCCCGACAGATCTCCGTCGAGGTACTCGAAGCGGAAGAGGCGGTTCTCCACGATCTCGGTCGTCTTCCACGTGAACCGGGCCGTTCCGTGATTGCGCACGGTGACCCGGCTGACCGCGCCCACCTGGCCGAAGGGGATCTCGCCGATAGGCTTTGCCTCGACGGGCGTCCACCAGTGAGTTACGCCCGAGTATTCATCGACGAGGGCGCGAAACACCCGCTCCGGCGTCGCGTGGATGAGCGCTTGATCAATCGCCTCGTACGACGGCACACAATCCCCCCTCGTGTGCGAGTGTAGCATCCTGTTCGGCGCGGTCAGCGCCCTAACACCATCCCCGGCGCCCCTACCCCCGCGTCACGAACCTGCCGAAGAACGACGGGTGCGACGCGGGCGTTCCCGGCGGCACGAATGCGACCCGATCGCCGGGCTTCACGACCGCGTCTGTGCCCGCCACGCAGTTGTTCAGGAACAGCCCCTCGACCATCTCGGCCGGCAGCCCGATCTCTTCGGCAAGGGAGAGGGCGGTGATGCCGGCGGCCGGGACCTCGATGTCGAGGGTCGTCGGACGGCCGACTTCGCGCTGCAGCGTGTGCAGCGATGCCAGCATCCGGACGTGCGCGGTGGTCTCGGGGGACACGGTGGCTCCTCTCGAGCGGTTTGTACCCGCAGCTAGCGAACGGCGCACCATGATGCGCCGCCGGAAGGCCCGCGCAACGGGTATGCTGGTCATATGGAAGCTGAAAACAACGTCACCGTGCGCATGTTCGGCCTGCTGCACTCCGCGAGGAGACAAGCGGGTCTGCCGTCCACGGTCACGGTCGAAGTACCTGCCGAAGGAACCACCGGCACGCAGCTGGCCCGCGAGCTGGGGCTGGACGTCGACAAGATCGAGGGCGTATTCGTGAACCGCACGGTCTACGACCTCGGACATCCCATCATGCCCGGCGATCGTGTCGCCTACGTGCCGTACGGCACACCCGGTCCCCACCGGTTCTACCTGGGACTCTACCGGGCCGGCAAGTCCGGCCATCCGGATGAAGAAACCGCAGACTGAATCCCTGCGGCATGGGAATGAATAGTAATGCGCCTTCTGCCGGAAAGCGCCTACCGTTGCGCCTACAAACGCGGTCAATGAGGAGGAAATGCTATGCGCTACATCCTACGTGTCGACATGTCGAACCTCTCGATCACCAAGGAGGATCTGCCCGCCGGGTGGGGGCGATACGGCGGTCGCGCGCTCACCTCGGCTATCGTCTTCAAGGAAGTCCCGGCGACAGCCGATCCGCTTGGCGCGGACAACGTCCTCGTCTTTGCACCCGGCCTGCTCTCCGGCACGAACGCGCCGAATGGCGGCCGTCTCTCGGTAGGCGCGAAGAGCCCGCTGACCGGCGGCATCAAGGAGTCGAACTCGGGCGGCCAGGCGGCCAACGCTCTCGGTCGCATCGGCATTGCAGCGATCATCGTCACCGGCAAGCCGGCCGACGCGTCCGCGCGCTACATGCTCACGATCGAGGCTGACGGCGCGGCGAAGATCGACCGCGTCGACGAGTGGGCGGGATGGGGCAACTACGAGACCGCCGACGCGATCAAGCCTCTTCGGCCCGAAGGTGATCGCTACGCAACGATCACGAACGGTCCTGCTGGTGAAGCTGGCATGAAGGCAGCCGGCATCGCGGTCTCGGACATGAAGGGCTATCCGAACCGCTTCGCGGGGCGCGGCGGACTCGGCGCCGTCATGGGCAGCAAAGGCCTCAAGGCCATGGTGATCTCGGACAAGGGTCTCACCGCTCCCGAGCACGCGGACAAGGAAGCCTTCAGCGCAGCCATCAAGGTCTTCAGCGCAGCGCTCAAGGACCATCCGGTCTCCGGTGAGGGCCTTCCGACGTACGGCACCAACGTGCTAACCAACATCCTGTCCGAAGCGGGCGGTCTGCCAACGCGCAACTTCTCTTCGGGAACCTTCGAGGGCGCAGAGGCGACCGGCGGAGAGGCCATGCGCGAGATCACGCTCGAGCGCGGCGGCAACGTGAGCCACGGCTGTCACAGCGGCTGCGTCATCCAGTGCTCGCGCTACTTCGTCGACAAGGACGGGCACTACAAGACAAAGGGCCCGGAGTACGAGACGGTCTGGTCCTTCGGCGCTGACTGCGGCATCGACAACCTCGACGACATCGCCGAACTCGACCGCACCTGCGGCAACTTCGGCCTGGACACCATCGAGATGGGCGCCACGCTCGCTGTCTATATGGACTCCGGAGCCATCGCGTTCGGCGACGGCAAAGCCGCGCTTGCGGCGCTCAAGAGCGTCTTCGAGGGCGGCGAGCCGGGCAAGGTCATCGGCGACGGTGCCGAGGCGACCGGCAAGAAGTACGGCGTCTCGCGCATCCCGGTCGTCAAGCACCAGGCGCTGCCGGCCTACGACCCGCGCGCGGTCCAGGGCATCGGCGTCACGTACGCGACGTCGACCATGGGCGCCGACCACACCGCCGGTTACACCGTCGCGACCGAGATCCTGAAGGTCGGCGGCGACCGCGATCCGCTGAAGCCCGAGGGCCAAGCTGAACTGTCGCGCAACCTGCAGCTCGCAACCGCG
>JAENZW010000188.1 GCA_016841065.1 Actinomycetota bacterium
TCTGCCGCGCGCAAACTAGCACAACCCTAATATGGCGCGAACCTGAAACTCATCCTCGGCGGGTAGAGTCATAGACAGGCACGGATGCAGTGCCGACCTGAAGTAAATCCCGACCCACGCAGGAGGGTCAGTCATGAAGGACAACGAGCCCGAACAGCAGACGGAAGTCCAGCGCGTGGAGGGCATCTTCGCGCGGGGATTCGTGATCGCCGGCGGCCTCTTCTGGGCCATCGCAGCGTTCGCGGGACCGTTCGTGTATCAGGAGACGGGTCTTGCCGCATCGATGAAGACGGCCATGTGGCCTTTCCTGGCAGCGGTCGTGATTCTCGTCATCGGATGGACATACGAGCGTCTCGCCGCAGTGTTGCTCTTCGGCGCTGCCGCAGCCGTCCCCGTCTGGGGAGTCCTCTACAACTGGGAGATCGGCGTCTGGCTCGTGATGTCGGTCGTGCTCATCGTGCCGATGGTGCTCGCGGGGGTGCTGTTCATACTCTCCGCAGGTCCAGAGACGCGTCCTTCACTTGCCGAAGAACCGCGGCTCCTGCCGGAGACGACGGCCGTCAACATGCCGCGCAAAGGCGGAGTGCAGCCTCGACCGCACTAGCGCGACGTGCGCACGCACCCGGACGGCGCTTCTCCGGGATACATCAAGGTCCCTGTGCTTCTCGGCACGTGCACGCTATCCTCGAAGATGGTTTGGCTACGGATACCCGGACCCGTAGGGGGCGCCTGTGGTTGATCATGCCGAGGATGTGTTCGGCCCTGTCGACGGTCGGAACGACGTGACCGGATCACCCGGGGAACTCCGGCTGCTGGAGAAGATGCTGCGGCGCCGGGTTCGCCCCATTCCGTACGCCGCTGGGTTGGCGTTGTTCTGCCTCGCCCTGCAGGCACTGACCGGGGTGTTGATGGCCTTCTCGTACCAGGCGACACCCGACAACGCGTACGCGAGCACCTATCACATCGCCAACGAGATTCCGTACGGATGGCTCGTGCGAACGGTCCATGTGTGGGGTGCTGTGCTGGTCGTCCTCTTTCTCACCGTGCACATCGTGAGCGTGTTCGTGACGGCCGCCTATCGCGAGAACCGAGAGGTCAGATGGTTCCTCGGCATCTTCGCTCTTCTTGTGTGCGTCGCCCTCGGGGTGACGGGGCAGCTGCTTCCCTGGGATCAGAGGGCGTACTGGAGTACCAGTGCAGCGATGACGCTGATGAAGCAGGTGCCGATAGTCGGGGAATGGGTCGCGGGCGTAATGCTCGGTGGGGACTCGATCAGCGCGGCGACGCTCACCCGGTTCAGCTCGGCGCACATCATGCTGCTGCCGGCGATACTGATCGCACTGCTCGTGCTCCACATGCGGGCCGGACGCGGGAGCGGCGTCAGCGCCACACCGGACCAGTCCGGGGCGACCGTTCCGGACGACCCTGAGGCGGCCGTGCCACTCTATCCGGATCTCCTGATCTCCTGGGCCACTACCGCTGTGCTTCTGCTGTGCGTGTACGTCGTCCTCGCGATCCTGGTGCCTGCCTCGCTCGGTGTACGAGCCGACGCATCGGTCATGCCGGAGGTCGTGAAACCTGCGTGGTATCTCCTCTCCCTGTACGCGCTCTCGCGCTACATCTCGGAGCCGGTAGCCGTCACGATACCCATCCTCCTCGTAGCGCTGTTTGCGCTTCTGCCCGTCTTCGACCGCGCCCCCTCCACGAACCCCCGCAAACGCCTCGCAGTCCTTGCCCTCGGAACCTCCATCGTCGCTGCGCTCCTCATCCTCACTCTCACCGGCGCGCTCATGCAGTAGCCTGATCGACCTCCCCCTCCGGGAGTGTCGTATCGAACGACAAAGAGGGCCGGCGTGGCCGGCCCTCTCGGTGTCTCTAGTGAATGGTGCGCGTCTCCTAGTACACGGAGCTCTCTACCGGGATCGGTGCCAGCTCGAGCGTCTGGATTCGCAGCGTCAGGGCCACGTACTCCCCGCGAGCAAGCCAGTAGAGTGCTCCTGCGGTCATCATCGGCCCGATCAGCGCGACGGTCATGAGGCCCCACACGCCGAGTTCGAACCCGGTGATGACACCCCAGTAGATGACTGCGAGCGACGCCAGGACCAACAGGATGGCCGCAGCCCGCTCCCAGTACCAGCCGATGACGAGCGTGACGAGCGAGGCGAGAAGCGGCGCGCCGGCGGCCAGTGCAGCTGCACCGACACCGGTCTCGCGGTACCAGTACAGACCGGCGAAGGTGGCGATTCCCCAGAACACTCCACCGAGGATCACGAAAGCGCGTGCAACACCACGCTCGACTTGGATCCGCCTTCCGGCTGCCTCGAGCTCGGCGCGAACGCGCTCGGCCTCGGTGATTTCCGAGATCGTCGGCTCACTGGCCGGGGACTTGATTGCATCGTAGATCATCAGACCGAACAGAACCGGCACTGCGATCGCAACAACCAGCGCCAGTAGCGGACCGAGAACCATGAGAGTTCCTGCTATCGCAAGCTGCATCTCAATCACCTTCCACGCGTTGTTCGCCAGACGGCGAAGTTTCTTCTATTGAGAGTATGTCCGGTTCGACGCGCAGTAGGTTCGCAGGGGATTTCGCTCTTGTTAGGGTTCCGTGAACCCGAAACAGGGCTACTGCTGCGAGGCGGGAGGAGTGGAGTTCTGCGACAGTGCCTCTGCTGTGTGGCAGTACGAACAGGACGAGGGACTGTGGCACTCGGCACAGCTTTCGCGGCCGCGTTCGCTGACGAACGAGGCATGCGAGGCCAGCCAGCCAGCTTCGTGATTCACGTGACAGCCCTTGCAGAAGCTCGTCTGGTGGCACGTGTAGCACACGCGCGTGTCCGCCCGGGCCGCATCCGGATGGTGGTCGCGCCACCTGTCGGCCGGCAGATGGGAGGGCGGCTTCTCGGCATGGCACTCATCGCAGAACTTCAGGCCGAAGTCGTGACACGCGAAGCAGTTCTCCGTCCCCGTCTCAAGCGCTTCGACTCCATGCACGGCAAGCCAGTCGTCGCGCTCGTGCCGGGGTGTCCACGGGAGCACCCGCCCGCCGTGACAGCCCTTGCACTCCGACGGTTCTACGTTCTGGGGTAGAAACGACTTCGCGTGCCTCACCGCGCGCGCGCCCGTGTGACACATCATGCAGTCGGCGTCGATGTCGTCGCTTTGCATGTGCGACCCCGGCTGAAGACCGGGAAACGCCGAATGGCACGACTTGCAGAAGCCCACATCGACCCAGGAAACCCCCGATGTCGCCCCGCGCGACGCGAGTTCCACTCGCTGATGGCACTCGTGGCATGCGATGTTCGACAGCAGAGGGTTCCCCATGTGA
>JAENZW010000189.1 GCA_016841065.1 Actinomycetota bacterium
GGTGTGGTTTGCGGCCAGCCGCTGAGGCCATCGAACGCGCTGACGACCGTCGTGGTCGAGCCGATCTCCGCGACGAGCGCGTCGATGCGACGGGCCTCGGGGGCATTCGGTGCCACGCGGTTCACATCCCCCGCTCGCGCATCGTCCGTACGATGAAGCTCGCAACGTCTACGCCGTGAGTACCCCTGCCGAAGCCGGCGTCCATCCCCCACGATCGTGCGAGTTCGTCTGTCACCTGGGTGCCTCCGGAGATGAGCAGGAGCCGGTCGCGGACGCCCTTCTCGGCGGCAAGCGCGGCAAGCTTCTCCATGTTCTCGCGGTGGATATCTGCGTGGGAGATGATCGTCGAGATCAGGACGACGGTGGCCGCGTGCTCGATCGCCGCGTCGAGGACCTTCTCGACTGGCACCGAGGTTCCCAGGTACGTGCAGTCGAAGCTCCACTTCTCAAGTCCGCCGTGCTTGATATCGAGAATCTCGCGCATGCCGACGGAGTGCTCGTCCTCACCGACCGTCGCGGCGACCACCTTGAGGTCGTGCTCCGCTACGAAGTCGCGAATCTCCTCATCAGAGAGCTCCTCGGGCGGCTCGGGGATGACCAACGTGGTCGGATCGATGGCGACATCGAGGCGACCACGCAGCTCGATGAGCGTGCCTTCGGCAGGGTGCATCACGCGCTTGTGGATGACCTCGCAATCGGCAAGGTTCATCGCGCGGCCCAGTTCGAGTGCGGCGGCTTCGGCGACGCGCTCTCCGGCAGGGAGGAACATCGTCACCACGACGACGCCATCGCCGGCCCACTGGACTTCGGGCTTGATGAGGCCGCGCTCGCGCATCTCCGCGGTACGGGAAAGCCGTTCGTGCACGTTGTCAGTCGGGTCCAGCTCGTCCGTCCAGGGAACCCTGTCGATGTCGCACAGCGTGCATCCGCCAATGAGATCGCAGGGCTTGCCCTCTCCGTCGCCCGCGCTCTCCGGAAGGTGGTTCTCGCCGAAGTGATGGCAGACCGGCGCCATGTAATCGTCGGCCCGCTCCACGATCGTACCTTCGGCGACTCCGCCGTCGCTCGCACGCACGATGCCGTCGTCATTGGTCTCCGGGTATTCGCCGGAGTCCACGAAGTACGCCTCCTCGACCCCCGCGAAGTACCCGCCCTCGGCGAGCATGGCCTCGAGGAAGAGGACCGCACGTTCCTTGAGTTTTCGCACTCGGGCTTTGAGCTCCGGATCCTCGCGGTTCACTGTGACCATCTCGCGCAGGCCGTCCATGCCGACGAGCGACTGCTTCGCAGTGTCGACGGCGGCGATATTGTTGTAGTGCCACGGGACGTTTCGACCCTCGTCCGGCGTGATCGTCGACTGGATGTCCGCGCTGGTCAGACGCGATATCAAGACGTTCATCACGTGAGCGACCGTCGCTTCGCGCGCATCGGACTCCATGTAGCGCGTGTTCTGTTGCGCCCGCATCCGGTATTCGCCGAAGAAATCGCGCAGCGCGATCGCGTACGGAATGTCCATGCGCATGCACGGTGCCGGCGCGGCGTCCGGCGGCACCGTGGACAGCGCGATATCCTCGCTTCTCATGCCGACGGCACGGGAGAAGGCGCAGTTGATCGCGTGCTGCACGAGCAGCTCGGGCATGACCTTCCAGGCCTTGATAGCTGTGGCGTTGGCATTGTGTGCGCCATCGATTTGCAGCATCCGGACGCTGGCCATGACGTGTTTGGCCTCCGCGGCATCGACGAAACTTCGGTACATGTTGATGTTGCGGTACAGCACGTTGTACTGCGGGTCCTGGTGCGCGCCGGCCACGCCTTCTTCGGCAAACATGACGGCGATCTCCGGACCGGCGACGCCGGACACGTATGAGTGGTAGTTGATCGGGCGGCCGACCTCGTCCTCGATGAGGTCCAGCGCGCGTCGGGTGACGCGCACCTGCTTGCGCGTTATGGGAACGCCGCCGACGCCCTCCGGCGTGCCTTCGAGCAGGCCGTCGATGTGCGACTGTCCGGCCGTTCGGATGACCATCATGTGGTCGGCGCCGTGCCATGCGGCCATTCGCATCCGGCGGATGTCGTCCTCGAAACGCCCGGAAGCGATCTCGGTCGTGATGACGCATTCCGGCTGCGGATCGATGTCGTCGAAGTAGTGCGCCGCAGGCAGTGGGATGCTGCGCTCCAGTGGTCTCGAGGACTCGCGGTACGTGAATTCGAAGAGGCGCTGGTCGGGAACGGGCTCGCGCCATTGCCACCCACGCCTGCGGGGTCGATAGTCCTGTATCCCGTCGAGCAGCGCCTGGATGTCTATCTTCACCCGCGGGTCCAGAGGCGCGTCGCTCATCGGGCGCCTCCCCACTTCGCTTCGGCGATCTCCCAACCGTCGCCGCGAGCAAGCCGGGCAGCCGCCTCCACCGCATCGCAATCCCATTCCCACATGCAAACCAGCACCACATGACCCGCCCCGCGTCCGAGCAACCCCCGCTTCTCGCACTCTGCCACGACGCTCTGACACGTCAGCGAGTCGATGCCCATGCGCATAAGCACGGAGCGCTCAATCGACGGCGACGTGTGCGTCCGCGCAAGCTCGACGATCGGCTGAACGCACTCGTACGCGAGGTTCCAGAAGTGTGTCTCTAGCTCGGCATCCGAGAGCCGGGCGAGATGCTTCCTGACCTCTTGAAACGTGTCGGGGCGAACCATTCAGGCCTCCTACTCGCTTGAGCGCGTGAGCTCGCCGATGATCCCCTCGATCGTGGCGGCGTGGGTGTTCGTATCTTCGGCCAGGAACTCGACGTCATCGGTCGTGACCGCATATCCCTCGCCCGCGTGCGTCAACGCGTTTCGCACGTAGCTTCGCCGAAGATGCGCAAGGTCGAAGTCGCGCGCAGCGATCTGCTCCGGCCGCTCGGGGATGACGATCGTCTTGCCCGGGACGTTCTCGGATGGGTCTCCCGCCCGCACTTCCACGCCGTTCTCGCGGGCGAAGTTCAGCTGCGCCCAGTGGTGCTTGCCGGCGCCGGTGTACTCGGTCTCCTGCACGACAACGGTGGCGTCGGCGGGCAGCTCGCATGCGAGCGACATCGCTGCAGCGACAGCCGTGTTGCCAGCGGGTCCTCGCTCGAGCCCCTCCAGCTTCGACATCGCCTCCGTGGCGTAGAACACCTCGCCCTGGCTCACGAGCAGGTAGCGGTCCATGTACCGAAGCGAGCGCGCGGCATTGCGCGGCACGTCGGCGCGGTCCGGCCACGACGCAAACGGCACGCCGAAGCCGGTGTGCCCGGTCGTGAAGCTCTTGCGGTTGAAATCGCGGTCCGACGCCATGTG
>JAENZW010000190.1 GCA_016841065.1 Actinomycetota bacterium
TCCACACGCGGCATCGGCCGCTCGATCGCGGAAGCGTGCTCGCGAGCGGGGGCCATCGTCGTCGTAAGCTCCCGCACCGACGGCGCCGTAGACGATGCGGTCCACGCGATGGCCGCTTCCGGCCTGCGGGCTTGCGGCATGAGTGCGGACGTCTCTGCGGCAGAAGACGTCGCATGTCTGTTTGAATCCACGGTCGACCTGCTCGGACGCATCGACGCCTGGGTCAACAACGCCGGCATCTCGCTCGGCTACCGTCCCCTCGACGAGTGTTCCGCCGAAGAGCTGCGCAGCATCGTCGACATCAACGTGACCGGCACCCTACTCGCATGCCGTCTCCTCGTGCCGTACTTCGCCGAGCATGGTGGCGTGCTGCTCAACATGTCCGGCCGCGGCTACCGTGGCGAAGCAACGCCTTTCACCGCCGCATACGCCGCGACGAAGACGGCTATCGCGAGCATCACCCGCAGCATCGCGGCCGAGAACAAGGGCCGGCCTATCTCCGTGCACGCACTCGTACCTGGCATGGTGGAGACGGACTTCTACCGTGACATCGAGGTGAGTCCGCGCCTCGAGCACGCTCGCGACAACTGGCGCTACGCGATGGACGCCTTCGGCGTTCCGCGCGAGGAGGTCGGCGAACGCACTGTGCCGATCCTCGCGCAGGAACCGGGTCGCGAGACGGGACGCATCTACTCGCTCATCGGCGGGCGGCGTCTGGTGCGCGGAATCGCCCTCATGAGCTGGTACCGCATGTCCGGCAAGCTGCCGAAGGAGGTGTGACGTGGCGCGCGACTCGCGCAGAGGTGGCGGCTACCGGTCGAGCAAGCCAGTCTACCTGCAGTCCGCCCGCCGCAGACGCTCGAGGCGACACACGGGCGTCGGCGCCCTGCTCGCGGTGGTTCTCGTACTTGCCGCAGCCGGTGGCATCGCGTGGTGGGTCTTCTCCCGCCCGCTGAGCGTCTCGATCGCGTGCCAGCCGCAAGACGCCCTCATCTCGGCATGCGATACGCAGGCTGCGGGTGTCCTTTCGGCCGAAGGGCTCAAGCCCGGGCTCTACCCGGTGACGATCGCGCGTGCCGGATTCACAACGCTAACGGCCGAAGTGGACGTCAGGCGGTTCGACGACAACCGCTTCGAGTTCGCGCTCGAGCCCGCGCCACAGACCATCTCAGTCAGCGCAAAGCCGAAAGGCGCGGTCTGCCGGGTGCTGCGCGACGGAAACGAACTGCTTTCCGCGAAGAACTCGATCGAGGGCACGGTGCCCGCCGGTCCCGTTACCGTCGAAGTCGCATTGAAGGGGTACAACACGCTGACCAGGGAACTGTACCTGGACCGGCCTACCGCTCTCACCTTCCTGCTCGATCCCGAAGGACAGCTCGTGCACACGCTAGGCTCGCTGGAGTGCGCAGGCGCGCCAAAGGCGGTCGCGATCACGCCGGACGGGACGGAAGTGTGGACGACCATCCTCAACGGGCCGCCGTCCATCGAGATCTTCGACCTGCGCACGCTGCGCCTGACAGGCGAGATCGACCTCGGGGAGTACGGCGCTGTCGAGATCGTCTTCAACAAGGAGGGCACGCGCGCTTATGCGAGCCAGATGGAGACCGCGAAGGTGTTCGAGATCGACACCGCGAAACGCAAGGTGCTGCGCGATTTCGACACCGAGAGTGCATGGACGAAGGTCGTCTTGCTCTCAGCGACGCAGAAGCTGCTGTATTCAGCGAACTGGTCGGGAGACGATGTGTCGGTGATCGACGTCGCCAGCGGTGAACTCCAGCGCCGCTTGCCTGCGCCCGACACTCCGCGCGGTCTGTGGGCCACCGATGACAAGACGCTCTACGTCGCCGGCTTCGGCGGCGGCGAGCTGTGGCGCGTCGATGCGTCGAACGGCGGCTACGAGCAGCTCTTCGACAGCAACGGGGCTCTTCGACACATCGTCGGCGACAACGGGCGCGGCAAGCTCTACATATCGGACATGGCGAAGGACGTCGTATGGGTCCACGACACGGCCAGCGGCAAGACCACGAAGCTCATCGACACGGACGAGAAGCC
This sequence comes from Actinomycetota bacterium, assembly GCA_016841065.1. Classification (GTDB taxonomy): domain Bacteria; phylum Actinomycetota; class Coriobacteriia; order Anaerosomatales; family JAENZW01; genus JAENZW01. Next base: position 2,053 of record JAENZW010000190.1, read on the forward strand.
GAACACGATCGACCTGTCCCCGGACGGCAAGGTGCTGTTCGTGTCATGCCGCGGTGAGAACAACGCGAAGTCGTACTACATCCCCGGGCCGGAGTGGGGCACGATCCTGCTGTTTGATACGGACTCCGGCAAGCCGCTGGACGCCATCGTCGGCGGCAACCAGTGCACGGCACTCGACGTGTCGGACGACGGACGGCTGCTCGTGTTCTCCGACTTCCTCGACGACCGCCTGCGGGTCTACGAGATCCCGCCGTACGAAGAACTCCTCGCGGGCAACGGTGGGCGATGGGAGCAGCATTTCGCGGACCTGAAGAAGTAGCCCGCGGCGGGCTATCTCCGCAGCCCGTCACGCCTGTGTGAGGCCCCGTCACCACGGCATTGACCCCGCTCCGCGAGCGACGTCCCATGGGTATTGACCCAGAGACGGTTTCGTCATGTTGTGGTGCATTCGTTTGTGAACTCGGTCACTACTAGGTCAGCGGAGTGCGATCGTGGCAATGCCGAAGTGCGAGAAGATAGCCACGTGTCCGTTCTTCACGTCGGATGCAGGCTATTCGCCAGAGCTGAACAAGGCGATGCGCGAGAGATACTGCTTCACCGACAACTCAGAGTGTGCACGTCTGCACGCGATCGAGCGTTTCGGCGTAGGCAACGTGCCGACCTGGCTTCTTCCCACCGATCACGACCAGCTCGAGGCTCTCGAAGACCGGGGGCAAGCGCAGCGAGCGAACGGGAACGCCCCCTAGGACAGGGCATGCCCGCCGAACTGGTTCCTCAACGCCGAGAGCACCTGCCCCGCATAGCTCGGATCGCGCTCAGAGTCCACGCGGAACTGAAGCGCTCCCGCGATGATGCGGGCGGGCACACCCAGCTCCTCGGCAGCCTGCACGGTCCACCCTCCCTCGCCGGTGTGCGTCACCGTGCCACTCGCGCTCTCCAGCGCCTCGCCGTACTCCTCGAACGCGTCGCGAAGCCACCCGATCAACCGTGACTCGATGACGCTCCCGTTCTGGTAGACATCGGCCACCCGCGTGAGATCGAGAGAGAAGCCGGAGGCTCGCATGATGTCGAATCCTTCGGCGACGGCCTGCATCATGCCGTACTCGATGCCGTTGTGGACCATCTTCACGAAGTGCCCGGCACCGTGCCCGTGGAAGAACTGGTAGCCATCCGGCTGCGCCACGTCCGCGAACAGCGACTCGAGGCGCTCGAAGTCGTC
>JAENZW010000010.1 GCA_016841065.1 Actinomycetota bacterium
CCGTGCTCGCAGCAGCTCCCGACGTGCGCTGCTTCCGCGCCCCACCGCGCGGCGGTCTGGCCTCGGCGCTCAACGAGCTCGCCAGCTCATCGGGCGTGTCGATCAACGTTGTCGAGACCTCCGTGCCCGTGCACGACCAGGTTCGAGGGGCATCCGAAATGCTCGGCTACGACGTCTTCCAGGTGGCCAACGAGGGCAAGATGATCGCAATCGTTCCAGCCGCCCAGGCCGAAGCCGCGCTCGAGGCCATGCGCACGGCTCCCTACGGCGAGGACGCGGCCATCATCGGCGATATTGCCGAAGGGCCGGCGGGCAAGGTCTACGTCCAGACGGCCTTCGGCGCCAAGCGCATCATGGACATGCTCGTCGGCGAGCAACTTCCGAGAATCTGCTAGCTCCATCCGCTACACTCGGCTCCATGCTGCTCGACACATCCACCGAGGCTTCAGGGTTGCTTCAGATTGCGGCCGCGGCCACTATCTGGGGCTCGATTCCCGTACTCGTGTACGCGGTAGATACGCCCTCGTTCGTCATCGTGTTCTGGCGAGTGGTCTTCGCTGCGGCGACGCTCGCGGGCTTTCTGCTCTGGCGCGGCAGGATTCGGGAGGTTCTTCTACTGCCGCGCAGGCGCGTGAGAGCGCTCATCGGCATGGGAACGCTGCTCACCTTCAACTGGATTCTCTTCTTCACCGCGTTGAAGCTCACGAGCGTCGCCGTGGCCGTACTTCTCGGCTACCTCGGTCCGGTGTTCGTCGCGCTCCTCACTCCGGTCTTCACGAAGCAACGATTTGACCGCCGAATCCTCCTGCCGCTGGCTCTTGCATTGGCCGGCACGATGGCCATCGTCGACCTGTCGGAGTTCGGACTCCGCTCGAGCTCCGAACTCCTGGGTGCCGGATTCGCGTTCGTCTCGGCCATCACGTACGCGATTCTCGTCCTCAACGCGAAGCGCCTGGTCCAGGGAATCCCTGCGACGGTCTACATGCTCGTGGAGTACTCCACCGCCTCGCTCCTCCTACTACCGTTCGCGCTGCTCATGGATGGGCCCTCGACGGTGACCGAATGGGGCGCGCTGGCCACGCTTGGGGTGGTCAACACCGCGCTCACCGGCTTCTTGTTCCTCTCGGCATTGCGTCGTGTTCGTGCGGATCATGCTGCGATTCTCACGTATGCCGAGCCGGTGAGCGCCGTTGTGTTCGCGGCTGTGTTCCTCGCGGAGCCGATCACCTTGACGACCGCGCTCGGTGGGTGCGCCGTCATCGGGGCTGGCGCCCTGGTTGCGCGGACGCGCACGGGCGCGAGCGTGGAGGGGCCACCTCTCGTCATCGACGGCGGCGCAGAATCCATCGCGGACTAAGCGCGCCCGTCGCGTTAGACTGGTGAGTGCGCCCATCGCCGTAGCCGATCTGTACGAACCAGGGAGCAAGTCATGGATGCCATGCAACGCCTCATCGAGACCGACGCCGTCAAGCGCCTCAAAGAGCGCGACCCGTTGTTGTTCTCAGACGAGGTCGACATGCGACAGAAGATCATGCAGCGACTGGGTTGGACAGACCTCGCGCAGACTGCCACCGGCAGGATTCCCCTCGTCACCAACCTCGCCAAGGCGCTCGTAGATGAAGGGGCCCGCGACATCGTGCTCCTCGGAATGGGCGGGTCATCACTCGCAGCCCTGACGATGGAGCGCATAGTCGGCTCTGCCCCCGGGATGCCCCGGCTTCACGTTCTTGACACCACGTCGCCCGCGTCAGTGCGCAGCATCCTCGGTGAATGCGAGCGCGCGTCGACGTTCTTCCTGTTCTCGAGCAAGTCGGGATCGACCATCGAACCGCTGTCGTTGTACGCGATCTTCCGCGCATGGATGGAAGAGGAGTTCGAGCGTCCGACGGCGGGCAAGCACTTCGTCGTGATCACAGACCCCGGGTCGTCGCTGGAGAAGCTGCGGCAGCACGATGTCATGCGCGTGGCGTTGTCGGCACCTGCGACCGTGGGCGGGCGGTTCTCGGCCCTGAGCATGTTCGGACTTGCTCCTGCCGCCCTTATCGGCATCAACCTCGGACAGCTCATCTCGCACGCACAGTCTATGGAGCAAGCCTGTCACCGTCGCCCCAAGGAGAACCCCGGGGCGCTGCTGGCCGCCTTCATGGTCGACGCACACGCCCAGGGCGCGGACAAGGTGACACTCGTGTGCTCCAAGCGGTACCGCCCGTTCGGCCTGTGGGTTGAGCAGCTTGTAGCCGAATCCACCGGCAAGATGGGTGTCGGCCTTGTCCCGGTGATCGAGTACGATCCGACGATGCCGACAGGGTTCGGCTCTGATCGCGCTGTGATCGTCATGCGCGATCACGACGATTCCGAGCTAGGCTCGTACGTCACCCAGGTCACGGCTCAGAACCCGACCTTGGAGTTCGTCCTGCGCGAACCGACGGAGATCGGTGCGGAGTTCGTTCGCTGGGAGTACGCGACGGCCCTGGTCGGCCATCTCCTGGGCATCAACCCATTCGACGAGCCAAACGTTGCGGAGGCCAAGGACGCGACATCTCAAGTGCTGGCGGGCACCGCCGAAGTCCCCCGCGCGATCGCGGACCTGGAGGGTACCTGGGTCACGTACGCAGGCGCGCTCGCCGATCAGCCTGCCCCGGCATCTCTCGCCGAGGCCCTCTCCCCGCTCGCGACAGTGGCCGCAGAAGGCGACTATCTGGCGTGGCTCGCCTTCCTGCCCGACGACGAGCGTCTCTTCGAGCCACTTCGGCGTGCTGCGACCTCTGCATCTCGCTCTACGGGACGCGCGGTGTGTCTCGAGATGGGGCCGCGCTACCTTCACTCGACCGGACAGCTGCACAAGGGCGGACCGAACACCGGCGTGTTCCTGGTAATCACGGCGAGGGACCGCACCGACGTGGATATCCCGGATCGACCGTACTCACTCGCGCAGCTATTCAGAGCTCAGGCCGAAGGAGATCTCGTCACGCTGGCCGCGCACGACCGCCGCGTCATGCGCGTCGATCTCCCCGACTCATCACCGGCCACTGTGACCGCGCTTGCCGAAACGCTCGGCGCGATCACAGGAGGCTAGTCCCACTTCTGCCCTTAATGGAGTCGGAACGCCTCGCCTGAGCGAAGCGTTCCGACAACAAGACCCGGCCCCGCCCCCTGGGACGAAGGGGTCGGGGCCGGTAATCCTACAGGCCTCTGGGGGTTGAGACCTGAAGGCCAGTTTGGTCGAGCACTACTTGCTGCCCGACGTGAAGAGTCCGGACGCCTTGTCGAGTCCGTGCTCCTTCTCCCAACGCTCGTGAGCGTTGCCGTGAATGCGCATCCAAATCTCATCGACGTTCTTCGGCAGCTGACCATCGATCTTGCTCACAAGGATGATCGCGATGACTGCCGCGGGGAACGTGAAGACCGTCGGGAAGTTGAGGCTGGCAAGCCACCAGACCCAACCCGGCGCTTCCGCCTGAGTGATGACGCCAAGAGCATTCATCATGTTCATGACGATGATGGCAACCGAACCGCCTCCGCCGACGATCATGCCTGCGATGGCGCCGCGCTCGGTCGTGCCCTTCCACCAGATACCGGTGAGGAGCATCGGGACGAACGCACCGGCGCCAACCGCGAACGCCCAGGTCACCATCATTGCGATGAGTGCGGGGAATGCGGTGACGAGACTCTTGCCACCCGCGCCGATTGGAGCGGGTATGAGAAGGCCAATGGTGATGGCCAACAGAGCAAAGAAGACAACGGCCGCCTTGCCGACGAAGACCTTCTGGCCCTCGGTGGCATCCGGCTTGATGTACTTCTCGTAGACGTCATGGCCAACGGCCGAGGCCGATGCGATGAGCAGACCCGCGAGGGTCGAGAACATCGCGGCAAACGCGCCTGCAGCGACGATACCCATGAGAACCTCGCCGCCGACGATGCGCGCGAGTGTCGGCATGAGCGCATCGGACTTGACCAGAAGGCCACCGACGTAGTCAGCCGACGTAGGCGCTGTGCCTGCCTGAGCCGCCGCTCGGACCATGCTGCGCCCGGCAAGCCCGACCATCGGCGAAACGATGTAGAACACGCCGATGAACACGAGTACCCAGAAGGTCGAGCGACGTGCCGCAGCACCTGACGGGTTCGTGTAGTACCGGTTCAGGATGTGTGGCAGACCAGCCGTTCCCAGCACGAGTGCCAGCACCATCGAGAACTGGTTGAAACCGTCGTACCTGTGTCCGGGCTGGTTGAAGAACTGGCCCTTGGCCACAGCCCCACCAAGCAGTTCGTCCTTGAGTTCATTGAGCTTGTTCTTCTGGAACGCGACGACCGCCACCTTGTCGGCGTCTTCGCCCGAGGCGACGGCGTCATTGATCTTCTTCATCTCAGCGGTGTAGCCGGCCTCGGGATTGTTGGTGGGCCGCATGGCTTCAGTCATTGCCAGTTCGACCTTCTCCATGACGGCCGGATCCTTCAGCTCGGCGACCGTCAACGAAGCCGGGCCAAGAAGGTAGCCCTGCGACTCGCCCTCGAGGTACTGGGCATAGTCGAAGCGCATGAGTTCGCCAACCTTGTTTCCGTCGGCATCCTTCGGCGTGTAGCCGATGAACGTGGCGACCAGGAGGGTGAGGATCATCGCGAAAGCGAGCCACCAGAATTGGATGATCTGGTTGAGCGTCGTTCCTTTCATGCCACCGACGGCGACGTAGATCATGATGATCGCGCCGACGATGATGACACCGGTGTTGTACGCGCTCAGTCCGAACAGACCGGAGCCAACGAGGACCTTCCACGTGGTGCCCGCGCCATACATCTGCGGGGCCATGTAGAAGAGGCTCGTAGCGAGCACGCCGACGACCGCGACGAGACGCATGCGGTTCGTGCCGAAGCGACCGAACGCGAAGTCCGGCACGGTGTACTCACCGAAACGGCGCAGTGGCGAGGCGATGAACAGCACGACGACCATGAAGCCGCCGGCGAAACCTGCCGCGTACCATACGCCGTCAAGACCCGACGCGTACACGGCTGCCGCAACGCCGAGGAACGACGCGGCGGAAAGATAGTCGCCCGAGATCGCCGAGGCGTTCGCGAACGAGCCGACTTTGCGTCCTGCAAGGTAGAAGTCGGCGGTCGTCCGCGTGAAGCGCCGTGAGAACACGGACAGGGCGACCGTCAGGGCCACCAGGATGATGACCAGAGTGATTGCTATCGAGTTCAGACCCATTTTCGACCTCCCTTCCTAGTCCTCGGTCGCGGCGGTTGCCGCGACGTCTGCGGTGATCTTGTCAGCCATCTTCGCGAGCTTGAGGTCAAGCGTGTCCGCCTTCTTGGAGTACGTCCACGCCATCGTCCACAGGAAGATGTAGTACAGGAGCGAGATGAACAGGTAGTTCCAGGTGAAGCCGCCCCAAATGGTGGTCTTCCACCAGGCTTCGACCCACACGGTGAGCGCCGGGACCGCAAGCGTCACCGCGAAGAAGATGAAGCCGTACGTGAACGAGAGCTTGCGCTGCTCCCTGAACACGATATCGACGCTCTCGATGGTGTCGACGTGATCGCCGTGACGTATGTACGTCGAGGTGATCGTGGCTTCACTGCTCGGGGGGGTTGCCATATCGCTTCGCACCTCCTTGTTCTTCAGTCATCGATTCTTCCAAGGCCGTCTCTTCGGCCTCTGTCGGATAGAGAAATCGCTTGTCAGTCGGACTTCACGACGAAGACCGGCCGGTCAGAACCCTTGACGACCGTCTCGGCAATCGAGCCGAGAGCGATGCGCTTGATACCCGTGCGACCCGTGTCGCCCAGAACGATGAGATCGGCGTCGAACTCCTCGGCGATGGCGATGATCCTCTTGGCCACTCCGCCCTTCACGATCTCCGCGTCACATTCGACGTCATTGCGGTCGCACATGGTCTTTGCGATTGCGAGACCACGGACCGAAGTGTGAACGCCTTCGAAAACGTCTTCGGCTTCGATCTCCTCCGGGAGTTCGAGTGCCTCTTGGCCCGTGTCCACATAGACTGCTTTGACCTTGGCGCCGAACGTCTTTGCCAGGATGACCGCGTACTGAGTCGCTGCCACGGCTGGCTCGGAGCCGTCGACGGGGAGAAGAATGCGATCTATTTCGATGCACACCTCGTCGATGTCACCGAGTTTGATGTCCTCGGCGGCGCCTTTGATGCAAACCTTCATGCGTTTCACCTCCTTGAGGGGACCATCGTCCCCAGGGCCCCTACCTGTACATACTCACCCTATCCAGGAAGCTAGCGGGCATCGATGTTTCCCCAGCAAGCGGTGAGCAAACTTCGGCAAACGGAGTCCGTAGACGTGCGGACGGCAGTGAGCGGTGTGTTGACGCAGCTGCGCGCCATTCGCGGGCATCGAGCGACCGTTCACCGACGTTAAGGGGCGATTCGCCCTGGCTGGGGACGCGCGGGTGTCGTGCGACATGTGCCAAGACCGACCGTTCGACGCAGGAGGGCGCCGGGTTGGTGCTGCTAGTCCAGCTCCACGATGCGCGCGCTCGGTACGTCGCCGTCAAGCGACACAATGGCGACCGTCGAACAGGCCTCAGGCGTCCTGTTGCGCGAGGCGGACCCGGGGTTGACGAAGAGGGTCGAGCCGATCCAGCGTACATCCGGTCTATGGGTGTGACCAGCAACGACGATGTTCGCACCCTCTGGGATCGCACTCGCCACGGGGTCCAGCTGGTGAGTCAAGAAGACTCTGTAGCGACCCGCGTTGACCCACGCGGTCGGCGCTAATGGCCAGGCGGGAAAGAACGCGTCCATGTTGCCTTCGACGGCAACGACCGGCGCGATCGCTTGAAGCTCGAACAGGATCTTCTCTGCACCCACATCTCCCGCGTGAACCACGAGTTCGACACCGTCGAATACCTCCGTGATGCGAGGATGAAGACGCCCGTGCGTATCGGCAATCACGCCTATGCGAGCAATCGTCTCGGACATGCCTAGAGTCCGAGCGAGCGCTTCAACGAGGGTACGCGACGGCGTGAGACAGGTACCTGCGTCGCGTCATGATCGTCGAGGGTCAGAAGCATGGTTCCGCCATACATGGGCACGACCTCCTTCACGCGAGCGAGATTGACCAGATAGCGTCGGTGAACGCGGAAGAATCCCTGTGCTTCCAGCTTCGTCTCGAGCTGCGCGAGTGAAATCGTGGACAGGTAGCGTTCGCGGTCGGTGTGCAGATAGGAGTAGTCGTCCTTGGCCATGATGTACGAGATGTCCTCGACCTGTAGCAGCAGCTTCCGCCCGGCCTTCTCCACGGGGATGCGTTCGATCCTGGCGGGTGTCCCTTGCGCGGGTCGTAGCCTCTCGATGCACTGCCGAAGACGGGTGACCTCAACCGGCTTGACCAGGTAGTCGTTGGCCGCCACTTCAAAGGCCTTCACGGCGTGCTCGCTATGGGCGGTCACGAACACGATGGAGGGCGGGCGATCCATGGTTGACAGCTGTTCGGCGAGTTCCACGCCGGACAGCCCCGGCATGTCGATGTCCAGAAACACGACATCGTACGGGATAGCTTTGATTAGTTGAAGCGCCTCGACGGCGTTGGACGCCTCGCCAACCACCTCCACGCCACCCGCCTCGTCTAGCAGATACCGAAGCTCAGAACGTGCGGGTGCCTCGTCGTCGACCACCAAAGCCTTGAGCATCGCTTCTCCCGTCATGCCTCCCCCGCCCGTGAGTACTCGGACGCTTCGCCGGAGACGATCTGCATCGTCACGATGGTCCCTTCACCTTCCCAGCTCTGCACGACAAGACCCGATTCACCACCGAAATACCCCTTGAGCCTATCGTCCACGTTCTTGAGCGCGATTCCAAGACCCTTGCCGAAGCCGGGCTCGAGAACGCGGGGCAGGTTCCTCCTCGAAATCCCAACGCCATCGTCCGCCACGGATATGAGGACGAAGCCGTCATCGCGACGCGCGGACAGCGTGATATTGAGGGCGCCCTCGGCGCGCATCCCGTGCTTCACAGCGTTCTCGACCAGGGGTTGGAGCACGAAGGCCGGCACAGGGAGTTCCAGCAGGTCGGGAGCCATATCTTCGGAAACGTTGATCCTGTCTCCGAAGCGAGCGCATTCGAACACGAGGTACTGCCGAACGTACTCGAGCTCGCGATCGAGCGTGATGAGCTGGTCACCGGCCTCAAGCGTCCTGCGATAGAAGGCCGCGAACTGCCGCAAGAGATCACGCGCCCGATCCGAATCGGTACGAATCAGCATGGCGATAGTGTTGATTGTGTTGAACAGGAAGTGCGGGTTGATCTGCGCCTGAAGGGCCTTGAGTTCCATTCTCGTGGCCAACTGTGTCTGGCGCTCCAGCTCGGCCAGCTCGAGTTGCGTCGAGAGCAGCTTGGCGAGTCCCTCTGCGAGCGCAACCTGCGTCTCGTTAAGCAGTCTCGGTGTCGTGTAGTAGAACTTGAGAGTCCCGACCCTGATGCCCATCTGTTCGAGCGGAACGACGATCGCGGCCCTCAGCATGCAACCAGGTTGCGGACAGCCGATCTCATCCTTGGTGTGGAGAATTCGATGCTGGCCATCCAGGATCGCGTCTCGCGTGGCGCGGGTTATGATCGGACCACCCACGGCGTGGTGGTTCTCTCCGATTCCCGCGAACCCGAGTACACGCTCAGTGTCGGTGATTGCGACCGCCGCAACCTCGGTCTCCCCGAGAATGATGCGGCAGACGGCCCCGGCCGTATCTTCGGTCAGGCCCTTCCTCAGGTAACTCAGGCTTTCGTTCGCGATCTCGAGGATGAGGTGCGACTGCTGTGCCCTGAGGTGGTCCGGTCTGCTCACGAATCTTGCGACGACGCTCCCCATGGCGACGGTCGCCAGACCGCTGAGAGCCGTCGTGAGCAACCACTGAGGTGCGGTGGAGACAACGAGGACATAGGCGGTGACCATCGCAAGGACTGTGACGCCGAAGAGAAGCAGGCTGTCGACGATGATCCGTCTTGTGTGCATCAGGGGGCCTCTTGGGCGTGAGCTCGCTTCGCTCTCCCCGTATCGCGGGTAAGGAACACCAGCCGCTCGTGCTGCTCTTTCAGCCCGGCGTTCGCGTATAGCGCTCTCGACGCCGCGTTCGTCTCCTGCGTGCATAGACTCACCGCACTCACACCCGTCCGCGCCATCCAGCCGAAGGCATCGGCAAGAAGGGCGGAGCCTACACCCCGACGTCGGTACGGAGGTTCGACAGCGAGGCGCCCGAGCGTTCCGGTGCCTCCGTCGATAGTGGCAAGAGTATACCCGACGATACCTTCCGCAGACTGCGCGACGACGAGTCGCTGAACCGCCATGTACTCAGCCATCTCGGACGGCCCATAGCGCCAGAACTCATCGAAACACGCATCGTCCAGGCGGATGAGGTCGGGGATGTCGGCGTGGCAGGCGAAGCGAATCCGCGTGCCAGGGAGGGACGGAGTCTGTTTGTCGGCGAGATCACGCGGTCGAGCCCTCAGCACGACGAGGCGAACCAGCGGGGTCATACCAGCGGAGGCATACGGCCGGGACACAGACTCCGTGACGAGCGGACTCAACAACGTGTCGAAGCCGTGGGTGGCAGCGACATCACGACATTGTCGTACGACGTCCTTGACCTCGTGCTCGGCGCACCATAGCCCTCGTATCGCCAGGATGGGGGATTGACGCCTCCACCTATCCAGGAGCACGGCCCGCCCCGACTTGCCGACCATAAGACGCCAGGGCGCCTCTTCGTGGAAACGGCGAAGCTCCTCGTGCGACGGAAACGCACGTGCCACTCGCAGCGAGGGCCACAGCCGGTCGATCTCCTCCAACGAGGCAACGTGCAGGGCACTAGAACCGATCACAGAACGCCCAGCTCATTCATCGCGAGTAGACCCCCAGTGATCAGCAGCACCACCGCGAAACCGATCTCGACGTGCCTCTCCCGGGCGACAGAAGTGAGCCGAGCTCCCAGGAGAGCACCGGGGATGACCCCGAGCATGAGCCACCCCGCCATGGCGACGTCTACGTGTCCGAGCATCCAGTGCGCAATACTCCCGGGCACCGCCAGCACGGCAACTGCTACGAGACTCGTCGCGATTGCCTGCTTGATCGGGTAGCGAAGCCAACGCGCCAGCAGGGGAACGATCACGAATCCGCCGCCGAGACCCAACAAACCCGAGTAGAGCCCAGTCGCAACACCGATTGCGCCGATTCGAGACGGCGAAACGCGCTTTGATCTCATGTCGACGCCCTCGTCGTTCGCGCCATTCGGCCCACTTCGCAGCGCGCGGCGAGCCGTGTCCAAGGCCAGGTAGAGAATGAGTGCGGCCGTGAACAGCATGACCAGGGTTCCGCCGACGACGTCGCTGAGCATCGCACCGGCAACGGAGAAGGCGGCGCCCACGATTCCGATCAGCACGCCGGTACGCACGTCTGCGAGACCCAGGCGCACGTACGAGAGCGCACCGGTGATCGCAGTCGGGATGATGATCGGCAAGGGCGTGCCAACCGCGATCAACGCCGGGGCATCGAAGAGGAGCCGTATCGCAGGTGTCGTGACAACCCCGCCGCCGACTCCGAACGCGCCTGACAGAACACCCGCGACGAAGCCAACGGCAATGGCAGGGATCGGCGAGACCAACGCCCAGTCACTCACCTCGGGCGACAGGGAACCGCCCCGTGATGGCCGAGCGATCGACTCGCCTCTCTCCCATGAACAGCGAGCGCAACGGCATGTCATCCCATATGCGCTCCATAAGCAGGGGCCACCGTCGCTGGAAGTCGTAGTAGTTCTGGCAGTTGGTGCGCGCATAATCTGCGGCATCCTTCAGCACCACACGAGCGATCCGAAGGTACTGGCCACCATCGCGTGTGGACAACCCGCGAAGCACCGCAGTCGCGAGCGCGCGCCATGCGACCGACGAACCGATGAACGCACCCGGGTAGGGCATCATCGACTCGGGCGTCACCTGCCTGAGATCCACCTGCGACTTCGCGAACTCGAGCTTGCGATGCTCGTAGATGAACCTGTAGACATCCTGTCGGAAGGTCGCCGCTGCATTGCCGCGCGCCGGGGGCTTGTGGATAATGCTCCACTCCCCGTCCAGATAGACGTCCCCGCCGTGCATGCGAGCGTTGATGACATAGTCGATGTCTTCGCCGCGGACGACCCAAGGGTCGAAGGAGACGTTGCAGTACATGTCCCTGTGCAGGGCCAGACAACCTCCGAAGGCCACTGGGGACACCTGCATCCGCGGAGGCGCGTCGACGATAGAGAGTGCCTCATTGAATGCATCGTCACGCTTCCAGAATGTGTCGGCGAGCAGCGGCTTGTCGTGTCGCTGGTAGCGACCTTCTTCGTCGGTGTAGTAGCCGGTCTTGGCGAGTATCATCTCGCCTTCACCGAGCCTCGCTCCGAGACCTTCCATCGCACAGCTCAGGAAGCCGGTGTCCGTGATGATCTGGTCGTCATCCAGGAAGACGAGCGCCTCGCTCCCCAGGACCGCAGCGGCGATCAGTCCGACGTTGCGAACAGCTCCGTAGCCCACAAGGCTAACGCCATGGATCATGTCGGCAAACTCGATCTGCTCCAGTCGGCGATGCAAAGAACCTAGTTCAGCCGGGCCGAAGATGAGCGCATCGATCTCCGGAAAACCGTCGAGTATCTCTCTCACGCGGTCTTCGGCGATGTGCTCGATTCCGGGATCGGTTGCAGCAACGATCACGACGACCTTCCCGAGGCCCTCCACCGTCTCGAGCGAACGAAGACACGCCCCCAGCGTGCCTTCAGCGTCGATGGGTGTGGGATGATCGTATGCGACAAGCAGGCTCTCGGAGACGCGGCCTTTCCGCCGCGTCCAAAACGTGGGTATTACCACGCACGGGTCCACATGGGCTCCCTTGCAGTCAAACGGCTCGTCCCGCGCCGGTCGGCGCCGCTCCATGATACAGCGCAAGACCGGCAGCGTCCCCTAAACTGTCGCGGATCGGTCACGTCAACTCTGCAGATTCGCTCTCCCCAGCCTCTTCAGCCCCATGCTCGTCCGCATCATGCCCGAGCAAGCAACGATCCACCGCATCACGGATGACCTGGTACGGTCGAGACCCGATGTGCAGCTCATCGCAGATCAGGGCTGCGGGGGTCGACTCGAGTCCCAGATTCAGTCCCACGTGCCGGAACTGGTGCAACCGATCGCCGAATCTGTCTTCGGCCCACATCGCGGAGACCTCATCGGCGTCGAAGCCCGCCCGCTTCGCGATTTCAAGCAGCACGTCCCGAGAGCCGATATCCTTCGCCTCTCCGAAGTAGGCGCCGAAGATGGCACGGTGAACGGACACGTGTACGTCCGCACCATGATCGCGAGCCATCTCCCCGAGCGACAGCGCGAGGTGCGTCTTCGGCAAGAAGCCCGGTATGACCAGAGGGAAGCCATCACGTTCGGCAACCTGATGCAGGTGCTCATCGACGCGATCGGAGTGACCTCCTGCCTCGAGTTCGCTGATCTGCCAGCCTTCCTCGGGCATCTCGGGTCGCAACTCGAACGGCACGAGAACGATCTCAACCTCACGTTCCCGCTGCAGCCTGTCGAACCTGAACTGGTCGACGTAGCAGAACGGTCAAGCGTAGTCGAAGAAGACCAAGGCCCTCGGCTGAACGACGGATTCATCCGCCCTCTCGGTCGGCATCGGCGTCCTCTCAGTCCGGGATCATTCGATGATATTCAGCGTGCGTCCGCACCGTGCGCACGAACCGTTGCGCGTCCGCCGTGACTGTATCGCGTAGCCCACTCGCCGCACAGCCGCCGCGCCGCACCCGGGACAGAACGTGTCCTCGCCGTTGGGTTCGTCGACGTTGCCCAGGTAGACGAATCGCAATCCGACCTCTTCGGCGATTGCGCGCGCCATTCGCAGAGTCTCCACTGGCGTCGGCTGCAGATGCGAGTAGTCCAGGTAGGGGAAGAAGCGTGTGATGTGCCACGGCGTATCCTTTGCGAGCCCTTCCGCGATCCACGTCGCTATGGCCCGCAGTTCCTCCGGCGAATCATTGACCGTGGGCACGACGTTGGTGACGACCTCGACGTGCATTCCCCAGTGGTGGATCGCGCGTTCCGCTGCATCCATCACGGGCTTCACCGTGGGCACATGGCAGAGTCTCTGGTAGGTCTCGTCGGACGCACCCTTCAGGTCGACGCGCCACACATCGATTAGCTCGCCGAAGAAGTCCAGGCCGGTGGTGGTCACGTAGCCGTTCGTGACCATGATCGTGAAGAGACCCTCCCGTCGGCACTCGCGCGCAACGTCGGCGACGTACTCGGCCCAGATCACCGGCTCGTTATACGTGAACGCGACACCCGGGCACCGATACTTCCTCGCCATGTCCACGACCGTCGCCGGATCCAGGGTGTGCATCTCGACGGCGTCGCTCTCTGGATCCGAGCGAGAGATTCTCCAGTTCTGACAGTGGCCGCAACGCATCGAACAACCGACACTGCCGACGGAAAGCACGAGCGTGCCCGGGTGGTAGTGGAAGACGGGCTTCTTCTCTATGGGATCGGCAGCGATCGAAGAGATGCGGCCATATGTGAGAGCGTATAGCGTACCGTCGACGTTGCGACGTACCCCGCATATGCCGGTGTGCCCCTCGGCTATCCGACATGCGTTCGGGCACAACTCGCAAGATATCCGGTCCCCTTCTCGCGACCAGAGTGCCGCAACGTGCACCTGGGAGCCCCCTAACCGGCCGCAATCCGAACCTGGTCACGCCCGCGCTGTTTGGCCTGGTAGAGAGCCCCATCGGCCAGTTCGAGAAGCGACTCTGGACTCTCCGTTTGTCCCACCAAGGATGACACACCGACGGAAACGGTCAGTCTGAGCCCGTCCACTCCCGCCCCGAGATCATCGAACCGCAGCTCACTCATTGCCGCCCGCAGCTTCTCTGCAACGGCGTATGCCTCGGTCTTGCCGATTCCGGGGAGTATGATGCCGAACTCATCTCCGCCGTAGCGGGCTGCGATATCCGTCTGCCGCACACCCCCGCGAAGCGCGGTCGCGACTCGTTCCAGCGCGGAATCGCCGAAAGTGTGGCCGAATCTGTCGTTGATGGTCTTGAAGCCGTCGATGTCGATCATGAGCAGCGCCACCGGTGTACCGTAGCGTCGACTCCGGGCGACTTCCTGGGCAAGTCGTTCGTCGAACCCCCGCCTGTTGACGAGATCCGTCAGGGCATCGCTTCTTGCCGTCTGCTCGAGTAGCTCGTTCGCAGTCTTCATGCGCTCCCGCTCTTGGGGAAAGCAGACTTCCCATCTGGACCGGCCATGGAGTATGGCCGCGGCGTGGTCAACGCACGTCGCGTAGCCGCAGGCGCCGCAGTCGAGCGTTTCGTCGCGAGACGCGAAGCCCCCTTCGGCAAGAACTGCGTCGATCTGTTCGGTCGATGGAACGGTCTCGAAGACCGGCGCCGGCCGGAACGACCGTACGAGGTCGATGTGTGGCAAGTGACCGATCAGTTCACGGCTGCGCACCGATGTCCGCCCTCGCGCGTCTCGCTCGGCCGTCACGATGTTCCGCTTGGCGAAGACGGACAGACCAGGGTTGACTGCGGGCCCATCGATGCAGCCGTCGCAGTTCAACATGTCGAGCACCGTCGGTGCGGCCTCCCCGCGCTCGATTGCCGAAAGCACGCGGTCCAACTGCCGAAGACCGCGAACTGCCACGACCTCGGAGTCGGTCTTGTCGCGCGACGTGAGTGTCGATCGCGGGAACCCATCGGTGAGCGATATCTCCTTGAGCGGCTCCGGTCTGCGATCGCCTCCGCAGCGGTCGCCCAGGACAGGACGCGGACGTGTCGTGGCCAGAAGGCGCTTGAGCTCGGTGAAGTCGATCGCGACATCAACGGCGTCTGCGATCCCCTCTTCTCGGATCTCGTCCTTTCGCGCGTAGCACGGCGATACATACACGACCGCAACGTCTTTGGGATAGAGAGCGCGCACAAGACGGGCTTGCGCTATGTACGGCGGCACGACAGGTGTGAGTGCACCGGCCAGAGATGGCCGAAAACGGCGAACCCATTCGACTGCTACGGGGCATGTGGATCTCAGTGTCAGCGGCGTGCCCGCCCGTGCGTACGAACGTTCGTACTCGGCGGCCACCATTTCCTCGCCAAGAAGTGTGCTCTCAGCGGCGTAGAATCCGAGCGATTCAACGGAGCGCTCGATGTCCGCGGGTGCAAGCGGGTGAAGCGCGGCCACAAACTCCGTTGCCAGCACCGCCACGACAGGGCGCCCCGTCTCCAACAGCTCGCGAACCGCGAGGGTGTCATCACGAACAGCGTGCCCGCCGTTGCCACAGTCGGATACGCATGCGCCGCATTTCACACAGCGTTCGGGGATGATCTCGGCGTGGTGGCTTGTCACGCGAATCGCTCGCGCGGGGCAGTAGCGAACGCAAGCCCAACAGGCCCGACAGCTGTCCTGGCTCCCCTGGATAAGGAAGCCCGCTGTGGATTCCGCGACCCCGCGCTCGCGCGAACCATCAACCGCTATGTCGAAACCGAACGCGTCCGCCATCGTCTCACCCTGTTGTTGTTACTTCGTGTCGGCTTGCCCCGCAGCACCGATTCCCAGGCGCCGCATCGCCGACAGGAGAGGCCATCCCAGTCCATAGACGACTACTGTCTCTCCGAACGCCACGCCCGCGAAACCGATGAGGTACATCCCGAGCCAGTGACCCTCCAAGTCTACTCCCAGGAAAGGGACTTCATAGAGACCCAGACCTGCGAGCATCAGTGGGAGGTAGATCGGGACAATGAGCGCGTTGGAGAGGATCGGGCCCAGAAGCGCGACGGCGGCGTTTCGCCGGAAGCGCCAAGTCCAGGCGGCCCCCACGAGCGTCGCGATCGACCCGAGCAGGACGTCATATATGGCGATGGGGTTCGCGGATAGCTGAGTCGCGTTTGCGGCGGCGGTGCCTAGCGCAAGTCCCGGAATCGCAGAAGGTGTGAGGGCGGCCAGAACGGTGAGAGCCTCGCTCAGCCTGAACTGAACGATCCCCCATCCGAGATAGAACGGCATCTGGAGCACCAGGACGGTCAGCACCGCGTACACCGCCGCGATGAGTCCGGCCTGGGCAACGTAGCGACTGCGTCTCAAGATGACACCTCGCCGGTCGACAGTTCACGGGATTGTAGCATGCAGGCAGTCGGATTCACCGGCGGCTAGGACGGCAGACGCTCCTCTTCCGAACGCGCCACGAGAAGACCGGTCGCTCCGGCCAGCACCCGAGCGTCCAGAGCGTCGATAAGCGCGTGAACGACGTCGGAGTCGAACTGAGTGCCCGCCCCTCCTTCGAGCTCTCGCCTCGCCTCGGCATACGAGAGCCTGCGGTGGTATGGACGCTCCGAGGTCATCACGTCGAAGGAGTCCGCCACAGCCAGAATGCGGGCCAGGAGCGGGATGTCCGCACCAGCAAGGCCAAAGGGGTATCCCGTGCCATCCCAGCGTTCGTGGTGGTGCAGGATGACGGGAGTGATGGCGCCGAGGAACTCGAGTTGTTCGACGATGTCGGCCCCGACCTGAACGTGCGTACGGACCTTCTCCATCTCCTCATCGGTCAGCTTCGACGGTTTGAGGAGAATCTCTTCGGCAAGACCCATCTTTCCAACGTCGTGCAGCAGTCCGGCGAAGCGCAGGACCTCTATGTCCTCTCGTTCGAGTCCAAACTCCTCGCCAATCGCCATCGCGTAGTCCATGACCCGGTCGGCATGACCGCGCGGCGCAAACTCGCCCGCATCCAGAGTGGCGGACAGAGCCGCAATCGTTCTCGCGTAGTCGTCGCGCAGCCTCGCGAACAGAGCGGCTCTCCCAAGAGCCGCACCCGCGTGGTCGGCAAGTCCGTCCATCAGACGCTTGTCATCCGCGGCAAACGTGCCCTCAGCCTTGGACGCCAGGAAGAGGTGTCCGACCACCGCTCCATGGACCAGCACCTCGCTCGCAAGCACCGACCAGTCGCCGATGTCGGCGATGTCTGGACCCGGCTCAGCGTGATACGTGATGAGGCGGATGTCTGCCACCGTCGCGGGCACATCGTCCAGACCTGCGGCCTCGGCAACGATTGCCGCAATCGCATTGCCTGGAACCTCCGAGCCTACGACGACCACGGCCTGCTCGCGCGACCATCCCGTGATGACGACTCCTGCCAAGTCGAAGTCGAACGCCTTCTCCAGGACGCTCACCGTCACATTGGCGACGTCGTCGACCGAAGCGGTCACGCCGAGGGACTTCGCGTATGCGCTGAGCTTCATGAGTTCGAACTTCGCCCGTTCGGATGCGCCGCGTCCTCGCGAATTGTCTATCGCGACGGCCGCCATGGTTCCGAAGCGATCGAGAAGCCGCAGTTCCTCGGCGCTGAAGCACCGGTCCTCATCAGTGCTGCCCACGCTCATCACGCCCATCGTGCGACCATCGCGTGAGATAGGCACCGATATGGCCTGCCGGACGCGCACGCCTGCCTTCGGGCTGAAGCAGTGCAACTCGTCCTCGCCGCTGGCGACGAGCACGCCACGCCCCGTCTGGGCAACTCGGCCTTCAACGCCTTCCCCGAGTCGCACGCAAGCTCCAAGGGCCTCACGGCAGACCTCCCCGCGGGATGCGGCGGCCTCGAGGATGTCCGTCCCGGGACGCAGGAGCAACAAGGTGCCGCAGTCCGCGCCCACGATGCCCATGGCGCGCTCCAGTGCCGTCTCCACAACGTCCGCCCGCCGGTCGTCTGCTTCACCGAATACGGTCCCTGCTTCAACGAACAGCTCAAGCTCTCGAACGCGTGTCGCCCAGCGCGAGTTCTCGGTTGCACGCGCGAGGGCCGCCGTCCCCTCGGCAACGAGCATGCGCGCGAGCGCTTGAACCTGGCGTCGTGCGAGCAACGGAGTGTCGCGCAATGTCTCGTGAGCGACGTCTTCGGCGACGCCAGCCTTCACCAGTGAGTTGAAGAGGTCGCTTCGTTCCCGGGTGGTCGAGACGAACCCACCGACAACGATGAGGCATCCCACGTGATCACCCGAGGGTACTTCACCCACGTAGCACGGTAGACCGCCACGACAAACGGTCGGCCGCCAGGTGCCCGAGATCTCTGTCCCCGGGCCAAGGCACCCTGTTCCGGGCTGCTGGGGAACGGCGAGCTGACAGTATGCACAGCTCTCGGTCGAGAACACGACTTCGCGGGCGTCGCAATCCATAACTGTCACGACAAGCCCGACCGCCTCGAACAACGCGTCAACGGCGGTCCGCCACTCGCGACCGCCAAATGCACCCAGAAGTGTCTCCGTTGTCGGCACCGAATCCCCTCGCTGGAACTGGTCGGACGACAATAGGGGCTATCGGCAGCACTTGCGGAACGCTTGAGGGGCCTCTGACGTGCGGTTATCAGCCGCGACCGCGCGGAAGCTCGATGGTGAATGTCGTCCCTTCGCCGAGACGGCTCTCTACGCGCATAGAGCCTCCCGCAGCATCGACTATCGTTCTCGCGATCGGCAGCCCCAGGCCGAAGCCGCCGGTCTCCTGGGACCTGGACGCGTCACTCCGATAGAAGCGTTCGAAGATGTTCGGCAGATCCTCTGGAGGTATTCCGGCGCCGGTGTCGCTGACGTCGATGAAGATCCGCTCCTTGCGACGTCGGGTCGCCACCCTTACAGAGCCGCCTGTATCCGTGTACTTGGATGCGTTGTCTACGAGGAT
This sequence comes from Actinomycetota bacterium, assembly GCA_016841065.1. Classification (GTDB taxonomy): domain Bacteria; phylum Actinomycetota; class Coriobacteriia; order Anaerosomatales; family JAENZW01; genus JAENZW01. The sequence goes on from JAENZW010000010.1 coordinate 18,702, forward strand.
CGAGACCGCGTCTTCGGTCCTGTCGGGATCGCCATACATCATCAGGGGACCCTCCTCGGGACCCTCGAAGATGAGTCCGCGGTCCAGGTAGCGCGTCGCGGCAGCTGCAAGCACCTCGCGGCACAATGCGTTCACGTCGAAACGGACAGTCCGAAACTCGAGAGCGCGCTCGCTTCGGACGAGCGACAGGAGATCGCTGCAGAGTCGCGCCATGCGGCGGGACTCCTTGTCGATCGCATTGATTGCCTCGTCGAGCACCTCGGGGTCGTCCGCTCCCCACGCCCGTAGGATGTTCGTGTAGCCGCGAATCCCCGCAACCGGCGTCGCCAGCTCGTGACTTGCGTCAGCCACGAATCGCGTCTGGACTTCTGCCCGTCGTCGAAGCCGATCGACGAGCTCATTGATGGAGCGAGCAAGGTCGCCGATCTCGTGTTGCCCCTCATCAGGGAGGTGCACGTCGAGCCGACCGGCGTCGATCGAATCGGCAGCCTTGCGAAGATCGTCGACGAGCTTCAGAACCCAGCCCATGCTCGTCTGCATCATGATGATCATGATCACCATGGCCGACACCGCGAGCATCGCCATCGGGAAGCGGATGGCATCGATGACTGCCTCTTCGCGCTCGGGAGAGTAGGCCACGTCCAACACGCCGACCTTCCCGGCCGGTAGACTGAGCGGCACGTGGACGACGAACGTTCCGAGACGCGCGGGGCCGAAGAGCCCGCTGAGAACGCCTCCCTCGTCGAGCGTGGATTCGATCGTCTGGTTCTGCTCCAGCGCGCGAAGACGTTGCTCCTCGGCATCCGGAAGCACGGCAGCCTCGCCCGAGAACCAGAACGGCTCGGAGGCACCTGCGTAGAAGGCGTACGCGCCAGCCGAGAGCGTCCCCGCCCGGAACATCTCGGGGACGCGCCTTTGGAAGAGCCGTTCCGCCTCACGTTCCCGCTCGGCGCCATCGAGACCTTCTTCGGCAGCAGATAGCTTCGCGTTCGTGGTCTCCTGCTTGGCGATCTGGGCTGCGTTCTGCGCAATAGACAGCGCTGCGTCATGCGCGACCAGCGACATCCCGTCGGAGACGACTACGTATGTGGTGAGCGCAACTCCACCGACCACGAGCCCCGCAAAGAGAATCGCGACGAGCAGGAGCCACGTCCTCAGAGAGGACCGGCGAGTCATGGACTAGCCTCTCGCGAAGAAGTACCCGACGCCTCTGATCGTCTGGATAATCGTGTTGTCGCGATCACCGATCTTGTTGCGCAGATGACAGACGAACACCTCTATGACGTTGCTGTCCGTCGCGTGCTGACTGCCCCAGACCGCCTCGAGGATCTCATCTCGCGAGATCACCCGACCAGCATTCGTGACCAGATAGAAGAGGAGATCGAACTCCTTGGCGGTGAGATCGATTAGCTCCCCGCCCACTGTTGCGCGACGTGAGTTCGGGTCGACCTCGACTCCGCTCGCCTTGAAGGAGGGGCCCGAACGCTCGTGTTCCGTGCGCTTCAGCAGCGCGCGGACGCGAGAAAGCAGTTCCGGGATCTCAAACGGCTTGCGCAGGTAGTCATCGGCGCCCGCGTCGAAACCCGTGACAACATCCTGCGTTTCGGCCTTGGCGGTGAGCATAAGTATCGGGAACGCCTGCTTGCTGTTGCGCACCGATCTGGCTACCTCGAGACCGTCCATCTCGGGCAGCATCAGGTCGAGAATCATCAGATCTGGCTCGCGGTCCTCGATCGCGACGATCGCGGCCTTGCCGTCGGCGACTTTGGCGACGTCGTATCCAGCGTGCGCGAGCTCCAGTTCGACGAACCGGGCAATCGTCGTGTCGTCCTCGACAATGAGAATCTTCTCCCCGCTCATCTGCACGCTCCTGTTGTAGTCATCACATGTCGTGAAGGCCTGTGTCACCGAGCAACAGCATACCTCAGGACGCGGGTCGGAATCACTGCAGCAGCAGCTCCGCTATCTGCACCGCGTTGAGCGCGGCCCCCTTGCGAAGCTGGTCAGCTACTACCCACATCGATATTCCATGCTCCACGGTCGTGTCCTGTCGCACGCGACCGACATACGTGGAATCGGTGCCCTCGAGTATCGCCGGCATCGGATACGTGGCATCCCGCGGCGCGTCCATGACGACGATACCCGGCGCCGCCGCGAGCGCCGCGCGAGCCTCATCTGCAGTGATGCCTCGATCGAACTCCACGTGTACCGCTTCGGAATGGCAGCGAAGCACCGGCACGCGCACGCACGTGGCGAACACTTCGAGGTCGGGGGCGTGCATGATCTTCTTCGTCTCCACGACCATCTTCCACTCTTCCTTCGTGGATCCGTCGTCGAGGAAGACGTCGATATGCGGGATGCAGTTGAATGCGATGCGATGGGCGAACTGCTCGACATGCAGTTCCTCGCCATCCAGGAATTCCTTCGTCTGGTCGTACAGCTCACTCATCGCCGCGGCGCCAGCGCCCGAAGCCGCCTGGTAGGTCGAGACAACGACTCGTCTCACTCCGGCAAGGTCGTGCAGCGGCTTGAGGGCCACGACCATCTGTATGGTCGAGCAGTTCGGGTTCGCTATGACCCCCGAATGGGCGGCTGCGTCTTCAGCATTCACTTCCGGAACCACGAGAGGGACGTCGGGCTGCATGCGAAATGCCGAGGAGTTGTCGATCATCACGCATCCTGCCCCAACGACCGCGTCGCGCATCGCCCTGCTCACGGACGCACCGGCCGAGAAGAGCGCGATGTCGACGCCCCGGAAGCTCTCGGCATTCATCTCTTCGACGACAAGAGTCCCACCGGCGAACGGCAGGCTCTTGCCGGCGGATCGCGACGAAGCGAGTGCCACGACCCGTTCGGCGGGGAATCGCCGCTGCTCGAGCACTTTGAGCATCTCTATTCCTACGGCACCCGTCGCACCGGCAACTGCTACGACGGGACGGGCGGGCATCGGACTATCCCATGGCATGACTACTCTCCTCCGCCGCAGGCGGGCGACACCTCGGCGCTGACCTCGTCTGCGCCAAGGCCAAAGCTCTCGTGCAGCGACCTGACGGCTGTCACGACCTGGTCTGCAGTGATCACGCACGATATTCTGATCGGCGAGGTTGAGATCATGTGGATGTTCACGCCCGCGTCCGCGAGTGTCCGGAACATCTGGGCGGCAATGCCGGGGTGAGTGCGCATGCCTGCGCCAACCAGCGACACCTTGGCGACGGAATCGTCCACCGACCATTCGCGCGCGCCCAGCTCGGCGATCACCTCGTCAAGCGCCTTCTTCGCCCGCACCAGATCCTCCTGAGGCACGGTGAACGAGATGTCCGTAGTCCCCTGCTCGGAGACGTTCTGGATGATCATGTCGACGTTCACGTTTGCGTCGGCCATACCCGTGAACACACGCGCCGCCACACCGGGACGGTCGGGGACATCTCTGAGGGTGACCTTCGCTTCGGATGTATCGTGGGTCACACCCGAGATGATGGCTTGTTCCATAGTCTCATCGGCCTCCTTGACGATGGTGCCGGGTTCCTCTGTGAAGCTCGAGCGGCAGTGAATCACCACGCCGTGGTTGCGCGCGAACTCAACTGATCTGAGCTGCAAGACCCCGGCGCCGCTCGCCGCCATCTCCAGCATCTCCTCGTACGAGATGACATCGATCTTGCGCGCAGACTCCACGATTCGTGGATCCGCGCTAAACACTCCGTCGACGTCGGTGTAGATCTCGCAGACATCAGCGCCCACGCCTGCCGCAATGGCCACCGCGGTAGTGTCGGATCCTCCCCGACCGAGCGTGGTGATCTGGCCATCCGGCGTCGAGCCCTGGAAGCCCGCGACGATGACGATGTTGCCGCGCGAAAGCGCTTCGCGAACGCGATCTGCTCGAACCTCGGTGATCTTCGCCTTCGTGTGGACGGGATCGGTGACTATCCCCACCTGCGGGCCGGTGAACGACATGGCCTCATGACCCATAGCGTGGATCGCCATCGCGAGGAGCGCGATGGAGACTTGCTCGCCGGTCGCCAGAAGCATGTCCATCTCACGATCGGGAGGGTCGCTCGAGACCTGCTTCGCAAGTGACACCAGTTCGTCGGTCACGTCTCCCATGGCCGAAACAACGGCGACCACGCTATCGCCCGCCTCTTTGCGCGCGATCAGACGCCGTGCGACATTGCGGATGCGCTCCGCGCCGCCCACCGAAGTGCCCCCGAACTTTGCTACGACAGTGGCCACAACTCTCCATTCGGCAACATCAAGACGCCGCCCCTGGCCTGGGCGTTGCGCCATAGTGTAGCACCGCATGGCGGTCAACTGAGCCTGAAGGTTCTGGGACTCCCGGAGACGCGCCGACGAGTGCGCCGCCCGAGGCGAACGGTGCCCAGTTCGCTAGATGTGGAACTCCAGACCGTGCGCGAGCAACCGCATGCGGTCGGACAGACCGGCCATCGCATCGGAGTAGAAGTGGTCAACCAGCGTTTCACCGGAGACCTGACTCATGGTCTCGTCGAGGAGCCCTAGCGCCTCCCGCATTGCCACGAGCTCGCCAACGGAGTCGTCAGAGAAGTGCACCGAGACGCGACCCCCGGACACCGAGATCGGATACCCCTGGGCTTCGAATACGTCATTGAGTTCTCGCTCGACGTTCGCGGCAAGCCTAGGACCACCGAGCTTGCGGAAACTCGACAGCATGCCTTCGGACACTGCCACGAAGATCGCTCGCGCCTCGTCGGGCTCAATCTCCTCGAGAAGCACTCCGTCCGCTGCCCCGGCGAACAGCTCGCTGTCATCGAGAGCTTCGATGAACGCGTCCACCACGCGCGCATCGAACTGCGAACCCGAGCAGCGCCGGAGTTCCTCGACTCCCTGCTCCACTGTCCGGCCGACTCGATAGGGTCGGTCTGCAATCATCGCTTCGAACGCGTCTGCGACGGTGAGGACTCGCGCGAGCAACGGAATCTCATCGCCTTTGAGCCCGGCGGGGTAGCCATCGCCGTCCCATCTCTCGTGATGATGGCGCACCACGGGCGTGATGGGCCACGGGAAACCGACCGGCTTGAGGATGTTCGCGCCGATGAGCGGATGGTGCCTCATCTGGTTCATCTCGGCGTCAGTGAGCCGGCCTGGCTTGAGCAGAATCTCCTCCTTGACACCGATCTTGCCTATGTCGTGAAGAAACGCGGCCATCTCAAGTGCGGTCACTTGTTCTGCGGAAAGACCGAGCTTCTCACCCATCATCTTCGCGTACAGAGCAACTCTGTCCGAGTGGCCGCGAGTAAACGGATCCTTCGCATCCACCGCGGCAGCTAGCGAACGCACCGTGGAGAAGTAGGCTTCCTGGAGACTCGAGAATAACTCGATGTTGCCGATCGCGATGGTGACGTGGTTCGCAATAGTCGAGAGCAGACGAACGTCGTCGCTGCTGAAACGGAAGTCCGGATTGCGGCTTCCGACGATCACGGCACCGATGGCTCCCTCTGCCGTCATGAGCGGCACGCACAATGCGGCGAGCGCCCCGGAGACCGCATCAACCTGACCGTCGCCGCCGCTGTCCGAGGAGGGGTTGAAGATGAGAGGTCGCCCCTCGCGAATAACCCATTCGGACATCGAGTTGCGCAGCGCGTCCTCACCCAGTTCAGCCAAGCCGGGTCCACGCCACGCTCTGAGTTCCAGGTTGCCGGTTTCGCGCTCTCGGATTGTCACATAGCCGAGGTCTAGGTTGAAGATCCGCAGTGCCGAGTCCAGAACCGACTCGAGGAGCACGTTCATGTCGAGCGTCGATCCCAGCGCGCGACTCATCTCGTAGAGAGTCGCCAATTCCAGAACCTTCTTGGTGAGAGACTCGCTGCGGTCTCTGAGCGATTCCGTCATCTGGTTGAACGTCTCGCCCAACTCGGCCACTTCGTTCGCACCCGCCACGTGTATCTGCGCCGAGAAGTCACCTCCGGCAATCCTCTTGGCACCTGCGGTCAACTCCACGAGCGGATCGGATACCCGCCGCGCGACCCATCCGCCAAGACCGACCAGGGCCAGAACCGCGAAGACCGACCACATCGTGATGAGGTTGATGGTCGTACGCGACGTCTGAATTGTGAATCCCTGATTCATGACCGTCGCCACGTACGCGTAGCTGCTTTCAACGGGATCGCCGGGCAATCTGACACGTTGGGCACGAATGCTGTGCGAGTCGCCGTCTATGTTCATGGCCGCCGAAGCGAACTCCCCGTCAGACGCTTCCGCGAGCGCACCTTCGATCTCCGGCGAGGGAGATTCGACAGCAGCCCAGAGACTCTGATCAGACTCTCGCGGGGGGCCCTCTGGGACGGTAACCGAGGCCCCCATAGGCTTGAAGCTTCGGTCGTACATCGCGACGGCGTCCACTCCACTGGTGGAAATCTGATCGACGAAGCTATCGTCGATCACTTCCGAGAGAACGAGAATGAAGACTGCTCCATCAACGTCCACCTGCACCGGCTGTACAACCGTCACGGTATCCCGACCGGCAATCTCCATGAATGTGGGATGGCCCATCGACAGCGACGTGAAGGTCCTGTACTCCTCGTCCAGAGCCGTCTGCCCGGGCTGGAGCTCCGACAGACCGGTTGAAGCCAGGATGACGCCGTCCCCATCGAGCAACATCATGTTGTCGAATTCGAGGGACACGTTGCCCGCGACCAGCACACCGCGCGCCCTGGTGAGATCACCGGCACGCAGAGCGTCCTTCATGCGGCCATCCTCAGACGCGAGCTTCGCCATGCGGACCATGTTGTTGGCCTGAGTCGCAAGACGCTCCTCGACCGTGTACGTCGCCGACTCGGCGACCTGGGCTATCCACTTGTCCGTGAGATTGCCGAGAAAGTACACGGCCACGACCGTCGCTAGGAGACCGACCACGAGGGACGCTGCGACCAGGGGAAGGATGATCTGGCTGTAGAGGTGTCTGCCGAAAGGGCGTGCCATCATTCACCCGCGGTGGATACAACGGGCGCGAAGCCACGCTCACGCATAAGGGCTATCGCTTCGTCCCCAACAGCCCATTTCGCGAAATCCCGTATCTCGGAACTGGCCGACGGAGCGAAGACCAATCCGAGGGGCCGAATCACCGGATACGAGCCGTTGTCGATGTCCTCGACCGAGGCGACGACGCCGTCAAGCTTCAGATATCGAACGGCCACCTTGTCAGAAAGACCGAGACCCAGCGAGAAGTAGCCGATGGCGCCGGGCGACTTCACCAGGCCCTCGACCATGTCAGGCTCGTAGAACAGGTTGATGGCCTTGTCTGTGACGACCATGTCCGCGCCGAGCACATACTGCCTGAGGATGATCTTCGCGGACTCGTCCTCATTGCGATCGAGAATGACCATGGGCAGGTCGGGACCGCCCAGTTGAGCCCAGTTGTCGTACTTGCCGGAGTAGATATCCCTGACCTGCTGCGATGTCAGTTCGTCGATTGTCACCGATGGGTGCACGGCGATCACGAGGCCATCATCGGCTAGCTGGACGTACGTGAGACCTAGGTCGTTCTCATCCGCGTTGAGCGAGCGGGACACCGCGCCCAATTCGAGATCACCGCTCGCGACGCCCTTGATGCCTCCGCCGGAGTGAAGTCCGGGAAGATACACGAACTCGAGCTCCGCGTGATCCTGCTCGTATCGCTCGGTGAGAACCCTCATGAGCGGGAGACAGGTTCCCGAACCGGATACCCTGACCCGCTCCTTCGCGGAGGAATCGTTCGGCGCAGGAGTCTCAGAGTTGCAGGCTGCGACCACGACTGTCGCGGCCACAACGAGAAACAGAAGGACAACTTGCTGACTCCGTCGTCTCAATGCCAGCCCTTCTCGCAACTCACTGCGAACCTCACGATGGTCATTCTATCATCGAGAAGGGCTCCGACGATGCCGGAGCCCTTCTCGATGACCCGCAATGTGAAGACAATGACTACTCTTCGCCACAGCGTCCCATCACGTAGGCCCAGTACTCGTCCACATCGGCCTGTATCTCCGCCAAGAGCGCCGCATTCTCGGGCGCAAAGAGATGCTTGAAACGTCCCTGCGGCTTGAGGAACTCGGCCACGGGCTTCCTCCCTGCCTTGATGAGCGCCCTACTGGCTGTGCTCATCTTCCACTCGCCGGCCTCCACCTCGAAAAGCGGCCAGTAGCCAGTCTGCACGGCGAGCTTGGCGATCTCGACAGACTTGTTGTAGGCGCTTCGCCAGCCGCGCGGGCATGTAGCGAGTACATTGATGAATGCCGGACCTTCGGCGGCAAAGGCCTTCTCGGCCTTGGTCGCAAGGTCCTTCCAGTGGCTGATCGAGCCCTGCGCTGCATATGCGACTCCGTGCGCAGCGATAATCGATGTCAGGTCCTTGCGCTTCTGGGGCTTGCCCTGCTGTGCCTTGCCGACCTCGGACGTCGTCGCCCACGCACCCTTCGGCGTGGCCGAAGAGCGCTGGATTCCCGTGTTCATGTACGCGCCATTGTCGTAGCACACATAGACCATGTCGTGTCCGCGCTCCATGGCGCCGGAAAGCGACTGGAGTCCGATGTCGTACGTGCCGCCATCGCCGCCGACCGCCATGAACTTGACCTTCTTGTCAGCCGCAATCTTGCCGTCGCGCTGGAGCGCCTTGAAGGCCGCCTCCACGCCCGAAACGGTGGCAGCGGAGTTCTCGAACGCGTTGTGGATGAACGGGGTCTTCCACGACGTGTAGGGGTAGATCGACGTGGACACCTCGAGACAGCCCGTCGCGCAGCCGACGACGAGAGGATCGGTGCCTGCACCGAGCATTATCTGACGCATCGCGATCGAGGCGCCGCAGCCCGCACACAGCCTGTGGCCGCCAGCGAGGCGGTCTTCGCGATGAGTAAGCTCCTTGAGTGTTGCCATTGTCGCTCCCTCCTACCTGGCGCCCAAGTAGACGAGTCCGCTCGGAGCAGCCGAGCCGGACGCTATGTCGGACAGGTCAGCGTACACGCGATGGATGAGCTCGAGCCGCACGTCACTACCGCCAAGCCCGTAGATGTAGTTGACGACGGGGATTCTGCTCTCGAGGTCATAGAGGGCACTGCGTGTCTCAAGATACAGCGGTCCTCCTTCAGCACCGAACGATTCGGCCCGGTCGAGGACCGCGACAGCCCTGCATCCCTTGAGCGCGGCAGCAAGCTCTGCATGGGGGAACGGACGGAAGCAACGGACCTTGACGATTCCGGCCTTCACACCCCCGGCGCGCATCTCCTTCGCGACATGCCGCACGTTGCCCGCGGTCGATCCGATAACGACGATGGCGACGTCAGCGTCGTCCATCATGTCTGTCTCGACAAGACCGAAGTCGCGACCGGACACCTTCGTGAACTCGTTGCCGACACGTTCAACGACCGCCTTCGAACGATCGATCGCCATGCGCTGCGCCTTCTTAAACTCGAAGTACGGGCCGCCCAGCCCCGCGAAGCAACCGTGGCTGACCGCATTGTCTATGTCCAGCAGCGCATTCTGCGGCTGGTACGTGCCCACGAAGCCAGTGACGGTATCGTCGTCGAGCAGCTCGATGCGATCGATCGAGTGAGTGGTGATGAATCCGTCGAGGCAGCTCATCGCGGGCAGCAGGACCTCGGGATCCTCGGCGACCTTGAGGGCGATGATCGTGTTGTCATAGGCCTCCTGCGCGGTTTCCGCGAACAGCATGACCCACCCCGTGTCACGGGCACCCATGGCGTCGCCGTGATCGCAGTGAATGTTGATTGGGGCCGACAACGCGCGGTTGGCGTTGGCCATGACAATCGGCAGACGCATGCCGGAGGCGATGTGGAGTTCCTCCCACATGAGCGCGAGGCCTTGCGAGGCCGTCGCAGTCATCACGCGGGCACCAGCGGCCGAAGCACCGACGCACGCGCTCATCGCGGAGTGCTCTGACTCAACGGTGACGTACTCTGTGTGCACGCGACCCTGCGCGACGTACTTCGCAAACTCCTCGACTATGGTGGTTTGCGGTGTGATTGGATAGGCAGCAACGACGTCGGGCCTGCACTGGCGCATCGCTTCTGCGACCACCAGGTTGCCGGTCGTAGCGACTGTACGGATTTCAGTCATCGCTACCTCACCTCCGGCAGTTCGCAGCCCTCGGGAACCATCGTGATGGCCTCCACGGGACACTCGTTGGCACAGATGCCGCAGCCCTTGCAGTGGTCGAGATCGAGCCAGTCGGCCGCTATCTTCTCATCTGCCACGTGAATCGCCGTATCGGGACAGTCGATCCAGCAGATGAGGCAATCGGTACACGTCTCCACGTTGCGGACGGGGCGCTCGCTACGCCAGCCGCCCGTGCGGTAGTAGTGCGAGTTGCCCGCCTCGGGAATCACAGCTCCAAGCGGGAAGTCATCGGTCTTCCATGAGTCGATGTCAGAGATGTCCCACTTCATGCCACGGTCACCTCCTCATGCGCGCGATCGACGGCAGTGAAGTTGGCGTCGATCATTTCCTGGCCGAACTTCTTGCTGAGATTCTTCGCCAGCAGACCCTTGAACACCTCAAGGTCGATTACGCTTGTGACCTTTGCGAACGCACCCACGATCGGCGTATTCGGGATGTCGCGCTTGATGGTGTCAAGCGCGATGCCCGATGCATCGACACACGCCACCGTAACCGTCTCTGGGACGCCAAGCATCTTCTTGACCTGCTCGGGCGGCGTACATGTGTTGAGTATCAAGACGCCGTCGGCCGCTATGCCCTCAGCAACGTCGACGACGTCAAGGAGCGTGTCGTCCAGGACGATGACCACGTTCGGGTTCTCGATGTTGCAGTGGATATCGATGGGTTGATCGCTGATGCGCGTGAACGCCTTGATGGGAGCACCCATCCGCTCGGGACCGTACTCAGGCATCGCCTGCATGTACTGGTTAGCGGATAGTGCGGTCTCTGCGACGACCTTGGCCGCCGTGACCGCGCCCTGACCGGCTCGCGCATGCCAACGAATCTCCGTCAGCTGCTGCATGGAACTCTCCCCTCTCTGGTCGTCGCGGATGCGACAGACGTGCTGCCGACGCGTTGCGCTCCGGCAACAAGGTCACACTAGGATAGCGGGGGCGTCGGTGAACGGTGGACCGTGTGCGGCAAGCGGCCGTGGACGGATGTTGTGGGTCGGTGAACGGTAGCCAGTATCTTACAAGAGAGCCGCTCTACATCTCGCGCCGCGCCTCCAGCGCCCTCCCTAGAGTAACTTCGTCGGCATACTCGAGGTCTCCTCCTACCGGAAGCCCGGACGCGATACGCGTCACTTTCACCCCGAGCGGCTGGACCAGGCGCGCGATATAGAGCGCCGTGGTCTCACCTTCGACGTTCGGATTCGTCGCGACGACGACCTCCTCGATGCCCCCCGCACCCACGCGATCGATGAGCTCGCGCACGCGCAGCTGCTCGGGACCGATGCCATCAATGGGCGAGATGGCCCCCTCGAGCACGTGATACAGGCCACGGAACTCCCCAGTACGTTCGATCGCCACGACATCGCGCGGTTCCTCGACCACGCAGATCATCGAGACGTCACGCTCAGAGTCCGCACAGATGTGGCACAGCTCGTCTTCGGCGAAATTGAAGCATCGTGAGCAGAATCGGATCGTCTGCTTGACGTCGGTGATCGCATCCGAGAGCCGAGCAGCCGACTCCTCATCCGTCCGCAGGAGATAGTACGCGATGCGTTGCGCCGATTTCGGGCCAACGCCGGGTAGGCGCTCGAGTTCCTCAAGCAGCCGGGCGATCGCAGGCGCGTAGCGCATTCGCTACATCAGTCCCGGTATGCCCATGCCGCCGGTGACCTCGGACATCTTTCGATTCGCAAGATCCTGGCCCTGTCGGTACGCCTCGTTGATAGCGGCGGCCACCATGTCCTCGAGCATGGAGACATCCTCGGGGTCGACCGCCCCGGGATCGATCGTGACCTTCTCGATCTGCATGTCTCCGGTCATGACGACCTTGACCATGCCGCCACCCACGGAAGACTCGACACGTTCCTCTTTGAGTTCCTCCTGGACGCGGGCCATGTCGGCCTGCATCTTCTGGGCCTGCTTCATCATCTGGTTGATGTTCGGTTTCACTCTGCAGTCCTTTCTTCGGATTCGTCGTGCGCGTGCTCTGCCACCTTCTCGGCTCCGAGCTCGCTCATGAGAAGGTGCTCGATATCGTCCTCGTGGTCCTCCGCTCCGGTGGCCGCAGCCGCCTGAGCGCGAGTGTCGGTCTCGTCGGCCCCCTCTGAGGGAGCCACGTCAACGCGTTTGGGTGTCTCTTCGGCAGACTCCGGTCTCACGGGTCCCCGACCGAGCTGGAACCGGAAGGGCGGGGGGCTGCCGAGCACGGCGGCGAGCGCCGAGCGAAGCAGCTGTGCGGTCGAGGCCTCCTGGGCGCGCTCCATGCTGAAGCGCTGATCCGACGGAAACTCGACAACGAGCGTCTCGCCGTCGGGGTCCACGTCAATCTCGGTGTTGTCGAACAGCGCGGCGCGTGCCGCCTTGGCCTGCTTGAT
>JAENZW010000191.1 GCA_016841065.1 Actinomycetota bacterium
GGCCGTCCGTCATCGACACGCAGCTGACCGTGAATGCCGGGACGCCGTTCCGGACCCCGTTCTGGGTGACGTGTCCGTGGCTTGCGGAGGGCGTTGGCGAAGTCGAGTGTGCGGGGGCGAAGTCGGAGAGGGCCGCGCGCATTGCCGAAGACCTCGAACTCGCAAGGCGTGTCGACGTTGCCGACGCCAGGTACCGCGATCTTAGTGCAGCCGAGGGTGGTGGCGCGGATGTCTGCGACGGCGTCGGTATCGCGGGACAGCGCGAGCCCCGTGGCACCAAGTGCCTGCATGCGCACGTCGCGACGCGCCTCGCGGGGGTAGACGACCCGATCGGCGAAGCCGTGCTGGCTACAGTCCCGCATGAATGTGACGACGACAGGTGTGCACCGGGGCCGGATGTGCGAGGGAATGCACCGTGACCCGGATAGGCGCCGTGGACATCGGTACCGTGACCACGCGGCTCTTCGTCGCCGACGTAACGGGCTCGCCTGGTGCGGAGACGGTGGCCGACGTCGAGCGAAGTACCGACATCACACACCTCGGCGAGGGTCTCACCGCTTCGGGTTCGCTGTCACCCGCCGCCATGGGTCGCGTCGCGGAGACGATCGCGCGCTACGCCGCGACGATGGAATCACTCGGCACAGACGCCACGATGGCGGTGGCGACGTCCGCCTCGCGTGACGCATCGAACAGAGGGGAGTTCCTCCGTCTGCTCAACATGCAGGGTGTGAAACCTGTGATCATCTCAGGTCAGCGCGAAGCGGAGCTGTCCTTCGCCGGCGCGGCCTTCGGCCGGGTTGGCGACAACGTTCTGGTCGTGGACATCGGTGGCGGCTCGACCGAGCTCATCCTCGGTGACGCGCGTCCCGGGAGGCCCGCTTCCGGCGGCGGTGTACGTCATGTGCGCTCGATTGACGTAGGATCGCGGCGTCTCACCGAGATGTTCCTCACCTCCGATCCTCCCCGCGACGACGAACTCGCCGCCGCGAGCAGCTTCGCCGAACAGTCGATCGCCGGCTTCTTCGCAACCGCGCCCGAATCCCCGAGCGAGATGATTTCGGTCGCCGGTACGGCGACAACGATCGCGGCGATCCTCCTCGGCATGCCGACACCGGAGTACGATCCGGCACGCGTGCACGGCCTTGTTCTGAGGCGCGATGACATCGTCGCCACGACGACGATGCTGGCCCGGCTTCCCCTCGCACAACGCGAGGGCGTCGTGGGACTGCATCCGGGTCGTGCACCGGTGATCGTCGCCGGGATGCTCGTTCTACTCGCAGTACTCGACGCCGCCGGTCTCGATTCGACGCTCGTGAGCGAGCGCGACATACTGTACGGCATGGTCCTCGACACCTATCGGCGGCTCCAATGATGCCAGCAATGAACGAGGCGCGGCCGTCAGCCGTTGGGGCCGCAGGGCGGTGTATCCGAATTGGTACAGGAGGGGGCCTTAAAAGCCCCTGGTCGCAAGGCCGTGTGGGTTCGAATCCCACCACCGCTACCACGAACGAACTGGTGCGAAAGGGCTGCGGGGAGCCGTTTCCCGTCGCGTCGCGCCTTTGCGATAATGAGAAGCCGTCCCGTTCGCGCACGCGATGCGCGCACAATGCGTCACGCGCCGCAGAATCAAACCATCGTCCGAAGAGGGGGTGAGTGAATGGCCGAAGACGCTGCCACCAAGCTGTACCAAGCGCTAGTGAGCCAGGACCCCGCCTCTGCTATCGCTGTAGTCGAGAAGGCGAAGGCCGGAGGGCTCGAGCAGGCTCAGCTGTTCGACCAGATATTCGCTCCTGCGATGTCGCTACTTGGAGGCGCATGGGCAACAGGTGACATCGACGAGATCCTGTTCACCCAGGCTGCGGTCGTTGCCGAACAGATCACGTCGTTCGTCACCCCGCCGGCCGCTGCCCACGACACGGGCATAACGGTTCTTGTCGGCACGATGCACCGCGACTACCACAGCATCGGCAAGGACATCATCGCCGCCGTGCTCAAAGAGGCCGGACACCGGGTCGTAGACCTCGGGGTGGACGTGCGACCCGCCGAGTTCCTCGAGCGTGTCGAGGAGACCGGCGCGCGCCTGCTGATCGTGTGTGCCGAAATGATGGGGACCGCCACGTCGGTCGATCGCGTGCGCGAGATGCTTTCCGCCGCCGGACACGAGGACATCGTGATGCTCGTGAGCGGTGGACCCTTCGGCGCTGACGTCGGGCTTGCGAAGGCGGTTGGCGCCAACGGCGTAGTGCGCGGCGCCGAGAGTGCGCTGAAACTCGTCGAGAAGATTGCGCGCGACAAGCTCGGAGGTGGCACCTGATGCCGGCCGAGCGCCCCCAGCAGATAGCGCTGGCCGAAGGACTCGCGCGGCAGGGCCACGTTCAGCCGGCGGTCGAGGCGTGCCATCAGGCGTTGCACGTCGACGAAGGCGATCCGCTCGCTCACTGTCTGCTCGCGGACCTCATGCTCTCGGGCGACTTCTACGATGAAGCGATAGCGTCCGCGACACGCGCGATCGAGATCGACCCGTCGTGTTCGCCCGCGTACCTCGCGCTGGGTCTCGCCTACGATAGGCGCGGCGGCATGTGGGATCAGTCGATCCTCGTATGGCACGAGCTTGCCGAAGTCGAGCCCGAGCTGGTGACAGCCCACGTGCAGCTCGGAGAGGCCTTCTCGGCCGCCGCCTTCGATGAGGAGGCCATAGACGCGTGGCGCCGCGCACTCGAACTAGATCCTGCCGAAGCGCGCGCGATGTACAATCTCGCGGTCGCGGCACTCAAGAAAGAGGGAATGGCTACCGCGCTGCCGGGATTCCGGAAGGCGGGCGAACTCGATCCCAGCCAGGACGATCTCTTCTTCCTGTTGGCCGGGGTCTACGATGACGGGAACCCCGCTCCCGACCCCGCAGCGGTTCCGGCGGAGCGTCAGGCGCGACTCGATGCTGCCGGTGCGCTCGCGTTCGAGGAGGACTTCTTCTCGGCAGCCGACCTCATCCGGCTGTTGCTCGACGAGAACGCGGACGATCCCGAAGCGCTCGGGCTGGCCGCGTATCTGTATCTCAAGCAGGAGGCCGTGAACGAGGCGATGGCGTGCGCCCTGCGCGCGCTGGCAATCAGCACGCGCACTCCGACTGCGGTCTACTCGCTGGGTGTCGCCTTCTCCAAGCGCCCGCGCCTCAATCCCAATGCGGCGCGGGTGTTCGCTGCGCTCGCGAAGGCAGTGCCGAAGCAGCCCAT
>JAENZW010000192.1 GCA_016841065.1 Actinomycetota bacterium
CGCCGCACGCGGGAATGCGCGGCGCAACTTGCTGGCCGTCTCAGTCGGGTCAACGCCTGCGGCGCTGGCTCCGAACGCGAACTGTCGCAGCGCGGCACTCAGCGCGATGCGCGCCTCCTCCTCGGTCTGTTCGCCGAAGAAGTCGTCATTCGCTGAGAGCCATGCCTCGTACGCGCCTTGCGCGTACGAGTACGTTTCCTGCAGCTCGGCAGGCAGTCTCACGGGTTCTGCGTTCTCCGTCATCGAAGCTCCTCCCATACGCCCACGGTGCGTTGCCCGGCAACGCCGTTGCCCCTGTGTAGAGCGCGTCCCCTGCGGCTTCGAGGGGTACGAACCGATTGTATCCAATGTCGCGAAGGAGACCGCCGTGAGCAGCTTTATCGAGATCCTGCCCGAACAAGACCTTGCCGATGGCGAGATGAAGCAGGTCGAGGTCGACAGCCACCCGTTGCTTCTCGCCCGCGTCGGCGACGCGTACTTCGCCGCCGACGCGCACTGCCCGCACCTACACGGCAACCTCACGAAGGGCTCGCTCGAGGGGACCATCGTCACGTGCCCATGGCACGGCTCGCAGTTCGATCTGACCGATGGCAGCGTGGTCCGCTGGACGGAGTTCACCGGTGCGGTCAAGACGATGGTCGAACTCGTACGCCACGATCGGCCGCTTCGCGTCTACGAGACGCTTGTGGAGAACGGTGCCGTCTTCGTCGGGCCGCAGAAGCCCCCACCCACCTCTGACTGAAGTCGATCACAGTTCCTGCCGACCACAAGGGTGTAGGCCGTACCCGGTGATCTGGAGGACGCGGTGGACGTGCGCGACCGCATGACGCAGGAGCAGCGGGACGCCCTGTGGAAGTGGCGCTGGCTCGGCTGGCGCGGAAGCACGCCCGCATTCAAGCTCAGCATCGTGCTCGCGGTCGCCGCCGTCCTGTGGATCGCGAGCGCCTACGTGCGCGCGTAGCGCCTACCCGGCTACGGACGAGAAGAACGCCCAGCCGCCGAAGACTCCCGCTGCGAGCGCGTCGACGGTCGCCACGATGTAGATGATCTTTGCCACGCCCTTCAACCGTGGGCGCTTGCTGAACATCGCGATCATCGCAGTGGGGCTCCACGGCTTGACCTCGTCCGACGTGATCTCGCCGAAGAGCCCGAAGAGACCCGGCAGGCCCATCGCCGCGAACGTCACTCCGCAGACAAGCCATCCCCATGCCCAACCGCCGCCACCCGGCGGGCGGAATCCGTACTCGAAGAAGTTCCAGCCACCGGCCAGGAACGTCCCGCTCCAGCCCAGGTAGAGCAGGCTGAAACCGCCTGTCGCCGCCGCAGCCCCCGCCTGGAGCGCACCGCTCATGAGGCCGACCCAGATGCATACCGGTATCACCCAGACCCAGTCCGGCGCGGGGTGTTCGATCGCGTACGGTCCACCGGTCGCAACGAAGCCGCCCAGGTCCATGACCCCTCGCATGCCGAGAAAGAAGATCGTTAGGCACGCGGCCATGCCGAAGGCACCCACGAGTTGGAGCATGAACGCGACATACGGGAAGCGTCGGGGTTCTTCGGCACCGGGCGGGCCGACCTCTGTCGCCGCGCTCCGATAGCGCGCCGGGGGACCGAACACCTGGCGTTCGTCGCTCATCCGCTCACCCCTCCGAGAGGCGTCCCGCTCGGGGCCGCACCTACTGCGCTGTTCTCTCCACGTCCGGCACGGCGCCCTTGAAGTCCAGCTCTCCACCCTCGAACTTCACCGAATCGAGACGCAGACCGGACACGTTGGCGATGCGGCTCTCGATGAAGTCTACGGCGCGGCCCTTGTACGGTGAAACGATCGCTCCCGGGAAGCGATACTTCCCGATGGCCACACTACCGATGCTCATGGACACCTTGCCGTTCTCTACGCCGCCGCTCGCACTACCGTAGACCGGGACCGTGCCTGTGATGTCGTACTTCTTCATCTGTTCGGAGGCATCCTCGTAGCCCCCGCCGGAGCCCGCCATGTACGCCGCGACCTTACTCGTGTCGAGCATCGCGGACGCCTGCGCGCCGCCGTCGCCGATCTTGACCTGGATGCTGGAGAGGGGAACGTAGCGCCACTTGCCGCCGTTGGCGAGCGCCGTGACCTCGGAACTCGTGAGCCGGAACTCGGCTTCGTGGGTGCCCTCGTAGACAACGCTCTGCTCGGGAGGTGTCTCTGCCGGGAGCGCCTCGAGCTTCGGCGAGCCCATCTTCGCGTTGCCGTTGGTGAAGTCCTCGTCGGTCCACGTGACGCCGAGGTCCTTCGGCTCCTTCGGTGCGAACCAGTCAGAAAGGATCGGCATCACGCCTATGTAGGTTGCGAACGCGATGAGCGCGACAATCACCACGCCGGCGATCGAGAGCCAGATGACGAGACCCTTCTTCATGTGTTCCTCCCGTGAGTTCGATTGCTGCCGACAACAGCGTACCTCGTATCGCCTCGAACGGAGAAGCACTCGGCTTGACGTGCCGGACTGGTCAAGGTATGCGTGTCCTGGGCGCGAATGCGTCGCCGAATACGGGCGGCTCAGCTTCAGAGCGGCCGAAGAACCTTCGATGACGGGAGAGTCCATGAATACCGGCAAAAAGAGCTTCATTTCCCCGGCACTATTCGGCTTGATTCTCGTGTTGTTTCTGATGCCGTTCATCGAGGTGTCGTGCTCTGGCCAGACGCTCACGACACTTTCGGGCTACGACCTGGCCTTCGGCTACGAGCCAATCGACACGTCGGCGCTCGATGAGCTGGGCGGCGACACCGGCGGCATCGACAAGCAGGGTCCTGAGTGGACCGCTCTTCTCGCGCTCGGTGCCGCGGTCGTGGGTCTTGGGATCGGTTTCGTCGGCGACAGCGGCATGCGATCCATCATCGGCGCCGGTTGCGGCGTACTCGGTACGCTCATGCTCTTCCTGGTCATGATCGGGGCTGATGGCAAAGCCGAGAAGATCGCCGGAGCTGAAGCGGCGAGCGTGATCCAGACGAGCGCGAAGTTCGGTCTCATCTTCGCGATGCTGGCGTTCGTTGCAGCCGCAGCCGTCAACATCATGGAGAACCGTGGGATAGCTCTGCCCTTCGGCGCTCTTGGCGGAGGCGGGGCACCGACGCCGCCGATGCGGATGCCCGGCATGCCCGGAGGTCCCGGCGCACCCGGCGGCCCTGGG
>JAENZW010000193.1 GCA_016841065.1 Actinomycetota bacterium
CGTTGGCCTCCGGGACGCTCCATCCCTTGCGGATCTTGACGCTCACCGGGACGTCGCACGCAGCCACCACGCGCTCGACGATCGTCGCGGCAAGCTCTGGCGTTCGCATGAGCGCGCAGCCGTAGCCCTTGTTGACCACCTTGCCGACAGGACATCCCATGTTGATGTCGATCATCGCCACGTCGCTGCCGAGGCGCTCGAGGATCTCGCCCGCCTGCCGTGCCAGCATCCCCGGATCCGAGCCGAAGATCTGTACTACGCACGGGGTCTCCTCGGCAGAAAGGGTGAGCAGGGTCCTGGAGATCGGGGAATCGGGATTGTAGTGCAGCGCGGTCGCGCTCACCATCTCCGAGTACGTGAGCCCCGCGCCCATACGCTTGCAGATCGCGCGAAACGGCGCCTCGGTCACGCCGGCCATTGGTCCCAGGACGACGTTGCCGGCGGCCAGGAGCGCCCGCGCTCGAGCGATGTGGCTCGCGCCCGCAGCGGATTCCTCCGGTATGGGCTCAGAGGTCGATGTCAAGACTCAGCTCCAGTCGTCCGCACGGGGCAGGCGTCCCGCACTGCCGTGATCATCCCAGGGCATCGTTCCTCCGTCAGGTCGTGAGACAAGAACGGGCAGCCTGTTGAGGCTGCCCGATTCCGAAGCGTCTATGCGAGTACGACTAGATTGCGCGCACCTGCGTGGCCTGCTTCTTGCCATTCTGGCCAGTGGCTTCCGTGAAGGAAACGGCCTGACCCTCGTCGAGGCTCTTGAAGCCCTCGCCCTGGATCTCGGAGAAGTGGACGAAGAGATCTTCGCCGTCCTCACGCTCGATGAAACCGTAACCCTTGTCCGCGTTGAACCACTTGACTTTACCTTCTGCCATTCCTAACCATCCTCTCGCCCCAACGGGGCAAAACAAAACGATGTGACTGCCGCTTTGGAAATGCGGTGTGTCACATCGCAATCCTACGAGCCCATACGGCCCGCCTGTTCACAGTATAGCACGCATTACGCCAATGCGTTGCAGGGGCGGTCGTCGCCGGACGGATGTTCCTTCGGGATGGCCTGCTCGTGGCATGTACGGCAGCCGGTCTTCGCCACGTCGTGACAGTCGCTACAGACTACCTTCGCGTGGCCCTAGACGTTCGCCTGTCCGGCACCGGGCGTCAGGTACGTTCTGCGGGGATTCGCGCTTCATCCTGCCCGGCCTCGTGCGGCACGTTCCCTGGCACACCGAGCATGATGCGCTTTGCCCGGAGCCAATTGGCACGCGCGATACACAGCTGAAGAGCTGGCTGCGCGAGTCGCCGTTATGTGCGTCTCAGAACGGGGACATCAAGAACTGCGGGTGGTCGTGCGCCACCCGGGCGACGGCTCGTCGTGAACGCCGTCCAGATCGACTGGAAGGGGCACGTGATGGGAGACACCGGGAAGAGACTGACGACGGGCTTCGGCAAGCCTGTCGATGACGATCAGAACTCGATGACGGCCGGGCCCAGCGGCCCGGTGCTCATGCAGGACGTGCATCTTCTCGAGAAGCTCGGGCATTTCGATCGCGAGCGCATCCCCGAGCGCGTCGTGCACGCGAAGGGCGCGGGCGCGCATGGCTACTTCGAGGTTACGGCCGACGTCACGCCCTACACGAAGGCGGCATTTCTCTCCGAGGTTGGCAAGAAGACCGACGTCTTCGTGCGCTTCTCGACCGTCGGCGGCGAGAAGGGCTCCGCGGATGCCGAGCGCGACCCTCGTGGCTTCGCGATCAAGTTCTATACCGAAGAAGGCAACTACGACATGACGGGCAACAACACTCCCGTCTTCTTCATCCGCGACCCGCTCAAGTTCGCCGACTTCATCCACACGCAGAAGCGCAACCCGCGGACGAACCTCAAGGACCCGGACATGTTCTGGGACTTCCTGTCGCTCACACCCGAGTCGGTCCACCAGGTCATGGTGCTATTCTCCGACCGTGGCACGCCCGCGACCTACCGCAACATGAACGGGTACTCCAGCCACACCTACGTCTGGAGTAACGCCGCGGGCGAGCAGTTCTACGTGCAGTACCACTTCAAGACCGAGCAGGGCATCAAGAACTTCGCGGCCGCCGAGGCCGACGCGATGAAATCCGCCGATCCGGATCACGCGACGCGCGATCTCTTCGAGGCAATCGAGCGGGGCGACCACCCTTCGTGGCGCCTGGAGATGCAGATCATGCCCGTTGCCGAAGCCGATGACTACCGCTTCGATGTCCTCGACATCACCAAGGTCTGGCCGCATGCCGACTACCCGCCGATGACGATCGGGCGCATGGTGCTCAACCGCAATCCGGAGAACTACTTCGCGGAGACCGAGCAGGCGGCGTTCAACCCGAGCAACTTCGTGCCGGGCATCGGTCCTTCGGCAGACAAGATGCTGCAGGGGCGGCTGTTCAGCTATCACGATACGCACCTGCATCGTCTCGGCCCGAACTACCACCTGCTTCCCATCAACGCTCCCAAGAACGCGAAGGTGAGCAGCTACCAGCGCGACGGGGCCATGCGCTTCGACGACAACGGCGGCGCATGGCCGAACTACGGGCCGAACAGCCAGGGCGGCCCCGGACCGGACCCGGGAGTGGCGGATCCCGGCATGCCGGTGTCAGGCGTGGCCGGCCGCACGCCGTACCCGCATCCAAACGACGACTTCGTTCAGCCGCGGGCGCTGTTCCGCGACGTCATGACCGACATGGATCGCGACCACCTGATCGGCAACATCGTCGGGCATCTCAAGAACGCGCAGGAGCGCATCCGGCTCCGCCAGTGCGCGGTCTTCTACAAAGTCGATCCGGAGTATGGAACGCGCGTCGCCGAAGGCGTCGGCGTCGATGTCGCCGAGGTGGAGCGGCTTGCCGCGATGACGGACGAGGAGCGTGCGGCAGCTACAGCAGGCTAGCGGGGAACGGCGCTCCGTGGCCCGGGTAGACCGTACGGATGCCCAGGCCCTGGAACCTGCCCACACTCGCGTTCATGTCTTCGGCATTGTCGACGATCGTGTTGCGCGCCGGCTTCTTCTGGTTCGTCAGCAGGTCGCCGCAGAACAGGTCGCCTTCCGCGGTCAGCACGCCGATCGAGCCGGGGGAGTGCCCCGGGAAGTGAAGGACGCTC
>JAENZW010000194.1 GCA_016841065.1 Actinomycetota bacterium
AAACAGGCGGAAATGGCCCGTAACGAGAGAGAAAGGCCCTCCCACCCTCGCGCAGTTGAGAGGGCCTGTTCTGTACTCAGAGCGACTCAGACTGGAAACGACTGGCAGCCGCTCATAACCCGAAAGACGATGCGGAGAATTCGACCTTGCTGCCCAGTTGGGTGAGCGTTCGCGCACCCGGGATGTGAGCGCTATACTCCCTGTCACGGAGCCGAACGACGAGCCGGGGGGGCTGGTCGATGGGTGAATCGAGCGATGGCCGGTTCAAGCTTGGAACGCGCGGCAAGGAGTCCGTTCTCTGCAGACTCACCGATGAGGGGGACCACGAACTCTTCGTCGGCAAAGCCAAGACCTCACTCGACGAGCTGCTCAAGTACGATGAGGCCGGAGAGGTCAAGTGGGAGAGACTCGGTGTCCCGGCCCGGCTGAAGGAGCTCAAGGCTGAGCAGGTAGCGGAGCCGAAGGAGAAGGCCAAGGGTCTTGCCCGGTTCAACGAGCGGCTCCGAAAGATAGAGCACGGCTTCTACGCCACCCGCGTTGGCATGATCGTCTATGTCCTGGGACTGGTCTTCATCGTGCTTGCAGTAGTCATCTTCGTCACCGTTGCCGTCCTGGGCTGGGCCGACGGTTTCGCCGACCGTATCGACGGCGAACGGGCCAGACCCGTTGAGATGACTGAGACCGTCACGATCTCTCGCGCCGAAGAGGAGAGCACCGGGTCTGCCGCTGCAATGGGATCCGTTCGACAGAAGCTCTCCAGTCTGCGCGAAGACAAAGTCTCCAGAGTTGAGAGCAACGAAGAGGCCGAGGGGCTGTACTCAACCGCGACCGTCGTGACCGTCGTGGGTGCCCTCCTGACGCTCCTCGGGTCCATCGTGTCGGATGCGGTGAAGCGCTCCAGCGACAACAAGAAGAGTGTGGAGGAGAGCAAGCTCAAGCGGGCCAAAAACGAGGAGGATAGCAGAGCGAAACTGCGAGTCGTTCTGCGGGCCATGGACCTGCTTCACGAAAAGGGGAAGGACGCACGGACGTATTCACTCCAGATTGAGGGTGTCATCCTTGCTCTAGCCAAGTACGACATCAAGCTTGCCCTTGACCTTGTGGGTCGATTGCCATGGGTGCAGTCGTGCGACGACACAGAGTGCGAAGAGTACCAGGAGACGACGCCGTCCATCACTTGGGAGGTAGCCGCTAGGCTCCTCGAAGAAGCATTCGACTCAGCGGACAAGGACGCGAGGAACGTAGCGGCATGGCTTCTGTGCAAGAACTACAAGCAGATATCCGCGTTCGACGGCGGGTGCAGGATGGGGGACGAGAGGGGCGCCAAGAGGTTCCTGGCACCTCGTACTCGAATATGGCCAATCCCGGGACCGGGATGGAGGGTTGGCTTGAGGGGGGACACCGCAGGCCTACTCATCAAGGCGGCTTCGAGGTGGCTGGCGTACGAGCTAGAACGGGCTAGGGACACGATACCCCAGCCAGCCCTCGTGCTCTTCGAAGCCCTCGATGACCCGCGTCCGTTCATCAAGGACATCGCGGCGCAGAGTCTTGAGCCGCTGTTGTATGACAGGGAGACGACGGACACGAGCCGAGGCGTGTGGAGTCTCAATCCCCTAGTGAGGCAAGATCCGCTGCGCGAAGACTATGACCCGAGCTACAGCGCGGTCTTCCTCGTCACGATCGATGACATGAGACAGAAGGTGAGCAAGGCCCTGTGTGACGGTAATTCCGAAGCCTGCATCAGGAATGGTCGCATGACGATTCCACCGCTTTCCGAGAGATCACTCAGGCTTCGAGTGGCTGTGGAAGAGGCTCTCAATCCCGGAGAGTCGCCGCGCTATCTGCTTGGAGCCGGGCCCCCAGTAGCCCTCCCATCAACGGACAAGGGCGGTCGGCTTCCGGCAGGCAAAGAGCCAGACGGGGCAGCAGAACCCAAGGGGCTGGGGTCAGGGCCGCCGGGTGGAGAAGGAGGCACCGGATGAGGCTGGCCCACAAGGCCAAAGTTGGCAGCATTCTGTCATCAGAGTGCGCCGAAGCAGGCCGAAATGACACGAGACGACACAGAAAGGCCCTCCCACCTATTCGCAGGTGAGAGGGCCTGTTCTGTACTGAGAGCGACTCAGCTGGAAACTGCTGGGAGCCGCTCATAACCCGAAGGTCGCAGGTTCAAATCCTGTCCCCGCTACCAAAGAAATCAGCAGGTCAGACATGGTAAACGTGTCTGGCCTGTTTTCGTTGGCAGGGAATCCAAGCGGTCTTGTTGGAGCCTCCATCCGCCAGCGGTACGCCGGATGTCCGGCGTGAGCGGGTACAGTCCCTTCAGACGCCCGAAGCGCCCCATCGCCCACCCACAGGACTCGCATGCCTCTCGCACTTCGCCGCATATGGAATCCCGCCGCCTACCAGGGCGGTCGCGTCGCTCGCCGCTACTTCGAGGGCTGGTACTACAAGCACGTCGATGCCGCCGGGGACCGCACACTCGCGGTAATCCCCGGCATCTCGTATTCCGAAGATGGCGCCGCGAAGCACTCGTTCGTGCAGATCGTCCCGTCCCACGGCGACGCGCACTACTTCGCCTTTCCTGCCGAGGAGTTCCGCTTCGATACGCGCCCTCCGTTCGGGGTGAGCGTCGGGCCCAATCGTTTCGACCTCACGGGGGTCACGCTCGATCTCTCCGAAGGCGACCGCTCCGCATCAGGTGAGCTGCGCTTCGGCCCATGGGCGCCGTGGCCCGTGACCGCGCTCTCGCCGGGCATCATGGGCTGGTACCGCCTCGTACCGCGGATGGAGACCTACCACGGCGTGCTTTCGATGGACCACAGCGTCGACGGCTCGATAGTGCTGGATGGCGAGGAGGTCGATTTCTCAGGCGGACGGGGATACGTGGAAAAGGACTGGGGGCGCAGCTTCCCCAGCTCCTGGATCTGGGCGCAATCGAACACGTTTGGCCGCGAGGGAATCTCGGTAATGCTCTCTGTCGCCAACGTGCCATGGATGACCGGCTCGTTCGTGGGCAACATCGCTGGGCCCCGGCGCGAAGGCG
>JAENZW010000195.1 GCA_016841065.1 Actinomycetota bacterium
CGCCTTGCCGACGAGTTTCTGGTGCGCAGATCCGGCTGCTGGGGCTGCCCGATCCAGTGCGGCCGGCAGACGAAGACACGTGGGGGCGAGGGCCACGGTCCCGAGTACGAGACGATCTGGGCGCTCGGCGTGAATCTCGGCGTCGAATCGCTCGAAGACGTCATCGAGCTGAACTACCTGTGCAACCAGCTGGGACTCGACACGATCTCGGTCGGCGGTACGCTGGCATGTGCGATCGAGCTTGCCGAAGACGGTGCAGCCGCGCTGCCCGTGCGTCGCGGTGACGTCGCGAGTCTTCGGGCTGCGATCTTGGCGATGGCCGCGCGTGAGGGTGAGGTCGGCGATTCTCTAGCGGAAGGCTCGCGCTCGCTCGCCGAGGCCGTAGGTCGGCCTGAAGCCGCGATGCAGGTCAAGGGCCTGGAGCTGCCAGCGTACGACCCGCGCGGGATGCAGGGCCAAGGTCTCGGCTACGCGACGTCGAACCGCGGCGGATGCCACCTGCGCGGCAACATGCTCGGCTTCGAGGTGCTCGGGACGCCGAAGCTCGTCGACCGCGACGGCATGGCCGGCAAGGCAGGGCTGCTAATCGTGGCCCAGCACCTAGGCGCCGTGCTCGATTCGCTGTCGCTCTGCAAGTTCACGTCGTTTGCGCTGTCCGAGGAGCACTACGCGCGTCTGTACTCGGCGGTGACCGGGTTCGAGGTCGGCGGTCAGGATCTGCTGTTGGCCGGCGAGCGAATCTGGAATATGGAGCGGCTCTACAATCTGCGGGAGGGTTTCACCGCGGCGGACGACCGGCTACCGACGCGCCTGCTTGAGGAGCCGAACGCTCAAGGCCAGGTGGTGCACCTCGACGAGATGCTCGAGGAGTACTACCGGTTCCGCGGCTGGAGCGCAGAGGGTGTGCCGAAGAGTGAGAAGCTGGAAAGGCTCGGGTTGGACGGTCTGAGCTGAGGCTGTCTGCCCTCAGGGGTGCAACTGTACCCACCATGGGTACAATCGCACCCATCGCGTCCGACGGAGTTGGAGAGGGTCCCGACTCGGGCCCCTTTCGGCAGAGAAGGGTGTGACAGGTGTACGAGCAGTTCGCAGCGATTGGGAGGGACCTGTTCGTCTCGGGAGCCATCTCGAGCCACGGCGGCAACATGTCGGTGCGCGTCGGCGACCGGTTGCTGATCACGCGCCGGGGCTCCATGCTCGGCCGCCTCACCGAACGCGACATCATCGAGACCCCGCTGGACAGCGACGACTCCGAAGTCGCGCTCGCGTCCACCGAGATCGTCGTCCACCGGGCCATCTACGCGAAGACCAACGCGCTTGCTATCGTGCACGCGCACCCGATTCACACCATCATGCGCTCGATGCTTGACGACGAGATCGTGCCCATCGACTCAGAAGCGAGTTACCTGCTCCACAAGGTGCCCGTGTACTCGCTTGCGCTGACGGCCGGATCGTCACAGGTCGCGGAAGTAGTCTCCGACGGCCTCAAGGACTACAAGTGCGTCGTGCTCCGCGGGCACGGTCCCTTCGCGATCGGCACCGTGCTCGAGGAGGCGTTCCAGTGGATCTCCTGCCTCGAGCAGGCGTGCAAGCTGCTCGATCTCAAGGACAGCCTCGGTCTGCCTGTTAGGGAATACCGCGAACACGGGGACGAATACGGTAAATGGTAGTGCCTGCGATGTCCGCCGTAAGGTGCTCCTGCCCTCCGGCGCGACAGAAGGTGCTGAGTGGCGAGACCCCG
Source organism: Actinomycetota bacterium (assembly GCA_016841065.1). Classification (GTDB taxonomy): domain Bacteria; phylum Actinomycetota; class Coriobacteriia; order Anaerosomatales; family JAENZW01; genus JAENZW01. The sequence goes on from JAENZW010000195.1 coordinate 1,742, forward strand.
CCAGGAACCCACAGCAATGACGGGCGACCGTGTCGTCCGCATCTACCTGAGCATCACCTCGCTCTTCACCATATCGGCCTCCATCATCTGGGGAGTCAACACGCTGTTCCTGCTTGATGCAGGGCTGAACATCTTCCAGGTCATGCTCGTCAACGCCACATTCTCCGCAGGACAGATGATCTTCGAGGTTCCGACAGGCGTGGTCGCCGACACACTCGGCAGACGCACATCCTTCATGCTCGGAATCAGCACGCTCACGATCTCGACGCTGCTCTACGTCGGATCGGCGATGTACGGCTGGGGACTTGCCGGCTTCATCGGGGCGTCAGTGCTGCTCGGCCTCGGCTACACCTTCCAGACGGGTGCGGTGGACGCATGGCTCGTGGACGCGCTCGACTACACCGCATATCCCAAGCGCAAGGAAGAGGTCTTCGCACGAGGCGGGATGGTCAACGGCGTCTCCATGCTTTCAGGGACACTCCTCGGCGGACTTCTCGGCCAGCTCGATCTGACGGTCCCGTACCTGGTGCGCTCAGGGCTTCTGGTCGCTGCCCTCGGTCTCGTCGCGTTCTTCATGCACGACATCGGATTCGAGCCCAGGGAGCTCAAGTTCTCGACGTTCGGCGCGGAGACCCGGAAGATCTTCGACGCCGGGATGCGGTACGGCTGGGGCAGTCCGGTGGTGCGGCCGCTGCTGTTCACGTCGCTCGTCGACGGCGTCTTGCTCTGGTACTTCTTCTACGCATCGCAGCCCTACGCACTCGAGATTCTAGGCCGCCAGGATCTCATCTGGGTTGCGGCTGGCATGACGGCGCTCTTCGGCCTCTCCGGCGTCGTGGGGAATACGCTGGTCGGCCCGCTGACGCGCAAGAGCCGCGGCCAGGACTTGCCGAAGATTCTCTCGCGTATGGCCGCGGGCATGTCCCTCTTCGCAGTGCTCATCGGCATCGTGGGGCTGGTCGTCGGGCGTATCGGAGGGGGTATCCCCGCATTCATCGTGCTCGCGGTGTTGTTCGTGAGCTACGGCATCATGTACGGGATTCTCATGCCGTGTCGCCAGTCCTTCATCAACGCGCAGATCCCTTCAGCCCAGCGTGCGACCGTGCTATCCGTCGACTCGTTCTTCGCCGACACCGGCGCGGCGCTGGGTCAGCCCGGTCTGGGATTCGTAGCGCAGCGCTCGACGAAGGCGCTGGCGTACACGATAGGCGGGCTGGCGTACATGGCAGCCGCTCCGCTATATGCGAGGGCGGGGAGGGCGTCGGCAGCGGAGGCGGCCGCGGCCGAGGTCGAGCCG
>JAENZW010000196.1 GCA_016841065.1 Actinomycetota bacterium
CTTGAGCGCGTCGATGACGCACTGCGGCGCCGAGCCGCTGCGTACGAGCAAGATCGGGGCGCCGTACGTCCATACGAGGCCGGACGCGGCCAGAGGGTCGGCGGCCGCGCGGTCTTCGCCGGATGCGATGATCACGTGCTTGACGTGGCGCCAGCCGGGGAAGCCCTGGTGCGCGATCGCGACAGCTGTCTCGTAGCGGTCGGTTCCCCAGATGCGGTACGGCGTCGCCGGGAACCCCGGCGCCGGCCAGGAGGGGTAGTCGGTCAGCAGGTACGGGCCGCCTCCCTGGAACGCGCGCACTTCCAGGTAGTACCAGCCGTCCTGCGTCGCGGTGTAGTAGATGTCTTCGTTCGACGTGTTGATGGCTTGGGACGACGCCACGACGGCCGCGTGGTCCGAGATGTTCGCCGCTGCGGGGCTGTACAGGCGCAGGTCGAGGTCGTGGGTAGGTCCCACGGATCCGCTCATGTACAGGGCGATGTGCTGACCGGACTGCAGGTAGATCCGGTAGACGTCGCGCTCATCTGTTGTCTTGTCGACGGTCCCCTGACACTTGTCGGTGAACGGTTTGCCGGGGATGTCGTTGTCGCTCAGATAGAGAGCTGCCGCCTGCGGTGCCGCATACAGAAGCATGCCGAAGAACAGCGAGAATACCGTTGCGAGCCGTGCGATCCGCATCCGAATCGCCCCTTTCCCCGTTGCCTCTTTGCAGCACGGAGGCGTAGGCGGCGCCACGCCTCCTGGAGGTATCGTACCTCAGGGGCGCGGCGTCGGGAGGGCGGTGCGCTATCACTTTGCTATCACCCTGGGTACAATCCTGGTTGGTATCCGATAGAAACCGTGCGCGACGATTCCCCCTGAGACCGACGAGGGACGAAGGGGGCATGCGTGCGGACAGCGACTTCGAGCACACGGAGGCACCCCATGCCCGATCTCCTCATTCGCGGACTCGATCCGGATGACCTCGCCCGCCTGAAGGAGCAGGCCGCCCGGCATCACCGCTCGATGCAGACCGAGGCCAAGGCGATCATTGTGGCCGGCATCAAACCGACGATCGAAGAGTGGCTGGAGATGGCCGACCGCTCACGGGAACGGACGGCCGCCAAGCACGGCATGCTCTCGGAGTCTTCGGCTGACACCATCCGGAAACTGCGCGACGAGCGCGCGGCCCATCTCGCGGGCGAGGACTCGTGACGGGCACTCGCAGGATCGTGGTCGATGCGAGCGCTGTCGTCCCGACGCTGCTGGAGGAGACCCACACCGAGCAGGCCCGCAGCGCCCTCGCATCGGCGGACGAGCTGCTCGCGCCGGAGCTCGTGTACTACGAGGTCACATCGGCACTAGCCGTCGCAGCGTGGAACGACAACATCTCCCCGGAAGAAGGCCAGGAGAAGCAGGAGATCGCACGCCGCCTTCCCATCATCACGGTCCCCGCCCGCGACCTCGACGTCGCCGCGTTCGCTCTCTCGATGAAGCTGCGCCACTCCTCGTACGACTGCTTCTACCTCGCACTCGCGATCGCCGAGGACTGCCAGCTCGTCACCGCCGACCGACAACTCGCGCAGGTTGCCGAAGAGGTCGGCCTCGGCGACTACGTGCAGCTGCTCGGCTGACGCGTTGGTCGCCGCTCTTCGGCGGTCCGTCCGTTCGGGCGTGTCTTCTCCCCTGCCTGACTGCGTGAGCGGATTCGCGAGCGCCAAAGCGGGAACCATCAGAAGGTAGGCAGTCGGGCGGTCACGTTGCTCCTGCCGGGGGATACGTCCCGACGGGGCGGAACAGGAGGGGTGTCATGGCAGATCTGTCAGGAAAGGTCGCGCTGGTGACGGGGGCTTCATCCGGCATCGGGCGCGAGAGCGCGCTGGCGTTCGCGAGGGCGGGGGCGCAGGTCGTCGTCTCGGACATCGACGATGCTGGCGGTGCCGAGACCGTCAAGATGATCAAGGACATGGGCGGCGACGCTATATTCGTGAAGTGCAACGTCGCAGACCAGGCCGATGTGAAGGCGCTGATTGCCAAGACCGTCGAGGTGTATGGGCGCCTCGATTGCGCGCACAACAACGCCGGCATCGAAGGTACCCCTGCCCCGTGCCTGGAGTGCACGGAGGAGAACTGGGACAAGACGATCGCGATCAACCTCACGGGAGTCTTCTACTGCTGCAAGGCCGAGCTCGCTGTAATGCTCGAGCAGGGCAGCGGCGCGATCGTGAACACGGCGTCGGTCGCCGGTCTGGTCGGGTTCGGGGGAATTCCCGCCTACACGGCGTCCAAGCACGGAGTCAACGGGCTCACGAAGAACCTCGCGCTGGACTACGCCAAGACCGGCATCCGCGTGAACTCGGTGTGCCCGGGCGTCATCAAGACGCCGATGATCGACCGCTTCACCGGCGGCGATCCTGCGGCACTGGCCGCGATGGAGGCCACGGAACCCGTCGGTCGCCTCGGCCTGCCGTCGGAGATCGCCGACGCAGTCGTATACCTGTGCTCTGACCAGGCGTCCTTCGTCACCGGAATCAACATGCCGGTCGATGGAGCCTTCGTAGCGCAGTAGCCGAAGAGTCAAGAGCTCCGCTCGACAGACGCGCGGTCGTCGGAAACGGCGGCCGCGCGCGTCTATGCCACGCCACGACTTAGGACTTGGTCGCGCGTCTGACCTGGCCCGACAGGTCGAAGGTGATCGAGTAGGTCCGGGGGGTGCCGTCGACCTCTTCGTAGTTCCACGTGTACACGATCTCGTCGTCCTGCGGCGTCACCAGCGGGAAGTTGATGTCGTCCACGCTCTCGTAGAGCGCCGGTTCCCTGTCGCGGAAGACATCCTTCGCTTGCTTCAAATCGACGCTGCCCACCCCGCTGCCGAAGACCGGCCTCTCGGTCGGCGAGAGCGTGTTGAGGCCCTGCTGCGCGCCCTCGACGACCATGTCGTAGCCGCCGTAGAGCGAAAGCCACACAACGACAGCCGACAGCACGATCAGGAAGAACACCGACTTCATCTGCGGAATGCGCACGCTCAAGAACGGCTGCTTGTCGTTGCGT
>JAENZW010000197.1 GCA_016841065.1 Actinomycetota bacterium
GTCGTCGCTTCCCAGGTGCGAGCCCGGTAGCGGCTGGTGCGGTCGGTGAGCGCGCCCACCGGGCACGTGGAGACGCACTGGCCGCAGAACTCGCGGCCCGCACCCTCCAGCGACGACGCGTACGGCGTGTTCGGGATCGCCTCGAAGCCGCGATCCGTGTACGCGTAGACGTCGCACCCCTGCACCTCGTTGCAGATGCGAACGCAGCGTCCGCACGAGATGCACTTGGTGTAGTCGCGCTCAATCAACCGGTTGTCGTCGTCGCCTTCCCACACCCGGTGTCGCTCGCCGGAGTAGGGAGATTCCTCGATGCCGAACTCGTAGGCGATGTCCTGGAGCGCGCACTCACCTGCGGAATCGCATGAGAGGCAGCGCAGCTCGTGATCGGAGATCAGCAGCTCGACGACTGACCGCCGAAGATCCGCGATCTCGGGGCTGTCGGTCGTGACCGTCATGCCGTCGGTCGCCACGGTCGTACACGAGGTGGGGAACCCGCGCATCCCTTCGACCTGCACGATGCACAGCCGACAGGCCCCGTAGGGCTCGAGACGCGGGTCGTGGCACAGCGTCGGGATGCGGATGCCGCCTTCGCGACACGCATCGAGCACGCTCATGCCGTCGCGGGCCTGAATCTCTCGCCCGTCGACGGTCAGCGTGATCGTCTGTGTCTGCGCCGGTGTCACATGCGCTCCCTTGCGTGCGTTGTCTTCTCGTCTACTTCTCGCCTCTGCGGCGGACGCGGACGGTGCCCTCCATGAGGATGGTGTCGACGGCCTCGCGCACGAACGCCGAGATATCCGAGACCGACACGATGCCGACGGGCTTGCCGTTCTCCACGACCGGCAGACGCCGCATCGCCAGTTCGCGTTGCAGGCGCATTGCTTGGAGCAGGTCCATGTCGGGTTCGAGCGGCACGAACTCCTCGTGCATCACGTCGCCGATCTTGACCTCACGCGGGTCGAGCCCGTCCGCGATGACGCTGTGCGTGATCTGGCGGTCGGTGATGATGCCGACGAGCTTCTCGTTCTCTACCACGAGCACGGAGCCCACGTGCTCATCGCGCATCATGCGCGCGGCTTCGGTCACTGTGGCCTCGCGTGGCATCGAGACGACGCGCTCGGTCATGATGTCTCTGACCTGCATCTTCGGTCTCCTTCTCCTACACTCGCTCAATCGCATCGAATGGGCAGCGTTCCTCGCAGACCCCGCACTTGATGCACAGGTCCTGGCTGATGGTGTGCACGTCCTTCAACTCGCCCCAGATCGCGTCGGCCGGGCAGTGCTTCTTGCACACGGCGCAGCCGCGGCACAGATCCGCGACGATCTCGAATCGCGAGAGCGCAGCGCACTGGCCTGCGCGGCAGCGCCTGTCCCGGATGTGCTCCTCGTACTCCTCGCGGAAGTATCGGATCGTTGTGAGCACGGGGTTGGGTGCGGTCTGTCCGAGGCCGCACAGAGACGTCAGCTTCACGTCGTGCGCGAGCCGTTCGAGCTTCTCGATGTCGCCCTCTTCGCCTTCACCCTCGGTGATGCGGGTGACGATCTCGAGCATGCGTTTGGTGCCTACTCGGCAGGGAACGCACTTGCCGCACGACTCGTCCTGCGTGAACGAGAGGAAGTAGCGGGCGATGTCGACCATGCACGTCTTCTTGTCGACGACGACCAGCCCGCCGGAGCCGACGATCGCGCCCACTGCGGCGAGCGCCTCGTACTCGATGGGCGTGTCCATGTGCTCGACCGGCAGACAGCCACCCGACGGGCCGCCGATCTGCACGGCCTTGCATTCCTTGTCGCCGAGACACCCGCCCCCGATGCCGAAGACGAGGTCGCGCACGGTCATGCCCATCGGCACCTCGACCAGGCCGCTATAGCGCACTTTGCCGGTGAGCGCGAAGACCTTCGTGCCCTTGCTGTTGCCCGTGCCGATGGCCGAATACGTATCCGCGCCGTGCGCGGCGATCCAGCCGACATTCGCGAGCGTCTCGACGTTGTTGATGCACGTGGGCTTGCCCCACAGTCCGCTCGTGGCGGGGAAGGGCGGCCGAACCCGCGGCATACCGCGCCTGCCCTCGATCGACGCCATCAGCGCTGTCTCTTCGCCGCACACGAAAGCGCCGGCACCTTCCTTCACGCGAACATGGAAGGAGAACCCGCTGCCGAAGATATCCTCGCCGATGAACCCGCGTTCGAGCGCGTGCTCGATTGCGATACGCAGGCGTTTGACCGCAAGCGGGTACTCGGCGCGGACGTAGACGTAACCCTCGCTGGCGCCGATGGCGTACGCGGCGACCGCGATGCCCTCGAGCACGCTGTGCGGGTCGCCTTCTATGACGCTCCGGTCCATGAACGCACCCGGGTCGCCCTCGTCGGCGTTGCAGATGACGTACTTCGTCTCGCCCGGCGCGTCGCGCGTGAAGCGCCACTTCTGCCCGGTGAGGAATCCCGCACCGCCACGCCCGCGCAGTCCCGAGGACTTCATCTCCTCGATGAGGGCATCGGGCTCGAACGCGGTCAGCACGCGGCGAAGCCCGTCGTAGGCCCCATGCGCGAGCGCGTCGTCGATGTCTTCCGGGTCGATCACGCCGCAGTTGCGCAACACGATGCGCTGCTGTGTCGCGTTGAACGGGATGTCGGCGTAGCGCGGGATCGGGTCGGCGCCCTTCGACTCGCGGAACAGGAACTCCTCAACGTAGCCGCCGTCTTCGGCAAGTTGCTCGATGATGCGCTCGGCCATCTTCTCGGTGACGGTGGGGTAGAAAATGCCGTCGTCGTCGACGACCACCACGGGGCCGCGCTCGCACAGGCCATGGCAACCCGTGCGAACGACGCGCACTGTGCCTGCGAGGCCGGCTTTCTCGGCGGCGGACTCGAAGCGGTCGGCGACTTTCAGCGAGCCGTTCATCGCGCAGCCAGAGCCGGTGCAGACGCGGATGGTTGCGGCGCCTCGGGACGTGCCTATCTCGACGGGGGCGTTCGGCGTCACGACTCGGCCCCCTCGTCAGCGGCC
>JAENZW010000011.1 GCA_016841065.1 Actinomycetota bacterium
TCGTGATCGTCGGCGATGAACACGCGAATCGAATCCACTTGGCCTCACCTATATCGGAAGACGGACATATATCGTCGTTCCCGCTCCGGGTTCCGCTACAACGTCCAGGCGCCCGTTCTCTCGTTTCACCCGCTCGTAGATGCTCCTCAAGCCGAGACCCTCGCCGCCGGCGGAACGCGCGTTGGCAAGCGGATCGAACCCCGTGCCATCGTCGGCCACCCGCAGTGATACCCCATTGGCCGCATAGGTGATGACGACCTCGAACCGCGCAGCCCCCGAATGCTTGACGATGTTGCTCACTGCCTCCTTGGCCACCCGGTAGAGACATGCCTCTGCCGAAGGCGAGATGTTGCGCATTTCTCCTTCCACCGACAAGGTGCCGAGCACCGACTCCCCGGAAGTGACCTCATGCACCCAGTACTCGATGGCGCCAGCAAGTCCAAGCTCCTGCAGCTTCACGGGCCGAAGATCGTAGATGAACCGGCGGAGTTCTTTGCGGCTCAGGTCGACGGACTCCTGGAGTTCATCCAGCCGCGCTGCAACGGTGACCGGATCTCGCAGAACTTGCTTTCGGCAAACCTCGAGCCCGAGGGCGACACTGAAGAGAGACTGGGCGATGCCGTCGTGCATCTCGCGCGCGATGCGATCGCGCTCGCTGGCGAGCAGCACGTACTTGCTCTGTTCGGCGAGGCGCGCATTCTCGATTGCGATGGCGGCGAACGCCCCGAGGATCGAGACGAAGTCCACCTGGTCGGGGGAGAACTCGTGCGATCGAGAGTTGATTGCGGCAATCAGGCCCACCGGACGATCTCGAACGGAGATCGGAACGCACAGCAACCACGCGTCGTGATCGCGATTGAAGCTCAGATACGCCGTCCGATCTCGAAAGACGATCGGAGCGATATCGGCCAGCTCGCCGGCCCACCACTCCTCGGGGTGTTCGGCACGGCTACCTCTTACGACCAGAGTCTCGGCATCGAGACTATCGCTGTGCTCCTGCGTGAGAACGAGCGCGGCCTTCTCGGTGTTCGTGATGACCTTCGCGCGCGACACGATGGTCTCGAGGACATCGTCTAGCGACAGAGTGGACGACACGGCCGAAGCGACGTCGTTGAGCGCGGTGATCAGCTCCGCCTGACGCTTGCCGCGGTTCGCGAATCTGCGGGAGATCGAGCGCCACGTTCGTCGGACTAGAGACCCCGGATGTACATCGCCGTGGTGCGCGCCGAGGAACGCCTTGGATTCAATCGGCACCTCAGCGCCCTCCGCCCCTCGAGGCTGCATGGCTCCCCTGACTGGTTACAGTGCACGTCCTGGCACCGATGCGCGGACTCTTCTCGATGGGTCGATTATACCCGGACGCGAACTCCGAGGGTGGATAAGACCAGCTAGGCACCGGTAACAGCTGGCGGTGCACCGGGTGCGGTCGTGACGCCACCGGCGGTATCCGCCGCTACGTTGTCCTCGAGCACGGACTCCTCGGCGTCTCCATCGTCGCCCGACGATGCGCCTTCGGACGCTACATACTCGTCCCAGTCCCCGTCGAGCAGTGCCTTGAGTGCAGCACCGTCGACGCTCTCGCGCTCCATGAGTACTCGCGCCATGAGATCCAGTTGCTCTCGCCGCTCCGTCAGAATCGTGCGAGCGCGGTCGTAGGCCTCGTCGATGAGACGGGAGACCTCCTTGTCGATTTCGAACGCTATCTCCTGGCTGTAGTCAGCATTTGATGAGAAGTCCCTGCCCAGGAAGACCTCGTGATTCGCATCGCCGAAGGTCTGGGGGCCAAGCTTCTCGGACATCCCGAAGCGCGTCACCATCTGCTTGGCGAGCTTGGTGGCCCGCTCGATGTCATTGCCGGCGCCCGTGGTGATGTCGCCGATGGCGATCTCTTCGGCAACGCGACCGCCCAGGAACATGGCCAGGTCGTCGAGCAAGGCGTCACGACGCTCGAGGAAGCGGTCCTCCTCGGGCAAGGCGAGCGTGTAGCCGAGAGCGCGGCCACGCGGGATGATGGTGACTTTGTGGACCGGATCGGCGTTGGGCAGGACGTGCCCGACGAGCGCGTGACCGGACTCGTGATATGCGATGACCTTCTTCTCCTCGTCGGAGATGATGCGGCTCTTGCGCTCCGGACCGGAAATGACGCGTTCGATGGCTTCGTCGAGCTCGTTCATCGACACGCGCTTCTTGCCACGCCTGGCGGCGAGCAAGGCGGCCTCGTTCACGAGGTTGGCGAGGTCGGCACCGGTGAAGCCGGGAGTGCGACGCGCGAGAACATCGAGATCGACCTCTTCCTCGAGCGGCTTGCCCCGGGTGTGGATCTTCAGGATGCCAACGCGACCCTTGATGTCGGGACGGTCGACGACGATCTGGCGGTCGAATCGACCGGGTCGCAGGAGCGCCGGGTCCAAGATGTCCGGACGGTTCGTGGCAGCGATGAGGATGACGTTCGCCTTCAGGTCGAAACCATCCATCTCCACGAGCAGTTGGTTCAGGGTCTGTTCGCGCTCGTCGTGACCGCCACCCAGACCGGCGCCGCGTTGGCGTCCGACTGCATCGATCTCGTCCATGAAGATGATTGCCGGTGCCGCAGCCTTCGCCTGCTCGAACAGGTCGCGTACGCGTGACGCGCCCACGCCGACGAACATCTCGACGAAGTCCGAGCCGGATATCGAGAAGAAGGGGACTGCCGCCTCGCCGGCAACCGCGCGGGCGAGCAGCGTCTTGCCTGTACCTGGAGGGCCGACCAGCAGGACGCCCTTCGGGATCTTGGCGCCGAGCGCCTGAAACTTGCCGGGGTTGGCCAGGAACTCTTTGATCTCATCGAGTTCCTCGATGGCCTCATCCGCGCCCGCAACGTCCTTGAACGTCACACGCGGTTGATCGCGGGTCATACGTTTTGCCCGCGCTTTCCCGAAAGACATGATCTTGGAGTTGCCGCCCTGCATCTGGTTCAGGAAGAAGAACATGAAGAAGATGAGTAGACCTATGGGCAGCAGGTTTATCAGCAGCGCCGCAATGGAGAACCCGGTCTGAGGGTCGATTGTGAAGTTCACGTTTGGATTCTCGGCCATGAAGCCGTTCAACCAGTCCTGACCCATGAACGAAGACCTGAATGGAACGGCTGCGCTATCACCCTTCGACTTGGCCGAAGTATCCGGCCAATACTTGCCGGTGATCTTGCCGTCCCGGGCCAGAGCCTTGGCCTCCAGGATGCGGCCGTCCTCCACCGTCCTCACGAACTCGTTCGTCGTGAGGTCCTGCGGGCTCGACGGTTCGCCGACAACGGTGACGAACACGTAGGCGAGCACGCCCAGTATGAGGAGATAGAAGAGGACAGTCCTCAGGTTCTTGTTCACGTTACGCAACTCCTTGCGCTATTCGGTCCTACACATGTTCGCTGTAGATATCCGGTTTCAGCACTCCGATGTAGGGCAGGTTTCTGTACCTCTCCGCGAAATCCAGGCCATAACCGACAACGAATTCGTCGGGTATGGCGAACCCCACGTACTTACAGGTGATAGGTACCCGCTGCTTCCCCTCTTTGCTCAGTAGCGTACAGACTTCAAGAGAGGCAGGCGAGCGGGACGAGAGGTTCTTCAGCAAGTACTTGAGAGTGAGGCCCGTGTCGAGGATGTCTTCGACCACAAGCACGTGTCGCCCCTCGATGCTTTCATCGAGGTCCTTGATGATGCGAACGACGCCGGAGGACTTGGTCGCCGATCCATAGCTCGAAACGGCCATGAAGTCGATCTCGACCTTCGTGGAGATGGCGCGTGCAAGATCTGCGACGAACAGCGCCGCCCCTCGGAGAACCGCGATCAACAGCACCGACCCCTCGCCGTAATCGCGGCTGATGTCGTCGCCGAGCTCAACCACTCGAGCGCGGATCTGTTCCTCGGTCAGAACTATGCTCTCGATGTCCCCGTGCATGCGGGAAACCCTCCGTCTTCTCGCGCTCTCACTACGCTTCTTGCGTTTCCTCGGCCGGGATCCACTCGAGCCGAACGGCCTTTGTCGTATCTCGCGTCAACTTGTAGTCGTCACTCATTCGCACACCGGCAACCCACACGATCCGATCACCATCGCGCACAACAGGGGTAATCCCCCTCCTGCGACGAGGTACCTTCTCGTCAACGAGCAGGTCGGAGAGCTTCTTCGTCCCCGACATACCAATCGGTCTCATCCGGTCGCCCCGGCGTGGGCCATCGACGACCAACCCGATCTCTATGCACCCCTCGTCGATCGTCACGCTTCTTGCGGAACCTGTGGCGTCAACCGGGTCGGCCGCCTCAGAGCGGATGATTCCCGCTGCTCCCAGGTCCAGTTCGTGCGGTACGGGGAGCAAACAAGGTGCCAGTGGCGGGAACGCGTTCTCCCCCCGTGAGATGACCATCTTATCGTACTCCGAGAAGGCGCGGAGGCCGTCGGTCAAGTCCCGCGCAAAGCCGTCGTCATCCATGCCGAGGACGACTGCTTCCACATGCTCGAAGTCCATGCGAGTCGCGTCTGGGAACGCCCCTGCGATGGCTGCCCTGACTACTCGACGTCGCATGGGCACGGACAGCGTGTGCATCATCGCGCGCTCGAAGCGAACCTCCTGCTCGTCCTGAACCGCGAAGTCACGCGCGAACGCTTCTGCCATCTCGCCGAGAAGGTCGTCTTCATCCGCGAGCACGCGCAGCGTCCGAGCCATCGCCTCGTCGGCACGCGGGTTGATGTCGCGAAGAACCGGCAACAGCTCGGCCCTCACTCGTGCGCGCGTGCGAGTCGTGTCGAGGTTGCTCGCGTCCTCGCGCCACGGTTGCCCGAGCTCGCGCAGGTATTCCCTGACACTATCGCGGTCCGCGTCGGCAAGCGGTCGGACTATGCGCCCGCGAACGGGCCGCAAGGAAGCGAGTCCGCCGGCCCCGGCACCTTGAGCGAGACGCATGAGCAGCGTCTCGATGCGATCGTCGAGGGTGTGCGCCACAGCGATCCGTCCCTGGTCGCGAGGCACGCCCGCCGCATCGCACAGCGCGTCGACGTGTTCTCCGGCAAAGCGATATCGGATCTGGCGACCTGCGTCTTCAAGGTTGAGACCGAGCTCTTCGGCGTAGGCGGCGACGTCGTACCGCACGATGTGCAGCGGAACATCCAAAGCAGTGCACAGCTCGCCGACGAACGCCTCGTCACCGTCCGAATCGGAGCTACGCAAGAGGTGGTTGAGGTGGAACGCGCTGAGACGCAGGCCTCGACTCGGGGCATCCTCGGCCAGCAGTCGGAGCAGGGCGACGCTGTCGCCACCACCCGACACCATCACGAGCACCACGGCACCGTCTGGGAGCATGGCGTGCGCCGCAACGGTCCTTGCCATACGACCTGTCAGCGTCTCTTCCTCGGCAGTCATGGTTCACAGCGTAGTACGCAGGATGCGCGCTGACCACGTACCGGCCAGCGCGCATCCTAGAATCCTGTGCACGTGAATGGCTAGAACGTCTCGCCCACTCCCTCGACGCCCGGATCCCACAGATGACATTCGAAGCACACGTCGTCCGTCGTCGAGTCCACCGCCGGAATACCGTCGGCCATGAGGAACTTGATGTGCTTGGGCGTGTAGTGCGGAAGACTCCCGTCGTGGATACCCACGCCGAGGTTGACCAGCTGCGTGCCAAGGTCCGGATCGTAGCCCTCGTGGCAGAACCACGTGCAGCCGCGCGTCGTGTGGTCTGCAACCGCGATTCCGAGGCCGAAACGGTCGGGCGTGTCGGGAATCGTCCCGCCTGGATCGTAGTAGTCACGAAGGGGATGGAAGTTGAAGCCGTTCACCGTTTGGGTGGATGTGTGGGAGTAGTACTGGTGGCAGCGGGTGCAGAAGGCGGTCCGCTGAAGTTCGAGCTCATCCCACCTATGGTTACCCCACACCTGTGCGCCCGGAGCGCCACCCGTCGTGATCGCATCGGCATCGCCGGTCGCGACGATTGAGACGAGCTCGGCCTGATAGCCGCCAGCGTGGAGGATCTTCGTTTCGATACCCTGGTCGCCGCCCATGGTGTTCGCGCCGTGCACTGCGTGGCAATCCGTACAGATCACGCCGCCGGCCGCCTGATGACCGTAGTCATCCTCCACGAGGTAGTTGTCGGGATTCCCGCCATAGATGACGATCCCACCGAGCGTGGTCGTGATGTGGCAGTAGGTGCACGCGTTCGCGCGGGTCGTCGGCAAGAGGAGTTCGCCGTCGGGATTCGCGTTGTGCACGACGTGGCACACCTGACACTTTCGAGTGGTGAGACGGTAGTCCTTGTGCGGGGTCTGCAGCGAGCCCGCATTCGCCGTCGTATCCCAGTTGTAGTAGGGGTTCGAGGTAGCCTCTCCGGTCTCCACGATCACGAACTCTGAGAACGAGCTCGCCGTGCCGGACACGGTGTTCGCGTTGGTGTCCACGGACGTCGTGACGTCCACCCACTCCTCACCGTCGAAGTGCAGCATCTTGAGGTCGGCTTCCGCGACGGGTCCCTGGGTGTTCAGCCAGTTGGGAACGTTGTCCTGGTGATACGGGATCGTGACGACAAAGCTGCCCGCAAAGGTGACGTTCGTCTCAAGGTCGAAAAGCGTTTGATCGGTGACGGTATAGCCCGTCGGATAGCCGTTTGCCGATTCGAAGCGCGGGGTGGCCTGGAATCCAGATAGCGAGTTCACGTCGTTATAGTCGTCGTCGTAGCCCGGCACGGTGATCGTGCCGAACGTGATGCTCACACCGCGATCCTTGTACGTCTTCGGATCGCTGCCGGCCACGAGCTTCGCCGTATGGACGGAGCCCGTGCGCTCTCCCCACAGCGGATCCATGCCATCTCGCGGAGCTCCGCTGACCAAATGTTCACCCGCGACGGACACCGCAGCGCCGTTGTACGTCTGGTTCTCGTACTCGATTCCCCAGAAGTAATCGCCCTCATACTGCCCGTATACCGCTGGGTAGGCCACCCATGAGGACCCCGCGCCGCCGAACGCCCACAGCGCACCTGAATCCGTGTTCGTCCCGTCGTAGTACGGTGCCCCGACAGCGATCGTGCCGTCGTCGATCGCAACCGACTCTCCGAAGTAGTCCCCGGCCGCTCTGTTTGGCGCCAGGAGGACCGCGTCAGGACTCCAAGAGGCGCCGGATCCGTTGAAGACAAAGACCTCTCCCCGCTGGCTGTAGACATTGGGGGCGCCCACGGCGATAGTGCCTCCGTCGACCGCGACGGAGGCGCCAAAACGGTCGCTGCCGCCGGGATCCGTGTGTTCCAGCGTGGTCCGCTCTGTCCATGTGCTGCCGGAACGCGTGAAGACATGTGCATCGCCGTTGCCGTCGTACTCGTGGCCGACGACCAGCGTGTTCCCGCTCAGCGAGATTTCCCGACCGAAGTAGTCGCCATCCCAGCTGTCGGATGCAGTGACGTAGCCCTCACCGCTCCACCACGATCCGTTCCACCGGAAGACGTACACGCGGCCCGGCGCCGCCTCGTCCATCTCCGGGGCCGCGCCTGCGATTGTGTCGCCGTCGACGGCGACCGCCTCTCCGAACGCGGCGTAGGTCGTCCATGGCCCCGTGAGGTTGGTCGAATCTTGCCACTGTCCGCCCTGGCGTCGGAAGACGTACGCTGCACCGACGTTCTCTGTGCCCCCGGAATCCATGCCGGGGGCGCCGACGACGGCCCATTCACCATCAACGGCTACTGCCGCGCCGAACCTTGCCCACTCGTAGTCCGTCCACGCGGTATCTCCGGGAACGAGTGCAGCCGGGCTGGTCCAACGTGTGCCCGTGAACGCCGAGACGTAGACCGCACCCGACCCGGTGGCGTATGAAGCCTTGTTCGGGGCGCCGATGATCGTCCAATTTCCGTCGGTGTCCACGGAGTCGCCGAAGTAGTCGTTTGCGGCGAGATCCCCGGCGATGAGCTCCAAACGGTTGACCGTCTGCGTGCCGGCCATCGCTCCCTCGCCCCCCGTGAACAGCAGCGCCAGGACACCCAGCACCGCCAGTAGCACGAAAGCACCCATCTTCGGCCCAACACGGATTCCACCGATACTCATGCCGACTCTCCCTACTTCCGTCCGTCGCGCCGATGCGCCTCCTCGACCAATCCGCTATTGCAGGTCACGAACGACCCAGCGTAGGACGCTGTGACGTTGCGACATGGCATTGGTGGCTCAGACAATCACCCCACTGCGACGCGCCATAACCCGTGCCGATAGCCTCGTGCTTCATCGTTGGCGTCGATGTCGTACACAGGTGGCAGACATTTAGGGACAGCCTGCGAACCTAACCCCCGATAAAGTATACTAATAATCGTTTAGGTTTCACGCACATTCCTGAATTCGGCCTGCTGATGGCCATTGAGCGGATTCGGTCTCTCAGATGAGTAGCTCAAGCACGGACCGCCACGCGGAATCGCCAGATGCGCAAGATGAACAAGGACTCCCTGACGGTCGGAGCGTCCAACCGGCCCTCGTCGTCCTTGTTCTCTTCCTGGCTACCACTCTGGTCGCCGGGATCGCGTACGTCGCTCGCGCCGGACTCTTCGGAACCATGCCGCCGCGTACTGCGCTGGAGCGCGAACTCACCGCGCTCGATCCTGCGAACGTCTCTGGCGAGTCTTCGGGCGCTGAATATGCGTCGTACGCTGCCGCGCTCATAAGGGCCGGCCAGCTCACGCAAGCGGCCGACGCGCTGGCCGCCGGCTTCGCCGTCGAGCCCCAGAACCTTGAGCTGCGTATCCAGGAGGCGCGCTTGCTGCACGCACGGGGCGAGAGCGAGGCCGCCCTGACGTCGCTCGACAGACTGCTGATGCTGACCGAAGAACTGCGACGTGAACGGGCGAGCGATTTCGCGTCGCGCGGAATCACCTCGTCGCCCGACCGGCCCGAGGCCGGAATTGTCGTTGCCGCCACCCTCCTCAAGGCGGAGATCTACTCCGATGCCGACCGCCCGAACGAAGCGATTGCGGCGTTCGAGCTGGCCCTCGCTCAAGACCCGACCATGTCCGACGTGCTGGTCTCTCGCGGGAACCTGTATCTCGAAATCGGGATGGTCGATGATGCGAGAAGCGACTTCGAAGCCGCTCTCGGGTTCGTGCCGGATCTCGAGTCTGCGCTCGCGGGCCTCGCAGAGATTGAAGGAACCCCCAAGTGAGCGACGCCAACGAGGTCGTCATCGAGTACAGATCCCGCGGCGCGCGCATCGCACTGTGGACCTCCGTCGTGGTCCTAGCGATCATGCTCGTCGCCCTCGGGGTGTACGTCTACTTCGCGCTGACGCCCATCGGAGCGCCGAGCCGGGCCGCCGACCCTACCGGACTCTCGTGGGTCAGGTCGATATACGGTTGGGGTCAAGAGCTCCTCTCTCAACCCACCGACGTCGAAGTCGGACCTGACGGAACGATCTGGACGACAGACCCGGCGCGCGCTCGCGTGATCGGCTTCAATCCCGACGGAACACTCCGAGCGGTCATCCAAACGGGAGAGCCGGCGAGCGGCGAGGGTCTGATCATGCGACCCGAGGGTCTTGGTGTTGACGAGAACGGTGACGTGCTCATTGCGGATTTCGGCAACAACAAGATCATCGTGTTTGACGCCTACAGTCGCTTCATCCGCGAGTGGTCGGTGCCCTCACCGCTGGACGTGGCGGTCGGTCCCGATAGAATCGCGGTCTCCACCGTGTTCGGGATCGCCTTCTTCGACCGAGAGGGCACGTACATCACCAAGTGGGGCACGAGGGGTCGCGAAGTCGGGCAGTTCGACATTCCGCACGGCATAGCTGTAGATGAAGAGGGAGCGGTCTACGTTGCTGACTCGCAGAACGCCCGCGTCATCGCGTACAACTCGTTGAGCGAGCTGATGTGGGTAGCAGGTTCTCAAAGGGGTCGCGACGAGTCGGCGACTGCGGAGTCCGGCGAAGCGGCTCTCGAGATACCTTCGGGTGTTGTCATTGACGGAGCCGGGCGTGTCGTTGCAGTCGACCCGTTCAACTTCGGCATGTTCGTATTTGACGCGAAGACCGGAGCCCTGATTGCACAACACGGCGACTTCGGAAGTGACGACGGCGCCTTCCTGTATCCAACGGGAATCGCCTACGACGCTGCACGCGACTGGTTCGTCGTCGCTGACACGGGCAACGATCGGCTTCAGATCGTGCGAATCCCGGATAGCGGAGGCGGCATCATCGAAGATGTCCGAAGCCGACTCACCGGCCCCGCCTGGTTGTGTGCACTGCCCCTCGCGGTCGGACTCCTCGGTATCGTGTACCTCTGGTGGCGGCGGCGCAGGGCGAAACGCCGGCTGACGGCCGAACTGTCGACTGAAACGCCGGCGTCAGCATGAACGACGCAGCCGGTATGCTCGATCGTATCCGCGAGGTTATCCAGGAACCTCGCGTCGATTTGCAGCTCACAGGCGCGCTTATCCTGGCGCTCGCCGTGCTGCTCTCGCTTCTTGTCGTGGTCATCGCCTCGGCTATCGCCGGACGGAGACGCAGGGTCATCGTTGCGCGTACGCAGGACGAACCCTCACCGAGCCCGGCCGAAGAGCAGGATTCATCGGACGTCGAGTAGCGGTTGATTTCGCGGCTTCGTGAACGCGCAGCGGCCAGAACGACGCAGTGCCTACAGCCACCCGCGCTCTTCGGCAAGGGAGATGACGAGCGCCGAAGCGATTCCGGTGATCTCGGCGCAGCGACCGTGACGGCCATCGCCATCCATGCCGCCGAAGGGCTCCACGAGCCCGCCGCAGCTCAGCCCGCCGCACGCTTGCTGGAACCGGTGGCAGAGCTCCTCGGAGGCCTCTGTCGAACTCTCCCACTCGCCGTCGGTCGTCGTACGGCCAGCCAGAAGGCCGACCGCCATGATCGCGCCAACGAGCGCTCCGCATGTCGATCCATCGCCGGCAACCCCGCCCCAGAAGCCGCTGCCCAACCGCATGACGTCGGGCGGGAAGGGGGTTCCTGCTGCGTCATTGGCGACCGAAACGACCGTCTCGCAGCAGAACATGCCCTGCTCGTAAAGGCTCCGACCTCGGGTGAACGCTGTGGCAGCGAGCGCGGATGTGTCGGCACCCAACAGCTCGGTGACGATGTTGTTCTCTGACACCGCAGTCTCGTTCACGCGCCCTGCCTCACCAGAATAATCTGCTGACGTTATAGACAATATCACGACTACTGATGTTGGGACAAGCCCTCCGGCGCAGGCGAGCGGAAGCTCCCGCAGGGTAGACGCCGTGAGCGCGCGATGTGCCGAAGTCCGTTCGCTGCTAGGCGCGAGCGCCTGGGCTGCTGAAGGCGAACGCCTTCTCGAACCGGCCGATGAACGCGTCGAACAGCAGCGCCATGTAGGTCGCCAGTATCGCGCCGTGAAGTGTGACCGGCGGGTCATCGTTGATGAGTCCCGAGATGATCGGCGCGCCCAACCCTCCCGCCCCTGCCACGGCACCTATCGTCGCCGTAGCTACGCCGACGACGACCGAGATGCGCACGCCGGCGAGTATCACCGAGGCCGCAAGCGGCAGCTCGACGCGCAGCAGCACCTGGTATGGGCGCATGCCCATGCCCCGGGCGCTCTCGATCTGCGTGGGCGACACCGACTCGATGCCCGCGATCGTGTTTCGCAGGACCGGCAGAATGCCGTAGAGGGTGAGCGCCAGCACCGTCGGCTCGAAGCCGAAGCCGAGGATCGGCACGGTCAGCGTGAAGACCGCAATGGGTGGGAACGTCTGGCTCAGGTTGGACAGGCTGCTCACGACATCATAGAAATCCGCCCCAGCCCGGTGCGTCACGAACAGACCGAGCGAGACGCCTATGAGCACCGCCATGCTGCTGGAGAGGGCAACCATCGCGAACTGCTGCCATACCAGCGTGGTGGTCGAGGCATTCTGGTAGATATAGCGACCCTCATTCGGGAAGATGCGCGTCGCGAGTGCAACCCACGGCCGGTCGGCCATCGTGAGTCCGACGTAGACAACCAGCGCGATGATGGGCCCGGTGAAGTCGATGAGCGTCAGGCGCTTCACGACAGCGGCCTCTCGAAGTGTGCGAGGATGTCGTCGATCGTCACGCTGCCGACGACCGAACCATCTTCGGCAATCACGGAAGCCGCTCGCTCGCCGTGCTCCAGCATGACAGCGAGGGCGGTGCGCAGTGTCGCGCCGTCCGGGACGCGGCCTTCGGTCGCTGCGGCGCGCCCGGGTGGCCCCATCTCTTCGGCAACATGCGCGAGGGAGAGCCGCTTGAGAGCACGCTCCGTCCCGACGAACTCGCGCACGAACTCGTTAGCCGGATACGCGATCACGCGCTCAACACAGTCGTGCTGCATCAGGGCCCCGTCGCGCATCAGCGCGATGCGGTCGGCCACACGAATGGCCTCATCAAGGTCGTGCGTCACGAACAGCACTGTCTTGCGCAGCTTGTGTTGGATTGCCAGGAACTCGCTCTGGAGCCGCTCGCGCGTCAGCGGATCGACCGCGCCGAAAGGCTCGTCCATGAGTAGGACCGGTGGATCGGCGGCAAGCGCCCTGGCAACGCCCACGCGCTGCGCTTCCCCGCCTGACAGTTGCGAGGGGTACTTCGCCGAATACTCGGCAGCGTCGAGGCCCACAAGATCGAGCAACTCCCTGACGCGCGCGGCGATGCGGGGTTTGTCCCAGTGAAGAAGCCACGGCACGCATCCGATGTTCTGGAACACCGTCCAGTGTGGAAACAGCCCGACGCCCTGGATGGCGTACCCGATGCGCCGTCTCAGGTCTTCGGCCTTGATGTCGTGGATCTCGTCAACTCCGACGTAGATCGAACCCTCGTCGGGCTCGATCAGTCGGTTGACCATCCGAAGCGTCGTCGACTTGCCGCTGCCGGACGGGCCGATGAGCGCGGTGATCTCACCAGCCGGAACCTCGAACGTGACATCGTCGACAGCAGGTCGCTCCATGCTCGGGTATCGCTTCGTGACGCCCTCGAGTCGGATCACGGAATCGCCCCCTCGCCGTCGGCGCCTACGACGGTGCCATAGCGACGCGCGAGTGCGCGCTGGATCGCGATGAGCACGCCTTCCGTAAGAAGCGAGAGCGCCACGAGCGTCAACGAGCCGAGCAGCACGAGATCGAACGCCTGCTGGGCAAGCCCCTGGAAGATGAACACGCCGAGGGTTCCCGCCGCCGCGAACGCGCCGATCGTGGCGTTCCCGATAGCCTGCACGTCCGCCGTCCGCAGACCGGAGAAGAACACCGGCAGCGCCAACGGGAGACGCACTCTGGCCATGAGTTGGCTCTCTGTCATGCCCATGCCGCGCCCGGCGTCCACGACCGATCCCGGCACGTTGCGCAGCCCCGTGTAGACGTTCCGCACGATCGGGAGCAGTGCATACATGATCAGCACGATGATGACAGGGAACCATCCGATGCCGCGTACGCCGATCGAGCGCAGGTAGGGGTATCTCCTCGAGATGACCGCCAGGGGTGCAACCAGCATTCCGAGAAGCGCCAGACCGGGAACGGTCTGGAACAGGTTGACGACGCCGAAGACCGGCTTGCGGGTCCGCGGGACGCGGAATGCGAGGAGCGCGAGCGCCGAGCCAATGACAGTCGCGATGCCGAGTGCGGAGAGTGCGAGCGTCAGCTGCGCGCCGCTCTCCTTCCAGAACCTGTCGCGGTTGTTGTGGTACTCCTTGGCAAGACCGGTATCGACGAGCGCGCCCGACAGCGCAAGCGCGACGACGGCGACCAGGGGCAGCGCTCCCACGAGCGCCGCAAGGAGCGGACTATCCCTCAACTCACCCCTGCTCGCGACGACGAGCATCGCTGCGGCGAGGATCGCCCCCCACGCGCCCGTGCCGATCGAGACACGCGCGAACTGCCCGGTCTTCGCTCCCAGGTCGGTGGCGACGAGACCTGATACCCATAGGATTGCCACGATCGCCAGCCCTGCGGAGGCGCCGCGGGCGAAGGCGAAGCCGCGCGACCGACTGCGCGTCATCGACAGCAGCGCCATGAGCACGAAGGTGCCGATGACAAGCGCTGACAGCGGAGCGCCTGTGGCCTGGAACAGCCTCTTCGGTACCCCGGATTGAATCCGGCTCCCAGCGACGCTGGCGAACGGCAGCGCGAGAAGCGAGAGGAACCCGAGTAGCGACGCGGTCAGGCCTACCTTGTGCACGCCTGTTCCGCGACCCACTCGGGCTCCTCTCCGATTTGCGAGCCTATGGTTCGGGAGTCTACTTGCCGTTCACGTAGTCGGCGAAGTCCGACATCGTCGCGAGGCCATTCTCCTCAGCGAAGTCCTTCTTCGCGCATATCGCCCAGGTGTTGTTCGCCCTGGCGGGCTCCAGCCACACGATACCGTTTGCCGCGTCCATTTCCTTGGCGAGCTCGTAGCCACCCTCGGCATCCTTGAAGTTCTCGACAGTCGCGCGCTCGTCGCCCTCAAAGAAGATCAGCGCAGCGCCGGTGTACTCGGGATAGACGTCGATCTCACCGGCGAGCAGCGCATTGCGCACGATGTCCGTCTGGCCCGTCTTGACCTTGTTGTCCACCTTGAACCCGTTGGCTTCAAGCACCTTCACGATCATGGTGCCGAGAACCTCGCCTTCGGTGTCGATCTTGGAGCCGACCGCCACGGTGCCCTTGGAGCCCGACATGTCGCCTGCCCCCGGAAGAACTCCTATCTGCGTCAGGTGCTCGACGGCCACGTCAGTCGCAGCCTCGCCGTTAACCTGAACGCGGGCGTTGAGCTCCTGCAGCTTCTCGAGCGTCAGAGACTCGAAGACCGGCTTCAGCAGCCCCTCGATCTCGGGATGGGCGTCGAGGACCTCTTTGCGAATCGTCGGCGTGGGCCAGTAGACGAGCTGGGCACCCTTATCGTCCTCAAGCACTATCAGGCCAAGGTCCGATATCGCGCCGTCGGTGCCGTACGCCATGCCGAAATTGACGCCATCCGTGCCCTCGGACACAGCCTTCTCGGTCTGCGCCGTGTCGCCTCCCGATAGGACGAGCTTCTCGCCGGACTCGAGCGTGAAGCCGTAGACACCCTCGAACGCAGGCATCGCGTCAACGTTGTTGAAGAATTCGTCGGACCCAGCAAGCTTCACGGTACGCTCACCGCCCGAGTCGCTTGACGTGCCGCTGTCCCCGCAGGCCACCATGGAAAGCGCAAGCACCAGGACGGCGAACAGAATCACGCATCGCCTCATGTCTTCGAACCCCCTCCTGTCGCGTCGCATCGTGGCGACGGAACATTCATCTTGCTGTATGCAACACATTATCAGAACTGATAGATGCCTTGTACCACGCAGACTCCCGGACGTTTCATGCACCAAGCATCCACATGCTCGGTTTCTATCCGTTGACGTTCTCGCGTAACATTGTCTCCTGCATTCATCGTATCGTCGCGCGGGTTCATCCGTCGGACCCATCGGCTCGATTCACCCCATAGCATCCAATCCTCCGGGAGGAGCACGACAGCATGAGCGAACGCGTCACCGTGTTCGGCGCCGGTTACGTGGGTCTTGTTACCGGGGTCTGCCTCTCTAGCGCAGGTCACGAAGTGAAAGTCCTCGACGTCGATCCCGCCAAGCTGGCCTCGCTTGACGCAGGTCGGTGCCCATTTTTCGAGCCCGGCCTCGAGGACCTGATGCGCGCCTCGCGCGACAAGGGCGCGCTGTCGTTCGCGACAGTCGATAGCATCAGACGCTTCAGCGGCATCATCGTCATCGCGGTAGGTACGCCGGCGACCGCAACGGGATCCGCTGACATGCGATTCGTGCGGTCGGTCGTGGACATGCTTGAAGAGCGAGCCGAACCCGGCACGGTTGTCGTCATGAAGAGCACCGTACCCCCCGGAACGGGGCGCGCACTATCGGCCCGCCTCGCGCCACACGGGATTCAGTACGTGTCCAACCCGGAGTTCCTGCGCGAGGGTAGCGCCGTGACTGACTGGTTCCAGACAGACCGCGTCGTCCTGGGCGGCGTTGGCGACGCCATCGATCGTGTTCGTCCGATGTACGCGGAGATAGACGCGCCCATCTTGGCCTGCGACGTGACGAGCGCCGAAATGATCAAGTACGCAAGCAACGCCTTCCTGGCGACCAAGATATCGTTCATCAACGAGATCGCCGTTCTCTGCGACCTCGTTGGCGCCACCGTCGACGAGGTCGCAAGCGGGGTCGGGATGGACAGCAGGATCGGACCGGCATTTCTTCGGCCAGGAATCGGCTATGGCGGCTCGTGCTTTCCGAAAGACACCAGAGCGCTCGACTTCCTGGCGAACCTGCACGGGTACGACTTCCATCTCCTGCGCGCGGTCATCGAAGTCAACGCCCGTCAGCGCCTGCTTCCGGTGAGAGCGCTGAAGGAGCAGTTCGGCTCGCTCGAGGGGCGTCGCATCGCCATCCTCGGCTTGACGTTCAAGCCCGAGACGGACGACACGCGGGAAGCGCCCGCGGGGGAGATCATCTCGCTGCTACGCGCCGAGGGCGCCGAGGTCGTCGGCTACAACCCAATCCCGGTGCCGATGGCGGAACTGACGAGCACGGCCGACACGCTCCAGGAGGCACTTGCGGGGGCTCACGCCGCCATCTTGACGACGGAATGGGCCGAGATAGTCGACAGCGACTGGGCTTCGCTCGTGCGAACGATGGCCGATCGCCCGATCGTCTTCGACGGTCGCAATGCACTGGACCCGCAGGTGATTCAGTCGGCGGGAGCGAAGTACATCGGCGTGGGACGCCCGCAGGAAGGCACAGCCTAGCTCCTTCGTCCTTCACGCGTGGATCATCAAAGATGGGGGACCGTCATGAGCACGTTCTACCTGAACGACACCCGGCTCGAGCCGATCGCGGAGAAGGTGGTCGCCGGCGAACGACTGACGCGCGAGGACGGCGTCACGCTGTTTGAGAGCCGCGATCTTGCCGGCATAGGTCAGATGGCCGACTACGCTCGCCGGCGGATCAATGGCGATCGCGTGTACTTCATGGTCAACCGCCACATCAATCCGACGAACGTCTGCCGAAACCGCTGCAAGTTCTGTGCGTTCGCGCGCGACGCGGGCGAAGAGGGTGCCTACGAGATGACGCTCGAAGCCATCGTCGAGGCGGCACGTGAGGGCGCGGCCGACGGCGCGTACGAGGTGCACATCGTCTCGGGCCTGCACCCCGACTGGAGCTACGAGTTCTACGTGGACATGGTTCGGGCAGTACGCGAAGCCGTCCCGAAGCACGTGATCGTACAGGCCTTCACCGCGGTTGAGATCGAGCACATGGCGATAATCGCGGGGAAGAGCACTCTCGACGTTCTTCGCGACCTGCAGGCTGCGGGACTCGACGCGCTGCCCGGCGGAGGAGCCGAGATCTTCTCGGAGCGAACCCGCGCGGCAGCCTGGGAGAAGAAGACGTCATCCGACGTCTGGCTGCGCATTCATGGTGAGGCCCACTCCCTGGGCATCAAGACGAACTGCACGATGCTGTACGGCCACATTGAGACTGCCGAAGAGCGCGTCGATCACCTCATCCGGCTGCGAGAGCAGCAGGACACGAGCGGCGGGTTCCTCGCGTTCATCCCCCTCGCCTTCCATCCGGTCAACACCGAGCTCGCAGATCTGCCTGGTACCACCGGCTTCGACGACCTGAAGACGCTCGCAATAGGGCGCCTGATGCTCGACAACATTCCCCACGTCAAGGCGTTCTGGATCATGGTGGGCCTCAAGGTGGCGCAGCTCTCCACGGCGTTCGGTGTCGATGACATCGACGGTACGGTCGTCGAGGAGAAGATCACGCACATGGCCGGCGCGACGACTCCTGAGGCTCTTACCAAGCAGGACCTCATCGACATGATCGTCGAGACAGGACACGTGCCAGTCGAGCGCGACACGCTCTACCGCATCGTTGAGATCTTTGCCGAAGAAGCCGCACCGCCCGCTTGGGACGCCGGCGCCGTTTCCCCCGGGGGCCAGTGATGCGACCCCGCCTCGGACACATCCAGTTCCTCAACTGTCTGCCGCTCTACTACGGCCTGGTGAAGAACGACGTGCTCCTCGACGTGGAGCTCGTGAAGGCAGCCCCCCGGGACCTCACCGGTATGCTGCTCGACGGCGAGCTCGACATCGCGCCCATACCGGCGATCGAGTACGCGCGCCACGCCGACGATCTGGTGCTCCTGCCCGACATCGCGATTTCCAGCGACGGCGAGGTCCAGTCCATACTCCTCCTCTCCAAGGTGCCAGTCGAAGGTCTCGACGGACGACTGGTAGCGCTCACGAACACCTCTCGCACGTCGCAGGTGCTGACCCGCGTACTTCTGGCGCGGCACTGGGGCGTCTTCCCCGAGTACGTCGAGATGCCCCCCGACATTGGCCAGATGATGCGCGACGCGGACGCAGCCCTGCTCATCGGCGACGACGCGCTTCGGGCCTACTGGGATCCGCCCGCCGACCTCGAGATCTACGACCTCGGCGCCGAATGGACCGCATGGACGGACCTGCCCATGGTGTACGCCGTCTGGGCCGTGCGCCGCGAGTTCGCCGAGAAGCGCCCGGACGCCGTCAGCAACGTCGCGGAAGCCCTCAACGGTTCGCTCGCCTACTGTCGCGCGCACCTCGAGGACATCAGCGACTACGCCGCCCGCTGGGAGTCGTTCCCTTCGGCGCAGTTCCTCTCCTACTTCGACACGCTTCAGTTCCGTTTCGAACCACGCTACCGCGAGGGTCTGACACGCTACCTCACGGAGGCCGTCGCTGTGGACGAGCTGGACGACGTGCCGGCGATCCGCATCTTCGGCGAGGAGTAGCGTCGTGGGTATGGCCGAGGACACCGCACGCGAGATCGCGCTGGCAGCCGGCGCGGGCGAGCACCGGCTCACCGCCGACGAAGCGTTGCTCGTCTTCGAGCACGCGGACATGCTCGATCTCGCCGCCGCCGCAACGCGGGTGCGCGAGCGTCTGCACCCGCAGGGCGAGATCACCTTCATCGTCGATCGCAACGTCAACTACACGAACGTCTGCGTCTCGAAGTGCCGCTTCTGCGCGTTCTACCACGATGCCGGCGACCCCGAAGCCTACGTGCTCACGCAAGAGCAGCTGTCCGAGAAGGTCGCCGAGACGATCGACCTCGAGGGAACCGCCATTCTGCTGCAGGGCGGCATGCACCCCGATCTCGGCATCGAGTGGTACGAGCAGCTGCTGGCATGTATCAAGGCCGATCACCCCCAGATCCACATCCACGGCTTTGGTCCACCCGAGATCGTGCACATCTCGAAGCTGTCGGGCGTCCCCGTGCGCGAAGTCCTCGTCCGACTCCGTGAAGCCGGGCTCGACACGCTGCCCGGCGGCGGTGCCGAGATCCTCTCGGACCGCGTTCGCCGCGCGGTCTCACCGCACAAGGCGACTGCCGAAGAGTGGCTCGACGTCATGCGCGAGGCGCACGCGATCGACATGTCGACTACCGCCACGATGATGTTCGGCGGCCCCGAAACAGTCCCGGAGCGCATCGAACATCTGACGCGAATCCGGGAGTTGCAGGACGAGTCCGTCGCCGCACGCCACGTCGGGTTCAGGGCATTCATCCCGTGGTCGTTTCAGCCGGGCAACACGGAGCTTGGTGCCGAAGGTGCTGTCCGAACCGCCAGCGGCTGGGAGTACCTACGTATGCTCGCCGTCTCGCGCCTGTTCCTCGACAACGTCGCAAACGTGCAGGCGTCCTGGGTCACGCAGGGATCCAAGATCGGACAGGTCGCCATGGCCTTTGGCGCGAATGACCTGGGATCGACGATGATCGAGGAGAATGTGGTCGCAGCCGCAGGTGTGCGTTTCCGTATTGGCCGCGATGAACTCGTGTGGCTCATCCGCGAGGCCGGCTTCGTTCCGGTCCAGCGCGACACCCTCTACGACGAGGTGCGGCGCTTCGACTAGCCGGCGTGCGCGAGCGAGCGGCATCCCGCCACGGGTCCCTGACACGCTCTGCCGGAATCGACAGTTCCTGGATATCCACGGGGGCTCATGGAGTTGCGTGCCTATCGGTGGACATCGAGAAGCTCAAGTTTCCCGAGAAACGGAGGAGCCGAGGGGACGGCTTTGACCGACCCGCTACGGCAGCGCAGCCACCGGGTGGCAGTTCATGCAGAGGTTATCGTCAGTCTCCAAGAGAAGGTTGTCGTTGACCGCCTCGTGCGGGAACGTCTGGAATCGCGGATTGTCCGTGGCCGTCTGCCCATCCGGAAGTCCGATCACCGTCGGCGTGGTATCGCCGATGCTTCCGTCGCCGACGAGTTGTCCGGCGTCGCGTGCGTCTTCGTGGCACTGCTGACAGATTGGGGCGTGACCGGCCTGTTGTGGCGTTCGCGGATAGGGCATCAGGAAGCCCCCGTTACGCCGCGTCCCCGCTGCACCCAACAGACCAGACATCACAGTCGTCGCCGTTGGGTCGTCGCTGGCAAGAACAGCCACGTTGCCTACGTCGAAGGGCGTGCCGGGCGCCGCGGAAGCGATCGTGTCGACCGGATGATTGTGCACCGCACCGCTGCTGGTGCGGCCCTTGTGACATGCAAGACACCAGTCTGAGCCGTAGACCGTGACGGTCGTATCTCCGCTGGTCGGGAGCTTCCGGAGCAGCCTGTTCGACACGTAGCCATATCCGGCCTGCTCATTGCGGACGCGTTCACCCTGGAACGGCGCAACGCAGTTCGCGCCGTGCGCGCTGTGACAGTCCGTGCAGGTCAGTGAGGAATCGGTGCCCTTGAAGGTGCCGGTGGCCATTCCGCCGGTTAGCGCATCGCCACCGGGAACCTCATCTGTCACGTCGATCCGATGTGCGCTGCCCGGCGTCAGCCCGCGAGCGGCGATGGCACCATAGACCCCACGTCCCCCGGTTCCGTCGTGACAGGTGAAGCAGGTCCCCATGATGGTGGGCTCAGGGAGCAACATGATGCTGTCTGACGGAGCGTTGTGGACCGTGTGGCAGTTGTCGCACTTGCCCGACGTCGCAGAGTAGTTTCCGTGAGGTCCCTTTGCGTTGAAGATGCCGGCCGCGTCGTCGTGGCACACGGGATAGCAGTATCCGGCGAAGTCCATGGGTGGGTAGTATCCGAGATTCTCGTCCCATGCGAAGGCAACTGACGGGAATGCCAGGCACACGACTGCGCATGCGCACAGCACTCCCAGCAAGTACGACCGCCGCTCCCCCACAGAGCCCCCGCTTCCAGTCGGTTGCCATCCAGGACCAACCGACGTCCCAGAAGGACCAATTGACGGTATCTTCCAAAGCAAAAGTTACCACACCATGCACCCCTGCAGCCAACAGTCTGCGAAGTTTGAATCGCCGCGAACGCGCTGGGTGTGGACGAATACGTGGCGCAGCGGCAGCTGCTCGGGTAACCTCGTCGCATAGGAGGTGAACGATGGCCGACCACACAGTCCCAACCGCCGAGTTCGGCATCTGCGGGGGATCCGGTTCTCTCAGTCTGGACTTCCCTGCAGCTCTAAAAGATGAACGGGTCACGGTTCTTGCCACCGGACTGACGTTCGACACCCCATTCGGACTGTCTCCCTCGTTCACCCACTTCCGCGTCGAGACGCCCTCCGACACGCGGGATGTCCTGGCGGTCAGGATGCACGGTTGGAGGCGCGGCGTGAAGCGCGCCGATGCGTCCCTGCAGGTCTTCTGGGTGTTCGAACGGGCTGGCGTGCGAAAGGTGCTCGCCGATGGCGGCGTCGGATCACTGAACCATCTGCTGGATCCGCGGGACGTCGTCATCCCGAATGACTTCATCGACCTGACATCCAAGCAGGACATCTACGTGCGGGGAGACCACCTGCTCATCATGCGGCAGCCAGTCTGCCCCGACATGGCCGGGCATCTCTATGCGGGTGCATCTGAGGTCTTCGGCCGGGTGTTTCACCGAGGAACGTACCTCGTGACTGAAGGTCCCCGATTCGAGTCGGTGGCCGAAATCGACTATATGCGCCGTCTCGGCGCCGACATCGTCGGGCAGTCGTTCGCACCGGAAGTCTTCCTCGCGCGCGACATCGGTGCCTGCTACGCCGGCATCTACATCGTCGTCAACTACGCCGAAGGCGTCGTGCGCGAGTGGGAGCATGACGAGCTCAAGACCATCTTCTTCGACGAGTCGGCCACCATCGCACGAATCGTGCTGGACACGATTGCGAATGCGTCACTCGACGCGAAGTGCGGCTGCGCGGATCTCCGCAAGCCGAGCCTCCTGTCCATTCCGGATGAGCGGGACACATAGACTCAAATGCTGATAGCCGCTGATTGGGTACTACCGATATCGGCCGCACCAATCCGAGAAGGCGCCGTGCTGTTACGCAGCGGCGTCATCGAGGGAGTCGGTCACGCCGACGCGATGCGCGAACGCTATCCGAACCTGCCGCTGCAGGAGTTCCCCGGATGCGCAGTCATGCCCGGCCTCGTGAATGCACATACTCACTTGTCCCTCACGTGCCTGAAGGGACTCATGCCTCCTCAGCCATTCGCTTCCTGGCTGCGGCAGATCCCGGTGGCCACCCGGGCGCTCGGCCGCGACGACATAGCGGCATCGATCGCACTCGGAGCGGCCCAGTGTACACAGGCCGGCGTCACCGTGATCGGCGAGATCGCGCTCGGACCCGAGTCGGTCGCTGTCGCAGCCGACGCAGGACTGGGAGGGCGATTCTTCTGGGAGGCGCTCGGCATCCCTGTCGGAAGGCTCGGGGCGCTGCTGCACGACCTGGAGTATCCGGCGGAGACCCGCAACTGCACCATTCGTCAGCGCTGCGGCATCTCTCCGCACACGCCATATACGTCCGGCCCCGAGCTCCTAAAGGCCACTCACGCACTTGCGGCACAGCGCGGTGGCGGCTTCGCGATACACGTGGCCGAGTCAGAGGCCGAGACCGAGCTCCTGCGCTCCGGAACAGGTCCCCTGACCGATCTGGCCACGCGTCTTGCTGACGGCTTTGTCGCGCCGAAGACGACACCCGTGTCCTATCTGGACGATTTGGGCGTCCTGCAGGACGCCGTCGCAGTGCATTGCACGCGACTGCTGCCCGTCGATATCCCCAAGCTCAAGAAGCGGGCTCGAGGCGTGGTTCTCTGTCCACGATCCAATGCGTACCTCGAGAACGGTGCACCACCGATCGCTCGACTTGCCGAGAGCGGCCTTCCGATCGGCCTCGGAACTGATTCTCTTGCGAGCAACACGAGCCTGGACCTCTTCGAGGAGGCTCGTGCCCTTTCCGCACTCGCGCCCAAGCTCAGCGCCGAGCGGATCGTCCGCATGATGACCATGGAAGGCGCTACCGTCCTCGGAATGGACGACGCGTTCGGAACCTTCGATCGCGGTCGCCAGGCCGATCTTTCCGTCTTCCGCCTGGAAAGGACGGAGGACCCCTACGACGAGCTCTTGCGCCACGCCGACCGCCACGCATTAGAGGCGGTACTCAGCGGTGGAATCTGGCGTATTCTCCACGGTCAGCCGACGTTTCCCGTCAGCTTCGTCGAACGTGGTTCGCAGCTCGCGGCCATGAAGGCGTCGTTGGCTCTAGACGACCTGCGCATGCCCTAGCATCCGGCGTCGAGTTTCGTCTCCGGGCACCCGGTTGAGACATCCGCGACATAGCCCGACGTCTCCTGGAGTGATATACCAGAACATGAAGATGCTCGCTGCGGCCCTCGTCCGCGGCGACCGGGGAGACCAAGGAGGGGCCGATGGACACCATCGAAGTCTGGTTCTGGATCTGGGCCTTCGCCTCCGCATTCCTCTTTGTGGCCGAGATATTCACCGCCGGCTTCTTCATGCTGCCGTTCGGCATCGGAGCCGCAGGCTCTGCGATGCTCGCCTATTTCAAGGTCCCCATCGCCTGGCAATGGGGCTGCTTCATTCTCGTCTCGATCGTTTCGTTCCGACTGCTCCGGAGATTCGCCGACAAGCTCACACACGAGCCCCCGGTCAAGACCGGCAGCGACCGGCTCTTCGGCAAGACGGGGATCGTGATCGAGGAACTCACGCCGAACAGCCCTCTCGGGCAGGCCCGCATCGAGCGTGAGGAATGGCGCGCTGAAGCCCCGGGGCACGGCACCGTCGCGGTAGGCACTCGCGTCGTGGTCGAGGGCGTAGAGGGCACGCACCTTATCGTTCGACCCGAATAGGGAACACAGTAAGAGGGTCTTCACTGGGGGGACTGTCACAAGATCGATCGGAGGCATCCTGATGGGCGACTTCTTTGCGGTGATCTTTGGCGCCATCATCTTCTTCGTGCTCATCGTGTACTTTGCGTCGGCGATCCGTATCGTCCGACCGTACGAGAAGGGCATCATCGAGCGGCTGGGGAAGTACCAGCGCACGTACGATCAGGGACTGCACTTCATCATCCCGTTCGTGGACCGGCTGTCCAAGGTGGACATGCGTGAGAACGTCGTCGACGTCCCACCGCAGGAGGTCATCACCAAGGACAACGTCGTTGTGACCGTCGACGCCGTCGTCTACTACGAAGCCACCGACCCGGTGAAGCTCATGTACAACGTCGCCAACTTCTACATGGCGGCGACCAAACTAGCGCAGACCAACCTGCGTAACGTCATCGGCGAGATGCAACTCGACGAGTCACTGACCAGCCGCGAGAAGATCAACGCGGCTCTTCGGCAGATACTCGACGACGCCACCGACAAATGGGGCGTCCGCGTCGTGCGCGTCGAGCTCCAGCGCATCGAGCCGCCGATCGACGTGACCGAGGCGATGCACAGACAGATGAAGGCCGAGCGCACGCGCCGTGCGCTCATCCTGGAAGCCGACGGCGACAAGCAGGCGGCAATCACGCGAGCCGAAGGCTCGAAGGGCGCCGCGATCCTGGAGGCCGAAGGCAAGGCACAGGCAATCAAGAGTGTTGCTGAAGCTGAGAAGTTCCAGAAGATCGCTCTTGCCGAAGGCGAAGCCGACGCGATCAAGAACGTGTACAGCGCCATCCACGACGGCCGCCCGGACGACAAGCTCATCGCGATCAAGTATCTCGAGGCGCTCCAGTCAATCGCCCAGGGACCGGCGAACAAGGTCTTCCTGCCGATGGAGACCGCCGGGATCATGGGCAGCATCGGCGGGATCGCCGAGCTGTTCAAGGAGCGCGGCTCGACGATGGAGTAGCGCGCTCTGGCTGGCGAGGATCCGGAGGGATCCCGCCTGATCCCCGCTCTCACTTCATTTCGACGATGACGAACACTTCGCCGTCGCGGACTACCGTCTCGTACGTCTTCACGTCGGCGTTCGGGTGGTCGGTCGTGCCGTCGCGCACGTCGTAGCGCCACCCGTGCCAGGGACACATCACGACGGGTCCGTCCATGAAGCCCTCTCCGAGAGGTCCGAATGCGTGCCGACACACGTTCGACAGCGCGAAGAACTCGCCGTCCACGTTCGCCACGGCGACGTCTCGCTTGCCGATCTTCACGCGTCGTATCTGCCCGGGCGGTACATCTTCGGCAAGAAAGACCGGGGCCTCGACCGCACCATGGACCTCCTCGATGACACCGAGAAGGTCAGCTCCGTCCTCGACGTCTCTCAGGATGAACAGCCCGCACCAACACTTGCTGATGCCCGCAAACTGATCGCGGAAGAACGGGATGCACGGGCAGACGATCTTCGCGTCCTCTTTCGGGTCGCCGCTGCGAACCCTGCACGGGCAGAAGATATCTCCGGTCGCCTCGAGGATCTCGAGTTCGCTCTCAAGCACCTCGTCGACGAACTCGGTTTCCGTGTTGAACTTGTAGCCGAGCCGATCCACGAACGGAGCCATGTACACCTTGAGATCCTCGATGGTCGTTCCGGACCCAAACATGCGGCGCTTCGGCGCGGCACTTTCGCTCATAGACCGAGCAGCTCCTTCATGCGCTTCTTGTTGAAGCCCACGATTACTTCCTCGTCCATGACCACCACCGGGAACGATGCGCCACCCGAGATACGCCTGACTTCGGCGATCGCGTCCTCACGCTCCTGGCCTTCGAGCAGATCGACTTCGGTGAGGTCGTAGTCGGCACCTGATTCGTCCAGGAACTTTCGCGTCATCTTGCAGTACGGGCACGTGGACAGTGCGTAGAGCTTGACTTGCATGTGGATGCCTCCTTGCCTGGCGAGAGCGTGCGTCGCAATAGTCTCTGACGCGTATGTTCCACAAGTGGCCTGTGCGGCAACGCCAGCACGCCACCAAGACAGTCGAACCGGAAGCGTTCTTCTGTCACAGCAAGAGCGGCACGGGTAGGCGTAGAATGCAAGCATGTCCACAACGGCCCCTAGCAAACCAGCCCTCGACATCCTGTTCCTCGGCTCCGGATCTTCCGGCAATGCCTCCCTGGTGCGTTCACAGGTCGGTGGCGTACTCGTCGATTGCGGCTTCTCCGCCCGAGAGACGCTCCGCCGTCTCGCGCTCCACAACATCCCCGCCGAAGACATCTGCGCGATTCTCGTGACCCACGAGCACACGGACCATGTCGGGGGCGTGCGCGTTCTCGCCAAACGCCTTCGCGTTCCGGTGTACGCGACGCCCGGCACGCACAGGGCCGGACGCATCGAGGAACTCGCGGAGGATGTTCGCGAGATCCAGGCGGGCGATGAGATACATCTCGCCGGTATGCGCGTTCGCGCGTTTCGCACGTCGCACGACGCTGCAGACCCTGTCGGCTACCGGTTCGATGCGCCAGACGGAGAGTCCTTCGGCCTGCTCACCGACACGGGCGAGATGACGCCGGAAGCGTTCGAAGCGCTGGAGGGCTGCACGACGCTCGGTATCGAATGCAATCATGACGTCGAGATGCTGGAGAAGGGCCCGTACCCGTGGTTCCTCAAGCAGCGAATCGCCTCTCCCCGTGGACACCTTTCGAACGAGTCCGCGATGTCCGCCGTGCGGACGCTGGCCCATGATGGAATGCGAGCGGTCGTCGGTTTGCATCTGTCGAGCACGAACAACACCACCGCGATTGCCTTGGGAGAGCTGCAAGACACGTTCTGCGCGCTGTGCTTGGATGTCCCTGTCGCGTGCGTCGCGCAGGACCGTCCACACAGACTTGCCGAGGAGGTCTCGTGCACCTCGGCCACGTGAGATTGCGCGGACACCATCTCGTGTGCACGCACTTCTACAGGGGCGCCGACTTTCCCGGCGAGTTCTCTCGCAACCTGGAAAGAGTCATGACGGATTTCGAGCACAAGGGTGCGATTGTGGAGGCCGGTCCGGACGATCTATGTGTCCACTGCGGACGACTCACCGAAAACGGCGAGTGCAAGCTCGAAGGCGGGGGCGAGAGTTCTATCCGCGGCCTGGACGCCCTCGCTCTGACGCTGCTCCAGGTTGGGGTGCGCGACCACGTCACCTACGAGACGATCCTCGATCGCATCCCGAACATCCTTGTGCGCTGGAAGCAGTTCGCCTGCCACGACTGCGATCTGTGCAATACGTGCCGCAACTCCCAGGGGCTCATGGCGCGAGGCGCCTGATCGCCTCAACCGCCTCGGCTTCTTCGGCCACAACCGTAGCGCCGGACCGCACGAGGTCGTCCCAGAGCGCCGCAGCCTCGCCACCCGTGAAGTCCCTGCCCGGCGACATGTCGCCGACGAGAACGACGGGTCCACCAGCCTCCCTCACCGCCCGCAGATTCCCGAGATTCGCCCGGCCGAAAGGAACGCCGCTCACGAGCACGACGGTCGCCGCGCGCGCGACCGATGCGACTTCCCTTTCTGCAGTGGCATCCACCTCGCCGAAAGCGGGAAGCGCCACCACTCCGGCGCCCAAGGCCTCGGCCACCGCGAAGTCGATGTCTCCTGCGGACAACGCGCCCGCGTGAACGCGGAAGCCGGCGCCCGCGAGTTCCCGCTGGATTCTCGCGGAGGCACCGGAGCCGCCGATGACACGGATCTCCGGACCGTCTTCGGCGACCGCGACCTGCTCGCGCAGAACCGGCGTCACCGCAACGCCACCGGTGACGGGGTCTGTGCCGATCACGGCCCGCCCCGCGAAGACCCCGCGGAGCGTCGCTGCCGTGAGCACTTCCTCGGGCGCGCCCGCGATCGGCACGCCGCCCCGGGCGACCACCGCAAGGCGATCGCTGTCGCGGGCGGCAAGCTCGAGTTCGTGGAAGACGCCG
>JAENZW010000198.1 GCA_016841065.1 Actinomycetota bacterium
CATCCTCGGCGCGAGCCGCCGGTCTGCTCTCGCGAGGTTCCTGCACGGCCACCGCGGCGCGCAAGTCACCCGTTCGCAGCGCGCTCTCCAGCTCCGACACGCGCTCCGCAACGGCCTCGACTGTGAGGTCCGCCTCGGGTCGAGCCATGCGCGTTAGCGCGACCTCGAGCGTCAGTCGCGGGTCGGACGACCAGCGAATCTGGGACTGCAGGTCCCCGAGCAGATCGAGCACCCGCGCGAGACGATCTGCGCCGAAGAGCGACGCCTGGCTCGTGAGTCTGGCGAGATGCTCGGCCGTTGCGTCCACGATGCCCGCGGGGTCTCCAACAGATGCAGTCACGTACAGGTCTCTCATGTGACCGGTGAGATCTCGCACGAACTCGGTCATGTCGATACCCGACTCCGCAAGGCGCGCGACGTAGCGGAAGCACCCCGCGATGTCGCGTTGGACGATGAGGTCGCCGAGCTCCACGAGCAGACCAGTGTCCACCTCGCCGAGCAGACCTTCGACATCATCGAGACCGATGTCCTTGCCGGTGAAGGTGGCAAGCTGCTCCAGCGTCGATATCGCGTCGCGCATCCCGCCCATCGCATGCTTCGCGACGAGCGTGAGAGTCCCCGTGGCAACCTTGATGCCTTCGTGCTCGCAAATGTATGAGAGCCTGCCGGCGATATCCTCGATGCCGATTCTATGAAAGTCGAACCGCTGGCAACGAGAGTGGATCGTCTCGGGCACCTTCTGGGGGTGGGTAGTGCACAGCACGAACACCGTGTGCCCCGGCGGTTCCTCGATGCTCTTGAGCAGCGCGTTGAACGCGCCTGTCGAGAGCATGTGGACCTCGTCGATGATGTAGACCTTGTATGTGCCCCGGGTCGGCGGGTACATCAGCCGACCGATGATCTCCTCGCGTACGTTGTCGACGCCGGTCCTCGAGGCCGCATCGAGCTCGTAGACATCGGGATGCCGCCCTTCGGCGATGTCGATGCACTGCTCACACGTGACATCCGGATCCGGCGTTGGGCCGTTCTTGCAGTTCAGCGCCTTGGCGAGAATGCGTGCGGTCGTCGTCTTGCCCGTACCCCGCGGACCGGTGAACAGGTACGCGTGCGCGACGGCGTTCTCGGCGACGGCGTTCCTTAGGGTACGCGTGATGTGAGTCTGACCGACGACGTCGTCGAAGGTCTGAGGTCGGTACTTGCGGTACAGAGACTGGTGAGCCACGCGGCGAAGCCCCTCGAGTGATATCGGTTCGGGCGAGTCTAGCGAGAAGTATAGCGGGTACCTGTGACGCGCCGCCGCCCCCGAGCGGACCCCGGACACCCGGCAGAGGCCGCTTATGGCTGCTTCCTTCCGGATCTGACCAGGTTCACGACATACCGCCGTCCGGAGCCCGCTCGAGGGCGGCGCGCAAGCACACAGTATAGCGCGCTGAAACGCCATCGGGTGAGTCGCTTCCGAGCCACGTGGGAACACACTGTCTACGGGGTCGCGCACCCGGCGGTGCGCTGGAGCGCGGACCTCATGTTCTCCATCCGAACCGCGAGGAAGGGGGCCGAGAACATGCTTGTCCTCGACCGTGAGACGGCGACCGATCTGGCACGCCACGAGGGTTGGCCATCGGTTTCGATCTACCTGCCGACACACCGCGTCCACACAGAGACCCCGCAGGACCTCATCCGCTTCAAGAACCTCCTGAGGAGCGCCGAAGAAGAGCTCGTCGCCTCCGGTGCTCGAACGCCGGAGGTTGACTCGTTGCTGCGCCCTGCGCGCATGCTCCTCGAAGACTCTTCATTCTGGCGCCATATGGACAGCGGCCTCGCCGTGTTCATCGCCGAAGACGTCTTCCACGCTTTCCGCACCATCGCCGAACCGCCCGAACGCATCTTCGTCGGCGATCGCTTCCTGATCAGACCGCTACTTGCCGGGCTCCGGGGAGACGAGCGCTTCCTGGTGCTTGCTATCAGCAAGAACAAGGTGCGCCTACTCGAAGGAACGCGCACGGAGATGAGAGAGCTGGACGTTTCCCGGGCGCCCTCAAGCCTGGCCGAAGCGCTCCAGTATGACGACTATGAGCGGCAGGTTCAGTTCCACACGCGCACGCCCGCCTCCGCCTCCGGGCGCGGAGCTCGGTCGGCCGTCTTTCACGGGCACGGCGGGCTGCCGGATGTCGCCAAGGAGAACCTGCTTCGCTACTTCCGCGCCGTCGACAAGGGCATCAGCGATCTCGTCAACGACGAGACGGCGCCTCTCGTCTTGGCCGGAGTGGACTACCTGCTTCCCATCTATCGCGAGGCGAACAGCTACCCGCATCTCGTCGCCGAAACCATGCGCGGCAATCCAGATGACCTGACGCCATCAGAGCTCCATGCGGAAGCGCTGCGAGTGCTCGAGCCCCACTTCCGGCGCGAGTACGACGACGACCTCGCAGCGCTCGACCGTGTCTCGGGCATGGGCGTCACTTCGGCGGATCTTGGCGAAATCGTCATGGCAGCGAGCGAAGGCCGGGTCAAGGTGCTCTTCGTGTCCGACCGAGAATCCAAATGGGGCAGTTTCGACCCGTCCAACGGCCACGTCGAATCGCACGAGAGCCGGCTGCCGGGCGACAGCGACCTGTCCGACCTCGCTGCCGTCGAAACGTTGCTCCATGGCGGTGTCGTACACACATCACCTGCCGAAGAAGCGGCCCCCGCGGCGATATTCCGCTACTAACGGTCCGGCTTCGCGCTGGCCGTCTTACCGCCATCGGTCGCGTGAGGCACAATGGGGCGCATGAAGAAGAAGACGCGCACGGTTGTCCTCAGGGTGCTGCTCGGCTCGCTCGTGTTGCTGGCGCTCGTCGCTGCCGGCTTCGTGTGGTGGGCACTCACTCCCCTCGGTCCAGCGCAGGAAGCGCTAGACGCCATGCGCTCCGACGAGATCGTGCGCGTTGAGGAGCGGCCCGAGGGCATCGCGTTCTCGTCGGTCGATGAAACGCCGACCGTCGGGTTCATCTT
>JAENZW010000012.1:0-14935 GCA_016841065.1 Actinomycetota bacterium
GCGAGCCACTGCTTGCCGCGACTGACGCTAGGACGGAGCAGACGACCGGCGGCGGACGCACCGGATCCGGCACGACGGGCAAGGATTCTCTCGGGGTCAGGGGTCCCGGAGGCGGTGCCCGGCAGCCACTTGGACTCGGCTCGGTCTCCAGCAGCAGCGGTGACGGTGCCCCTGCCTCGAACCCGGTCAACCCCGCGATACCTATGGCTGTGAGCGGCGTGACGTTGATCGCCCTTGGGGGACGCGAACTTCTGAGGCTGCTGGCGAAATAGGGTCCTTGGCATCAGCACTGAACAGATCCCCGGCATGTGTCGTTGTCGTCGAACATCTGCGCGCCGACATCCACCGATTAGCGGACTTGGATGGCGCCCGCAGTGATATCCGCAGTTCATACTGCACGAGTACCATCACGTAGCTTGCCGATAGTTGATATCGTGACAGGCAATAGGGCTTTCAACACAAGCGGGGTATTCGTCGTGCGCAGCGGAGGGCGCGGACAGGCCGGGGGACTGTTCCAGGCGGGTTCTAGAGGTGTCCTTCGTGCGCGCACTCCGGTCTCGCTACTCTCCGAATCGCAGGTGGCACTCTCGAATCTCGCGATGTCACCGGGAACGCCGCAGGAAGAGCCGGCCCCGATCGCCCCGCCCTCCCCGATTGTGCCCGTGACGACGGGAGCAATGGTCCTTGGCGCACTTGGATTCCGATTCGTCAGGCTCTAGAACGTGATGGTGCGCGGCCGCTGGAAGCAGACCGCGCACCTGCAAGGCGAACCCCCGACCGGGAGCGAACTAGCCTCAATCTCCGTCATTTGCCTCTGCTATTCCGACGATATCCAGTGTGCCGACAGGAGAACCGGGAACGCGAACAGGCTGGACTCCGGCGCCAGCGATGGAGAGAACCATTGCGGACTCTGAGAACCCGCTGACGCCGGGGTTTCGGTCGGCAAGAACGCAGACCACCGCACCATCCGCCGATAGCGGGAGCATCTCGGTGATGCTATCCGTGGTCGTCTCGAAAAGGGTCGTCCTCGTACCGTCCGTGAAGTCCAGATAGTACACGGAGTCCTTCGCTCCAGGCACGCCGTTGCCGACCACGACAACGTGATTCGAATCCCCGGCGAATGCAGCCTGCAGGAAGCTGGCGACGATGGGGTCGCCGGGCACGTCGGTCTGCTCGAACCCGGAGCCATCGAGTCGAAGGACGTGTATCGTCTCTTGTTCAGCAGCGACACCGCCGAACTCGTCGACTATCACATCGCCCTCAACCGCGCAGGCAGCGAGCACGGCCGACTCGCGTTGCGGCGAGATCGCGGCCACCCGGGAAGCCGAAGCCACAAGCGTTGTGTCGCGCTTCGCGGTGTCGAAGATGCGAACGTCGCCGTGGGTTTCACCTGCGCCTGAGTTGCGGACGTATAACACCGCATCCGGTGTCACCATCGCGATGTCGCCGAAGGCGGCGTTCTCGAAGGTGTCCATCGTGATGGCCTCGCCACTCGGCCGGGCTAGGAACATCATCTTCGTTTCCACGGGATCCACACGCGAATCTGAAATCGCTTTGACATAGGCGACAGCCATCGATTCGGCATCGGCGACAGCGTCAAGGACACCATCATCGACAGCGAACGAGGCCTGGCTAACCGGGTCGAAACGCGTCAGCACCATCGTCTCACCGTCGGAATCCCAGGCGATGTAGTACACCTCGCCCGTTGACGAGAATCCGACCAATCGCACAACGTCTTCGCAGACTGCATGAACAACATCCGCGTCCAATGCGCGCACAAGGAGTCGGCGTCGGCCCCCGCCTACGCACTCGTATGCCAGCAAAGGGCCCGTTTCTACGCCACCGCCGAGACATGCGCGCTCCACACCCTCACCCAGGTCCACGCTCCCTCCTGCCCGATCGTCGGCAACCAGTGAGTCAAGCCTCGTCAGGATGCGGCCATCCGCGATGACCACCACGTCGTGTGGTAGTTCGGTGTCCACCGTGGCCTGATCCTGATGGGACCGCTCGCCACAGCCGATCAGAGAGACCAACACGAAGAGACTGAGCAACGCCCGGGACAGGCCCGCCGCTCTCGATGGATTGACGCGCGCACGTCGCCAACTAATCGTCATGCGACTCCCCCTTGTCATGTCGGCCTCTCACCAGTTCCGGTAACGGTACGCCCCGTACGACCCAAGCTCCGCGGTGGTCCATGCGTGCGTTACCACCCGGTCATATGCGTGGCCCTTCGTGGCCTCGAATAGCTGAGCGCCACCCGACGTGAAATAGCGGAACATCATGGTGTGCACGCCAGGCCTGATGTACGCATCTCCAAGCCTCATCTTTGACTTGCTGACGGAGTACGCGAAGCCCGGAAGCGTGCGCGTGCTCTGCTTCGAACCAAGCCCCCAGCAACGCGAGACGAATCCGGAGCAATCCACACCCGACGTGCACCAACGCTTGCCGCCTGTGGTATTCGTGTCGCCCGCGTCGAGGCCATTCTTCATGTCCTGGTTGAACTGGCTAGCCGTGTCGAAACCGCCCCAACAGTACGGAACCGCCTTGTAGCTCTTGCCGGACGATTTGACGTAGCGCGGCAGGTAGTCGCCGCAGCTCCTGGAGTAGTTCGCGCCGCTGCAGTACCACGAATCGTAGAGGTAGTCCCATGCCCGGTCGTTCGCATCAAGCGGGCTCCAGATCGCGTGCGCCTCCTCGGGCTCGAGTAGCCCACCCACGAACCCGAGAACCCGCGAAACGAGGCCGCCCCTCGATGACGACAGTTCCTCGGGGGCGACCGCAGTGCCTCCGTTCTCGTGCGACGGCAGTCCAGCCGAGGTGTCTTCGGCAAGCTCGAGACTACGTATCTCGACACGATCGCGCATCGGCACAAGTACGAGCAGCTCTCCGGCATCGGTGACGCGAACGAACCGTTCGGGGAATGTGGCGAATTCCTCCACCGGCACGCGGGCTATCCCGACGGGCGCACCTGTTCTGTCGAGAGCTTTCACGTAGGCCTCTATGCGCGTGCCCTGGTCCAACATCTGTTCGACGTAGACGTAGGTGTTGCCGGCGTCATCACGACCGACGAATCGAAGCGTGCCCAATTCGGCGTCGGATTCGAGGACCGTTCTTCGAACCGCCCTACCGTACTCGTAGGTGGTCAGCGTCGCGTGTCTCCAGTCGCTCCAGTCCTTCTCGAGCCCGAACCTCGCCTCCGTTCCCGCCACGCCCGTTGCGAAATCGGCCTTCGCCTGAGCCGGGATGTTCGCATGGTTCTCCTGCACCTGCACGGGAATCCGACGCCCGGCGACCCCCTTCCCACCGCGAGTCAACGGCACCTCCCATGCGCCGGCAATCTGCACGGATATGGAGACGCCGGACGGGCCGTCGTCTACCCTGAGCCCGGTCGCGCCGAGCGCCGCGTACTCCTCCGGAATCTCCCACGACCCTGCAACGTCGCCCTCCTCGTCGACCTCCCTGACCGCCGGCGGCTGCGCCACCAGATCCAGCACGAACGCATGCCCGCGGACCACCTCGACGTCCAACGCGCCGACGACCGGCTCCCGCAGAGACACGTCGCGCAGAAACGCGCCGTCGGGCGCGACAACCACGAGTCTCCCGTTGACGCCGTCGACGATCCAATACCTCCCGCCGTCATCCACATCGAACGACGCTGGCCCCCAGGTCGGCTGCTCTTTTCCGCTCTCCATGCCGATCTCGCCGCTTGCCCCGCCAACCGGTAGCGACACGACCACCTCGCGGGACCCCGGCCCCGTTCTCACTCCCTGCAGGTCCAGCCACCCGGACCCTGGCGTCGCGAGCGCCGATCCGGGAACCAGCAGGCCGCCAATCACGATGCCAAGAAGCATCGCTCTTCTGAATCGCATGATTGCCCCCCTCATAGCGAAACGATCCGACACAGCCGCCGCGCCCGTGGCCACGGGTGGATCCAACACCGCGACGTGTGTCCGCATCGCACGCTACGTCCGGGGACTTACCTGCGACTTACCGCGCTCCAACCGCCAGCCGCCCGTCGACAGAGGGCAGGCCGGTGGAACTCGCGCTCTTTGGCGAAGGGGACGCTACTGGCGAGCTGTGGCTCTGCGCTATGCGTCCGAGATGTCGGCTTTGGCGCGCTCGATGCCGCGCTCGCAGCGGTTCCCCCAGCCGTCGAGGAACTCGCCCGCGCGACTCAGCGTCACGACCTCGCAGTCGTTCGGACAGCCGCCGCACTCGAAGCCGCGCGTGTCGAACTCGACGTCATGCGCCGAGAACTCGAACTCCGCGCGCCCCTCGCCCTCACGGGCGAGCAACGCCACACCGATGGCACCCATCAGATGCCCGTCATCGTCCACCACGATCTCTTCGCCGGTGATATCAGCGAACGCCTTCACCACGCCGACGTTCTTGCTCACGCCGCCCTGGAACACGATGGGTGCCCGGACCTCTTTGCCCTTGCCGACGTTGTTCAGGTAGTTCATGACGATCGCCTGACAGAGCCCTGCGATCAAATCCTCCTGCGGGTGGCCAATCTGCGCTTTGTGCACCAGATCGGACTCCGCGAAGACGGTGCACCTGCCCGCGATCTTGGTCGGCTTCGTCGAGCGCAAGGCGTAGTCGCCGAAGTCCTCGACGGGCACGTTCAGTCTCCTGGCCTGGGCGGACAGGAACGACCCGGTCCCCGCCGCACACAGGGTGTTCATCGCGTAGTCGACCGGGACGCCATCCCTGACGATGATGATCTTGCTGTCTTGACCACCGATCTCGAAGATCGTGTGCACGCCCGGGTGACGCGACAGGGTTCCCATCGCGTGCGCGGTAATCTCGTTCTTCACCACCTGTGCCTCAAGGGCCGCCCCGATCAGCTCGCGAGCCGACCCCGTGACTCCAACCGCCACGACGTCCTCACCTGCGGCCTTGGCCTGTGGCTCTACTTCGGCAAGCACGCGCTTCACGGCCGCAAGGGGATCGCCTTCGGTCCACAGGTACGATCGGGCGACGACCTCACCAGCGTCGTCGATGACCGCAGCCTTGGTGGATATCGAACCCACGTCCACTCCGAGGAATCCCACTTTAAGCTGGCACCTCCATATTGGTGGCCGCCGAGACGCCGGCCCGCTTTCGCATCCGAAGCATGTCGCAGAACGCCTCGAGGCGCGTACGCACGCCAGTCTCGGACGTCTGCCCGTCGTAGCTGAAGAAGAGGACGGGGAAGGTGTTGTCGCGCGAAAGGCGCTGCAGCGCCGCCATGGCGTTGACCTCGGGCATGCAGCCGAAGGGCTTCAGGTGCAGCACTCCGTCGAAGCCCGCCTGCATGAGCCGTCGCGTCATCGCGACACTCTCCGTGCCATGCGCACCGACGTGGTACTTCAGGTACGGCCCGGCGTCCTCGATGAGTTCGCGCAGGTGAGCCGAGCCTTTCGGCCCCGCATGCGAAAGCATGTCGGAGACGGTCACGAACCGGTGGACCTCGACGCCGCGCTTCGCGAGCTCGCGCTCCACGAAGAAGTTCGAGAACGGCTCCATGAGCACGTACAGTTCGCCGACGACGCCCACGCGCAGAGCGTCGACAGGCATCTCGACCGGTAGCGCGGCCAGCTCGGCAAGCGTTCGTTCCTCCAGGGCAGCAGCTTCGGCGATTGATGGGGTGGGGCCAAGTTCGCGCAAGAACCGCTCGTGTACCGCATCGAACGAGCCCGGCTCGGCTTCGAAGCCCGACCTCTTCCGCATGAAGTCTTCGACAGCGTCCAGCGCACGCGTCTGTCGCGCGGCGAGGCGGTAGTGGTGGAGCGCACCCCGGAACGAGAGCTTCGGGTTGATGCGCCGCAGGTCCTGGTAGTACTTCCTCAGATCGAAGTCGCCCACGAGGCGGATCATGTCGAACTCGTAGCCCAGGCTGCGCAGGATCTCCTCCTGCACCTCCGCGTAGAACCCGAAACGGCATCCGCCCCCCGCCTGCACCAGCAGGTTCGCCCCGGCGTCGAGCGTCTCGATGAAGTTCCCCAGGTTGTACTTGAACGGGATGCACACGAATTCCGGGCTGTGCCGGACACCTAGCTCCAACGTGCGCCGCGTCATCTTCGGCGCGACCATGATCTCGCAGTCGAGCATCGATGACAGGGTGCACATCGGGATGTGGTAGTTGCCCATGTGCGGGAAGCTCAGTCTGTAGTCTGCCGAAGAAGTCGCCATGGGGCTCACACCACCCGCGCCGTGGTCGCCGTACGTTCTTTCGGCCGCCGCAACCGGAGCAGGTCGACGAAGCTTTCCAGGCGCGTCCGAAGGCCCGCCTCACCCTGCAGCTCATCAAGAACGAGCACGAGCGTGGGCATGCCCT
This sequence comes from Actinomycetota bacterium, assembly GCA_016841065.1. Lineage (GTDB taxonomy): Bacteria > Actinomycetota > Coriobacteriia > Anaerosomatales > JAENZW01 > JAENZW01. The sequence goes on from JAENZW010000012.1 coordinate 6,320, forward strand.
CAAGGCGCCTGACGCACAGCTCGGTCATCAGCGAATCAGGTCCGCACGGGAACGTCACGAGGAAGACGATACCGTCCACGTACTCGCGGTAGTGCTCGACCGCGCCGAGGAGTTCCTTGTTGAAGGTCCAGGGCACGTCACGCGAGAGCCGAGCTGACAGCGTTTTCGCCCTCGAGGCATCGGCGAGTTCCGCCGCCAGGACGGCGGCGCCCTGTTCGCGCAGGATAGACACGACCGGGGCGCCTATCATCTCGTCGTAGATGTTGTACGGGTGGCCGACGACGAGCACCTTCAATCCGGGTTCGAGCGCTGCTTGTTCGTTCCCGAGCGCCCGCTCAGAATGCAGGCGGTTCGCTTCGCGGCGCGCTCGCATGTACGCGTAGCCCACCTTCGCCGGGTTTCGCTCGAAGCCCCGGCCGAGCCGGCGAATCTCGGTCGCGTGCCGTTTGCCGTTGGCGACATCCACGTCGTATTCGATCAACCGCGCGTCGGGAATGGAGTTTCGCGCCACGTCGTATGCACCCAGGAACTTGACGCACGTCGTCTCACCTCGGTGGAGGGACGCGACGCGCGGCACGAGGACGTAGTCAGCCTGCGACATCAGCGAATCCACGTGGCCGAGGAAGATCTTCATCGGCAGGCACGTCTCATCGACGGCGAGCCGGCTACCGCGCTCCAGGATCGCCCTGTTCGTCGGCGGGCTGACAACGGTGTCGACGCCGAGTGTCTCGAAGAAGGCAGTCCATAGGTCACCGTACTTGTGGTACAGCAGGGCACGCGGGATTCCCACTGTGGCGTCGATCGGTTCCACTCCCCCTCGGAGCTGTGCTGACCACCGCACCATCTTGCGCGGTCGAAGTCGGTTGATACGTCCGGCCGAGACGGGCGCACGTTCGTAGATGTTACCCCGAGACGATGCCGGAGGCACGCGGTCTGCGGACGAACGGCGGAGCTCCCCCGTGACCGGCATGCGCGCTCGGCCTATCCCAGATCGATAACCGTACCGGCCTTGGGCGCGTTGAACCGCACTCCAGGCTTCCACTCGCGCACGGTGTCGCCGACGCGCGATGCCGGGTGCTTGATATTCGCCAGTGGACCGCCCTTCGCGCGCACATGCAGGTGCATCGCGATGACGCGATCGACATCGAGCATCTCGACCGTCTCGACGATCGTGCCCGCTGTGATTCCGGGTCCGAGACGGGCGCACCGAATCGGCAGCACCGCAATCTCCACCGGCAACTCCGTAGCGATCTGCCGCATGAACGCCGCCGCCTTCGTGTCGCCAGCGAAGTACAGCCGACGCTTCTCGGCCTTGATCACGAAGCCGCAGCACACCGGAACGTGCTCCGCCGGTGTCGCGCTCACTGTCACGGTTCCGATCTGCTGTGTCTCCCACTCCTCAAGCTCCACGACGTTCCCGGGCGCCTCCATTCCGGCCGGCCACTCCATGCCCTTCGGGATCACTACCGGAACAGACGGATCGAGCGCAGCGAAGAACGAGGGGTCGCAGTGGTCGGGATGGTTGTGGGAGACGAGAACCAGCGTGGCCGTAGCGGCAGCTTCCTCGCCAGTCATGGACGGTGGCGATGTGCGGACCGTGACCGAGCGCGGGGCGGACGTGAAGAACGGGTCCGTGACGATCCGTTCTTGCCCGGCCTCGATGAGCAGCGTGCTGTGGCCGATCATGGTGACTCGCACCGACTGACTCCTTGACTCTTCGCTTCCAGATACGCGCACCAAACAGGGGAGGTGTAGCGTATCGTACGCGTGCTACCATCGCGTCTCAACCGCCAAAGGGGGCCCTTTGTCCCGAACGACCCACAGCATGCGCGCTGGAGCCAAGGATGTCTCACCCATCATCCTCGGGATCATCCCGTTTGGCCTGGTAACCGGAGCTGCGGTGGCGTCGGCGGGGTTCGGACTCGCCGAAGCGGCCGGAATGTCGCTCCTGGTGAATGCTGGCGCTTCCCAACTGGCTGCAACATCCCTGTTCATCGAAGGCGCATCTCTCTTCGTCGTGATCGGCACTGCGCTCATCGTGAACGCGCGCATGTTCATCTATGCGACCTCGATCGCCCCGGTCATCTCTCCGACTGCGGGCAAGCTGCGTCCCGTCCTCGGCCATCCACTTCTCGACCAGACGTACGCCGTGACGATGACGTACGGACGGCACAGAGATGATGTCGACGTCGTGTGGTACTTCGTCGGGAGCTGGCTGTGCCTTGCGTCGGTGTGGCAGGTGACCAACATCGTCGGCGTCCTCGCGGGCTCCTTCATACCTGCCGAATGGGCGCTCGACTTCACGGTGCCGCTCGTGTTCCTGGCGATGCTGGCGCCGACGCTCAAGCACCGGATCGACGGCGAGACCGCGGTGGCCACAGCGGTTGCCGCCGCAGTGCTGGTGCCGCTGCTGCCCCTGCAGACCGGTCTGCCGGCGGCGATCATTATCGGCATGGTCTGGGGTGCCGCGAGGGACCGCGCGAACGCCTCAGGGCAGGTGCGCGAATGAGCGCACGGGCATCCTTCTTGGGTCGTCATCCTCGTGCTTGCAGCGGGCACGCTCCTATTCCGGAGCATCCCGATATGGCTGCACGGTTCCGTGAAGACCCCCGCGTGGCTGGAGCGCCTGCTTCGTCATGTGCCCGCCGCGGCACTGACCGCACTCGTCGTGCCGGGATCGCTATACACGAAGGCCAACGGCGCATACCAGCTCGCACCCACGCGAACCGTCGCCGCCCTCGCGGCGCTGCTCATCGCGTTGCGCACCAAGAACATGATCGCGACGCTCATCGCGGGCATGGCGGTGCTTTGGGCTGGGCAGGCGCTCGTCGCACTCGTTTCCTAGACTATCGAACGCCCGCCACCCGGGAGCTCGCTAGACCTCAATCTTGCGAGCCTCGCCGACGAGTGAGTCCGCAGCGCGATCGTACGACTCTGTGTACTCGACGAGTTCCACGTTGCAGCCCATGCCGATGGTCACCTTCACGCCGCGCACGACTTTCGCTGTCGTGTTCTCGAGCGAGATCTCGTCACCCTCGATAGAGTCGGCCACCAGCCGCTTCTCGCCGAAGATGGACATAATCGTCTGGCCGAACCCGCGCGCAGCGCCGACGCGGATCGTCTCTCCGCCGATCTCGGTCGCCCGGCTCGAACCCCACACGCGGATGTCCATGACGCCCACGTTGATCATCCCGGCAGCGGTGAACGCGCCTTCACCCGTGAGCGTATCCGTCTCGATGTCGCCGCCTACCTTCAGCTCACCCCGCACGTCCACTTCATGCGCGGCAAGTCCGCCACCGATCGACAGCCGGCCCTTCACCTTCAGCGCACCGATCCCCGCTCCCAGCGCGATCGAGCTATCGCCGTTGACGATCATCTCTTCGGCTTGAACCTGTTTGCCGAAGGTCCCGCTGCCGTTGACCACTATCTTCTGTGCGCGGACGTTGCCGTCGGCCTGGCCCGCGCCGTTGATCTTGAGGCTGACGCAGTCGATCTCCCCCTGCATCCGACCCGCACCGTTGATCGTGACGTCACCGACACCCGTGCCTGATGCATCGGTCGCCACCTCCTGCGCCACGCTGACGCCGCTCTCTGCTTCCATCTTCTCCTCCGTCTACTGCAGCCTGGCGCCGAGCGCCTCGACTGACTCCTGCACGCTTATCCGGGCGACCATCCGAGCGCCCGCCTCCACCCCGACCTGTGCGGCCGTGGAAACCAGCAAGCACACCGCCACGCCCATCCTCCTGATACACACAAGGTCGCAGTCGCGCCCCTCGAACGACGCGTATGCGTCCTCGATCGTAGCGAGCACGGTGCGGCCCTCCTCGAGCGACAGATCGCCGGCCGCAAGCAAGCGATCCAGCACGTAGAGAGACAGCAGTTCGCCGAATACCAGCGGTCCCGCGTCGGGATGAACGGACTCGAACACGCTCACTGCCGAAGCGGACGCGAGCCCCTCTTCGGCAATCTGGGCAAGGGCGAGGCTGACGCCCCCGAAATCGGGGGAGACCACGTCGGCGATGTCGTCGAGCGAAAGATCGTCGCCCTTCATGCCGAGGATCCGTTCGATGCGAGCCAGGATCTTGTCGCGCGGGAAGAAGGTCTCCTGCCCGGTGAAGGTCGACTTGCGCACGAACCATTCCTCCGGGATCAGCTTCTTGCGCTTCCAGCGATACAGTTGGCCGTACGAGATGCCGGTATGTTGCAGCAGGTCCTTCTTCGAGATCAGATCGGATTCCATCGGGGTCACCTCCTTCTCGTCCTCGTCGAACATAGCGTAACAGCACATTGTTCCGCTTGTCAAGGCAGAGATTACCGCCCCCCTGGCGGCGTGATAGAATGAGCACCCTGAAGTCCCCGAGGCCGGGATGCGACCGAAATGGCGTGTACCCGGGAACGGAGCGTGAACTCATGCGTCGCACAATGCTGGGCGGCAAGGTACACCGCGCTACGGTGACCCAGGCGGACATTGACTACGAGGGCAGCATCACTCTCGACGCCGACCTACTCGACGCCGCCGGCATTCTCCCCAACGAGGTCGTCCACGTCTGGGACGCGACCAACGGCGCCCGTCTCACCACCTACGCAATCCCTGGGCCGCGAGGCTCTGGCGTCGTGTGCGTGAACGGCGCTGCAGCCAACCTGGTCAACCCCGGTGACAAGGTGATCGTCGCCACCTTCGTCGATCTCGAGGCTACCGAGGCCCTCGTATGGGAGCCCAAGTGCGTCTTCGTTGACGCGGACAACCGTATCGTCGAATGCCGGGCCGAAGAGGCGTTCACCCGCTCGTAGCCGGCGATGGTCTCCACAACACCGAGTTTGACTGACAGACTAATCGGGCATATACTCTGTGACACAAAGTACTTTGCAGTGGGAGGGTGAGAATAGTGCACGCAGACACGGATCTCGAGCGCTTGGAGAAAGAGGCCTGGCGCAAGTTCTACGATGATGGTCTGTTCGACATCTTCCTGGGGCTCATGCTGGCCATGATGCCGCTCGGTCTCCTTCTCGACGGCTGGTTCCCAGAGCCCTTGAGCCGCATGTTAGCGCTGCTCGTGGTCTACGGCTCTCTCGTCGGAGCCTTCACCCTCCTGCGCCACCGCTTCGTCAAACCGCGAATCGGCACGATCAAGCCCTCAAAGGCGCGACGCCGCAAGGTCAATGCAACCAGGCTCGCGCTTGCGATCTCCGTACTGCTGGGAGTCATTGTTCTGGGTGTGACCGTCGCACTGCGCGGAACCGGCAACGCGTCGTTCCTGAACTTCATCCCCCTGCTCTTCTTCGCGAACGCCGTGGTCGTCTTCAGTACGATGGCGTACTTCCTCGACGTGCCGCGGTTCCACGCATATGGCCCCGCTTTCGGCCTAACGGGAATCGTGCTGATTCTGCCGCGAACACTCTGGGGCATAGAAGTGCCCGAACTCCTCGTATTCGGGATGCCCGCACTCGCGATCATCACGGTTGGCGCGTACAAGCTCGTCCGCTTCCTGCGTGAGTATCCCGTGCGAACTGACGAGGTATCGCTCGATGGCGCGCGATAGTGGCAGCAAGTCCGCGGGTTTCGACCGGCTCGTCCACGAACCGGCGCGGCTCGCGATTCTCACGAATCTGTTCCTCGTCGAGAGCGCCGATGCGACCTGGCTGCTCCAGCAGACGGGACTCACCTGGGGCAATCTCGCATCCCATCTGATCAAACTCGAAGAGGCGGGCTACGTGCTCGTCGAGAAGTCCTTCGTCGGCAAGAAGCCCAAGACGAACCTATCGATTACCGAGAATGGACGCTCGGCACTCCTCGGATACCGGCACAGCATGCTCGATACGCTTTCCGCGCTGGAGTGAGGGTCCCGCGGGCTACCAGTACTTCGGGTTGTTGAACGGCGCCGCAAAGCGCGCGGTCCCGCGCACCTCGGTCAGACCCCCCGGCGCGAGTTCGGCGACCATCCACGCGTCGCTTCGCACTTCGTGCGGTGGCATGATGCCGTATGACAGCGCCTCATGGAAGCCGAACCGCGGGTAGAACTCGGGGTGCCCGAGAACGAGCGCGATGCGCTCCCCCAGGATGCGCGCCCGGTCCAGGACCTCGCGTACGAGTTCGGATCCCAGGCCGCTGTTCTGGCGGCTGGGATGGACCGCAAGCGGCGCAAGCGCCACCGCGGGGATGTTCCGCATCATCATTCCAGGCAGTGCTTCCTCGATCTGCGCTCGCGTGAGCATGACGTGCCCGACGACGACCCCTCCGTCGTCGGCAACAACCTCAAGGTCGGGCAGGTAGCCGATACTGTTTACGATGTCGTCAACGAGGTCCGCTTCATCTTCTTGTCCGAATGCGCTGCGAAGCAGTTCGCGGATTTGTGGTCTGTCAGCATCCGTCGCGAGCCTGATGAGACAGTGAGTCGTCATGGTTGTGCCCCCCAGCATCCATGCGGGTCCCTGAGAGAAGAATAGCGCGTACGACGGCTTCGAGCACCTCAGTGAGGGCCGGGCTCCCCGTCTGCCGAAGACGCCGGCGCCGCCCGCGTCCTTGCGGACGGAGCGGCGCCGGGAAGGTAGCCCGCTACGCAGAGACCGGTGGAGTCGGTGCGGCGGGAGGCGGACTGCTCACCGGGGCATACGCCCGCGACACTGCCTCTCCGCGCTTCAACTCGCGGAAGACCAGGAAGTAGTAGGCGATTGCGGAGACCTGAAACACGATCATGAGCACGATCCACAGCAGCTTCTCGTTCTGGTTGTTGCTGGGATACTCCCACGTCTCCCTGAGAATGGAGTCCGCCAGCATCCACACCCAGAAGATCGGCAGCGCGAGCGTCAGCGCGAGCACGGCCAGGATGGGTAGCACCACCACTCCCACGACGATCAGTCCTATCAGTTCCATCTCGATTCTCCTTTCGAGACCACGAGGCCTCGGCTAGCTTGCGTATGCACCGGGCGGTCTAGTCGACGATCTCAAGAACGATCTCTCCCACACCGCGTATGACCTGCAGTTCGATCCTCACGTCCGTCTCGCCCCAGGCATCGTTCACAAGGGCGCGCCCATCGTTCTTGAAGCCGTTGGCCGTGAAATCGCCCACGCCATCCTGATGACCGGTTATGCGAACGCCCACGTCGGAAGGCACGCGTACTTTGATGCTGCCGGCGCCGGCTTCGATCCGCCCGGACACGCTGTCGGTGCGAGCACCGCTCAGATCGACGATCGTCTCACCGGCACCCATCGTCGCGTCGAGCCCCGTAACGCGCACGTCCCGCAGGTCGAGATTTCCACGGCCTGCACCCAGCGTCACACGCAGATCAACGGGAACCCCGCGAACGATATCGAGATCCCAGACGTTCGTGGCGGTACCCATGCGCCAACCGCTCGAACCCCTCTGGCGCACGACGAGGATTCCGCGGGTCCCCGATACGTCGTAGTCGAACTCCGGCGGCGAGTCCTTCGCGTACTCGAACTCACCGCGCAGAAGCTCGGTCGAGCTGTTGCCGGCCTTCAGCGAGAGGTCGCCGGCGCCCATCGTCAGATCGATCTGGGCTTCCGTCGCGCCCTCGAGTGCAACCGTGCGCGTGTCCGTCTTCAGATAGCCGGATTCCACCAGATCGACGCGGCGGCAGCCGGTTCCCGCGAGAACGGTCGCAAGTGCCAGCACCGCGATCCATGCATAGGTGCGCTTCACTGCGCATCGCCCCCTTCCGTCCTACCGACGAGCAACGCCTTGGCGTACGCGCCGTGCATCTTGCCGACACCCTTCGCGTACCACAGCAGGAGCACGAGACCGAGCATTCCGCCGAGGATGAACAGCGGGTACGCCCACGTCTCTATGTAGTAGCCGTAGCGGCCGACGATAAACAGCGGCCCGTCGATGATCTCCTGCTGAATCGGGAGCGTCATCGAGCCGACAGACACGCTGAACCCGACCACGAGCGAGATGAAGTAGAACAGCCCGAGGGGCAGTTGCATGAGCATGTAGAAGATCGTGGTCCAGGTACGGTAATCCGTCAGCCAAGACTTGATCCGTGTGACGATGTCACCCTGCCCGCCGACGAGTCGCGGACGTCTCGGCATGCGTACGCCGAGCAGACCTTCAACCACGCGACCTTCGACAAGCGACACGGCCCTCACAGACGCCAGGAACAGCAACGCTATTGGCACGCCGATTATGAGTATCGCGAGTCCGAGCGAGAGCGAAATGCCCGTCACGCACAACGTGAAGTAGAGCGGTCCCGTGATGATGCCGAGCAGCATGTAGAGCAGCCCGCCCCACGCACCGGGATCGGTGAAGATGCCGAAGAAGCCGCGCGCGCCCTGTTTCGGCTGAACGGGCTCGGGCCGACGAAGCGCAGCGACCACAGTGAGCTCAGCCTTCTTGTACGATGCGGCAATCTCCTCGGGCGTCCCGTAGGTCTCGACAACCCGATCGAACGCGATCGCAGGGTCGCCGCCCTCTTCCGCGATAGCACTGCGCAGGTACTCCTCTGCGTCGTAGAGTGCGTCCTGCACGAGCGCCGGGTCGGCACCGACTAGATGCCTTCTGAGTTCCGCGAGGTATCCCTCGACTGTCCTATCCAACTTTCCCCTCCAGTGTCCCGTCCACAAAGTCACGCGCACGTGACCATGCTTCCTTCCACGTT
>JAENZW010000012.1:15035-27481 GCA_016841065.1 Actinomycetota bacterium
TGCCGAAGATCCATCAGTAGTACGAAGTTCACACTAGTCGATACCCATACTACTCATAACCTAACAATAGTCAAGCGAATTCTCGGGTCGCATTATCGGCGATCGGAAATCGCAAGGACCGCCCGCGAAGGGCGGCCCTTGGAGTGGACATGCTAGTTCCTGTGCGAGGGTCCGCGAACCCCGACGCTACTCCATGACTTTGGTGGCCTCCGCCAGATCCAACCGGAAGATGCGTCGAATGGGAGGCACTTCGGCAAGCAGCAGGATTCCGAGGATCGACAGCACGATCCAGACGTAGCTGTTCGGATTGATGTACGCGGGCAGCGTGTACACCTCGGTCGAGATGGCCTCGAACATCACTCCGGCAGCCTGGAGCCCGAGCCACACGCCGATCGGCACGCTCACGACCGCGAGCAACAGGTTCTCGGACGTCACCATCCAGGCTAGGTGCGTCCGGTCTTCACCGATAGTCTGCATCGTTGCGATCTCGCGGGTACGTTCGATGACGTTCGTCGTGATCGTGTTGTACAAGACGACGAACGCAACGAGGAAGGCGAATGCGAACATGATGGCCATGAAGAAGAGGGCGAGTCCCAACATGGTCTCAAGCATGTCGACAACCACCTGTTTGACCTGGACGTTCGCCACGCCCGGTAGCGAGTACAGGCTCCTTTCCAGAGTGCCCTGGTCGCCATCGTAGAACACGTAGGCGGCGTTCATGACAGGTACGCTGGTACCCGCGAGCCGGGACGCGAACTCGGTGGACGCAAAGACGGGGATTCCCAGCATCTCCTCGGATACGCTGCCAACAGTAGCGCTCACCGGAGCGTCGATGAACGGGCTCTCGAGCAGGACCGCGTCGCCCGCGCCGACGTCGAGGACCTTCGCGAGCGTCTCGGGGAGTACTATGTCGCCCGCGCGCAGCGTGTCGGGCGCGTCGGCACCCTCGGCAACCTTGAATCCGTGGAACCCGGCGTCAGGCTCCATGCCCGTCAGCGTGATCTCCCGCTCCGTGTCGCCGACAACGATCGTAAGCGGCACCACGACCACAGAATCGACTCGGGTAACGCCGTCGAGGGACGCGATCTCGTCGGCGCGCGACGTCGGTTCGAACTGGCCGAAGGCGACGGTCGCGTCCCACAGTTCGACACTCTTGAACTGATCGCCGAGGAAGAAGCCGAACGCGTCGTTCATCGCCCACATGCTGATGATGAGAATGAGAGAGAACACCGTCCCGATGACCGTGTACAACGCTCGACGACGATTGCGGAAGACATTGCGCAGCGGCATCCGGAAGGCGAGAGACTTCGGCATCGCCCATCCAAGCAGGCGCTCGATCACAGGGATACTGCCCTTCGTCTGCGAGAGATTCGGGTCCTGGTGCATCGCTCGCGCCGGAAGCATCCGGGCGCTGCGGATCGCCGGCGCGATGCCCGCCACGATACACGCGAGCGTGGACAGCGCAACGGCTCCTCCGACGGCCTCAAAGCGCAGCACGCTCTCCAGGAGCGGCAGGTTGAGGAAGGTCTGGTACGTCTGCCCGACCCCCCACTGTCCCCAGAACCCGAGACCGATTCCGAGCACGCTGCCGAGTAGGGCGATGAACAGCGAGAACGCCAGATACTGCAGCAGAATCTGACCGTCCGTGTAGCCCAGCGCCTTGCTAAGGCCGATCTCCCCGCGCTGGCTCTGCACGAGCCGCGACAGCGCGATGGCCAGCGATGACGTCGAGATGGCAAGCACGAGCATCGGTATCAGACCCGCCATCGTGCGGTTCTGCGTGATCTCCTCGTTGACCCCGAAGTTCGACGGCTGATCCTCCTGCTTCACCGTTGTGAGCACGTAGTACGGCGAGAGGACCTCCTCGACATCCGCGATGACTTGCTGCCGGTCCGCCCCGTCTTCGACGAGGATGCCGAACTCGTTGACCGTTCCTGGCTGGCCGAAGAGAGCTTCCACTTCGTCCTGCGCCGCGAAAACAACGGCGAACTCGGCCGCGTTGGGGAGCTCGGCCTTGGTTCGACGGGGGAACAGGTACTCGATCGATACGACGATGCCACGCACGGTAAGCTCGGTCGTAGCGCCGCCCGCGCGCACCGACAGGGTGTCGCCGACAGCAATGTCGCGCTCTGAGGCGAAGCTGTTCGAAAGCAGCACGCCCCGAGGGTCATCGGGTGAGAGGTACTCGCCGTCGATCGGAAGCACGTCGTTGACGACAGGATGCGCATTCGCGGGTAGTCCGATGACGCGCGCGGCAACCTCATCGTCGCCCATGTCCATGCCCGTGTCGACCACGAGCCGACCCTGCACTGCGGCAACGCCGTCGATCGATTCGATCTCACCCACCACGCTGGCCGGCGCTGACTGCACCTGCGCGCTGAAATCAGCGAGTGCCAGATCCTCGTTGGAGGTCTCGGCCGCAGCGCCGAGGTCCAGCGCAGCGCCGACGAAGATCACGTACGACGCGATGCCTAGAGCGACTAGCACCACAATCGCCCCGAACTGACCCTTGCGGGTCCAGATGTCACGCCAGGTCTTCTTGAGCAGCATCTTCATGGCGGATCACCACACCAGCTCGTCCGGCGACAACGGATTCTCGTTTCGCTCTTCCTCGAAGATCTTGCCGTCGCGGATATGGAGGACCCTGTCGGCTATCGCGGCGATGGGCGAGTTGTGCGTGACGACCACGACGGTCTTGCCCTGCTCGCTAAGCTGCTTGAGCGTGCCGAGGACAAGCTTGCCCATGCGGAAGTCGAGGTTGCCGGTCGGTTCATCGCCGAGGATCAACCACGGGTCCTTCGCAAGCGCCCGCGCCACGGCAACACGTTGTTGCTCCCCGCCAGACATCTGACTCGGGAAGTGACTCGCGCGATCACCGATGCCGACCCGCTCGAGCAGCGACTGCGGGTCCGTGTCCGGCGCGCTGCCATCGCGGGCGGCAAGCTGGAAGGCGTATTGGACGTTCTCGATTGCGGTGAGCGTCGGGATCAGGTTGAAGAACTGGAAGATGAAGCCCACCTTTTCCCGTCGGTAGTAGGTGAGCTGATTGCGCTTGTGGTTGGTGATGTCCTCACCGTCAACGACGATTCGCCCGCTTGTCGGTGAGTCGATGCCGCCAAGGAGGTTGAGCAGCGTGGTCTTGCCGGACCCGGACGGCCCCAGAACGACGACGAACTCGCCCCGTTCGAGCGTGAGGTCCACGCCGTTCAACGCATGGATGCTGACCTCGCCCATCTTGTAGGTCTTGGTGATTCCCTCGAGCGTTGCCACCGCGCCGGTTGCTGTTGCCGGTGTCATCGTGACTCCTTTCATTCTGCGAGCGCGTTCGCGATCTCTCTGAACGCAGCCTCGATCTGGTCCCAGTCATAGAGTTTCAGCGTGCCAGTCTGCATGCCGAGCAGCCGTTCCACGCCCCACTCCCATGCACGCGTACGCCGCAACAGCTCATCGACCTTGCCGGGGTTGTTCGGGAGATCGATGAGGAGTCGGGCCAGCACGCTGCCGGCACCCGACCACAGCGACCAGACGAGTTCGCTGGCCATCTCGGGGTCCGGCACGTCGATGGAGCCCTCTTCGGCAGCTTCGACAAGGATCTCTGCGAACAGCGGCATGATGCGCGCGAGATACTCCTCCTGTAGCCGCATCCGAAGCGGGTGGTTCTCTTCGCGGTACATGACCTCCATGAACGCCATGGTCATCTTCCGGAACTCACCGAACTTCCAGCCGACTATCCGGTCGATCAGCGTGCGGGCCTTGTCGATACCGACACCCTCCATCTCAGACGCATGCTGTGGGAGCGTCTCGAAGAACTGGTCCGCCTTCCAACAAACCGCCTGATCCAGAAGGTCGGTTTTCGACTCGAAGTAGTGGTAGAAGAGCCCTTTCGAGACGCCAACGGTCTCGGTGATCATCTGGACGCTGGTGTTCTCGAAACCTACGTCGGTGAACAGCTCGAATGCCGTCGCGAGGATCTCCTCGCGACGCGCCTCGGGGTCCTTCGTGATTCGCGCGCTCATGTCCGTCTCTCTCTCGACGCTGCACGTCGGCATCTCGACTGACCGTCAGTCACTGACCGACCGTCAGTCATTCTATACCCACACATCACGCTCCGCAACTCTTCGGCAGAAAGAATTCGCCGCAGCTGTAATAACCGGCGTGCCTCCCCCGTTAAGAGGTCGGATCAGCAAACAACGCCCGGTACGGGCAACGGAGGGAGAGGTTCGAAATGAAGCGCAACGAGACCAGGAATCGGATGGCCGCGATGCTCGTGGCCGCAGTGTTCGCAGTGGTGTTCGGTACGGTCAGCGTGGCCGCTGCGGGCCCCGTCTACCAGCAGGTACAACCGCTTCTCAGCGGTGCGGATCTCGCCGCACTGATCGACGCGATGCCTGTTGTGGACAACCCCGGACTGCCGGCGGTCGAAGAGCCCGTCATCGGAGACGGCGGATTCGACGAGCCGTGCTACCCGGTTGAGCCCCCGGAAGACGTCATCGACGACGGCGACGAGGACGGCATCACGAATGACGACGCCGAGCCGACGGTCCCCGACGGCGGTGCCGACCAGGGTCCCGTCCCGAGCAACGAAGAGACTCCAACGGTCCCGGATGACGGGGCCGACGAGGGCACCGACAAGCCGCAAGACCGTGACCACCTTCCCTTCACCGGCGGCAACGATCTCGGTTGGACGGTCGCAGCCCTCGGAATCGTACTCCTCGGGTTCGCCGTAGGCGCCGCGTCCATCCCCAACTACAACAAGGACCGCAACTACCGCTACTAGATGATCTCGCCGAAGAGGTCCCGCAGTGGGACCTCTTCGGCAGTCCGCTCGAAGGCGATGCAGAGTCTGGATGAGGGTGAGAGAGATGAAGTGGACGACACACACAGCGCAAGCCATCAAGGTCGCACGGCTCAAGGTGGCGGCTGTGATCCTGCTCGTAGCGACGGGCATCGGGATGCTCGCCTGGCCGCACATCACCGACTTCCGGTACATCTCGGCACAGCGCGCTCTTGCAGCGGCAGCCGAGGCGCTGCCGACCAACGGGTCCGGCGACACCGCTGGAGAGCCGATGCCGGACGGAGCCGTCGCGCGCATCGAGATCCCCGCAGTCGGGCTTGACGCATACGTGCTCGAGGGCACCGAGCCCTCGCAGCTCGACCGAGCGCCCGGTCACTATCCCGAGACGCCGCTCCCCGGAGAGTCCGGCAACGCCTGCATCGCCGGACACCGGACCATGCACGGCAAGCCGTTCAACCGGCTCGACGAGCTCGAGCCCGGCGACGAGATCGTGTGCGTGACGCCGGCGGGTCGTTTCACCTACCGGGTCGAGGGTACCCGGATCGTAGATCCGACCGAGGTGAGCGTCGCTGGATCCACTGATGACGACCGGCTCACGCTCACCACCTGTCACCCAAAGCGCAGCGCGCGCCAGCGGCTTGTCGTGACCGCACTTCTCGTGCACGAGGGCTAACGCGCCTTGCATCCACCACGACGCCGTACTACGGTCACGAATACCCGGGAGGACACGATGACACCGCGAGAAGACACCGAGTTGGTCGCGCTCGCGCGCTGCGGCGACACCGCGGCGTATGGGGAGCTCTTCGAGCGCTGGCAGTCCAAGATCTACAACTTCGCGTACGGGATCCTCGGCAACTCCGAGGACGCGGCCGATGTCACGCAGGACTCCTTCGTGCGCGTATGGGAATCGCTTCCGCGGCTCGAGCAGCTCAAGTTCGGCCCGTACGTGTACCGGACCGCCCGCAATCTTGCCTACGATGTCACTCGCACGCGCGGTCGCGTGGCCGCAGACCCGACGCCGCTCGACTTCCAGACCGACGATTCCGTCTTCGCCGACCCCGAACGCGTCGCGTTGCTCCGCGAGCAGCAGGCGACCGTGCGGGAAGCCACCGCCGAGCTCACCGACGAGCAGCGCGCCGTACTCACCCTGCGTGAAATGCAAGAGCTTTCCTACGAGGAGATCGCGCAGGTCATGGAGATGCCGCGCAACACCGTCGGGGTCTACCTGTCCCGGGCCCGCCTCAAGTTCAAGGGGGCGTTTCGCATGAATGCCGTTGATGCCGACAAGCTGTCGGCCGAATGCCAGAAGATGCTACCGCTGCTCTCCGCGCTCATCGACGACGAGCTCTCTGCCGAAGAGCGGGTACGCGTCGAGGAACACCTCGACGGCTGCCCGCTGTGCCACTGGGCGCTCGACGAGATGCGCGAGGCGTCTACGAGCTACCGCGCGCTGCTACCGCTGATCCCGCCGGCCGGGATCGGAGCGGGGCTCTTCGGCAGAATCGAACAGGCCGGGGCTGCCGAGGCGCCGCCAGGCACGCGTGCGTGCGACCCGCTGCCTGCAGCTCAGACTGCGCCGGCTCGGCGAGGGTGGTTCCGTTCGCTGTCGCGCCGGCAGAAGGGCGCGCTCGTGTTCGCAACGGTCGCCTTCCTCGCCGGACTCGGCATGGGCGGCGTGGCGCTGCTGTCCGCACCCGAGAACGGCGTCGATGCG
Source organism: Actinomycetota bacterium (assembly GCA_016841065.1). Taxonomy (GTDB): domain Bacteria; phylum Actinomycetota; class Coriobacteriia; order Anaerosomatales; family JAENZW01; genus JAENZW01. The sequence goes on from JAENZW010000012.1 coordinate 21,545, forward strand.
CCGGCGAGCAGCACGCCTACGAGCGCCGGTCATGTACCGACATCCGCCGCCACGACACCCGAGCTGTTCGCATCTCCGACATCGCCCCCGGCGAGCTTCGAGCCGAAGGAGCCCGCTGCCGCAAGCGTTCTCGATCCCGAAGCGCTCGACACGACTCCGCCTGGACCGCCGGATCTCATGTCGCCTCCGGACGGATACCGCAGCGATGACATCTACGTCGAGCTGGAGTGGCTGTCCGTCGAAGATCCAAGCGGTGTCAGCTACACGATCGAGGTGGAGGCGCTCTTCACGTACGGATCCGGCTCGTCGTGGAACCCCGCGCTCGAGTTGGGCGGGTTGCGTGGGACAACCTATGCCTTCGAGGTACCGGCTCCCACGTCCCGTTGGCGCGTACGGGCCACCGACGGCGCCGGCAATGAGGGACCGCCGGGCGTGTGGCGCACGATCACTCTCGCATTCCCGAACGGCGGCTCCACGGGGACAACGCCGCAGGCACCGTACTAATCCCGCGGCACGGCGGGTGTGCGCTAGTTGAGCATCTCCAGGACGTGCCGAACGCGTTCCGCGTCCACCTTCTGCGCGGCGTGCAGCAGGGCCTCTGCCTTCTCGCGCTGCCCGTCGGCCTCGTCGAATCGCTCGCCCGCGTCGTACGCCTGCGCACGCTCATTGAGCGTCCGGGCGAGCAGCACAGCGCGATCCACGTCGAGTTGACCTCCGGCACTCAAGTACTGCACGAGACCGTCCGGCCCCAACGCGTCAAGCAGGACAAGCGGCGCATCGGCGACAAACGACACGGCCTCTTCGGCCAGCTGAAGCGCCTCTTCGGGGCGCGCCTGACGTAGCATGTCGAGGAGGCGACGCAGTACCGTCCCCAGCTGTTCGATCTGTCGAAGGATATAGTCGCTCTGATACATGGGCTACCGGTGTATCAGACGACCGAGCGGTGGAACCTCAACTTCGATAGCGCGGTCAGGACACATCTCCTGACAGCAGTAGCAGCGAATACACAGGTTGTAGTCGTGGACTGGAGGATGGCCCTTGCTCTCCTCGCCGCTGGGCCAGTCGACGGCCTTCGGCTCCACGGGGCACACCTTGACGCACGTCCCGCACCTGCTGCAGCGGTCGGTGAGAATGACGGGCTTCGGCACGATCCAACGACGCATGAAACGGGACACCCGTCCGGACCCGCTCCCGGTCGTCGAGGCAGTGCGCCGGTTCACGACGTAGTCCTCGGCGATGAAGTCCCCGATCTTGCCGCCGACCACCTCGACGTGCTCCCAGGCACCAAGTCCGTGGCGCTGGCCGAACTCGCACGTTCCCACAAGGAGAGGGTCTAGGTTCATCAGACGACACACCGTGGCGTCGAGCGCAACGGGGTCCGTCGAGAAGAGCAGCACTCCCATTGCTCGAGGGTCTCCGTTCCGCGGGCCGTTGCCCTCCATCGCAACGACTCCGTCCATCACATGGAGCCGCGCGGGCAGCGCTCGATTGAGGTCGACGAGCATCTGGCTGAAGCGCTCCGCGTCGTTCATCCGTGCGTGGAACTCACCTTTGCGCATACCCGGGATGCAACCGAACATGTTCTTGACCGCGCCCGTCATTCTCGTGAGGCCATGGGTCTTCATCTTCGACAGAGAGATGATGCCGTCAGCGTCGAGCGCGCCATGCGCGAAGAACCACTTCTTGATCAGGAAGCCGTCCGGGTACGAAACCTCCCTGCCCGCGATGAAGTCGGCGAGTGTCACGCCGAGCTCCTCGGCCACTTCCGCGACCCCTGCCTTGCGAGCAACGCCCTCCGGACGACCGAACCCCGGCGAATCGCCGTAGGTCAGATGCGCTCCCACCGGGCGCAGGTGCTCGGTGACGGCGCGGAAGACCTCGGGGTGCGTCGTGACGCATGCATCGGGTGCTGCGCCGGAAAGGAAGTTGGGCTTGAGCAGTATCGTCTCGCCGAGAGCAGCGAACTGTTCGACCCCGCCAAGCAGTGAGAATCCTTCGGCAACGGCGGCGGCCACGATCTTCGGATCGTACGAAGGACAAGGCACGAGAGCAACACGGGCGGGCAATGAGACTCCTTCATCTTTGGCAGGTAGGACAAGTCTACTCGACTGCGGCGCAGGGATTCACTTGACGACCAGATACCGCAGCCACACGACATCACTCTTCAGACGCTCGACCCCGACGAGCCTGAGCTCGATCACGCCGGTGCCGTTCCTCAGATCGGGTGCCCGAAAGAGTGAGGTCGGCGACAGCCCTCCGACCAGGGAGGGGTGCACGAGCACGCTCACGACGGACACGAGGCCAGACCGGAGGAGAAGCCCGGAGAGTGTCCCCCCGGAATCCACGCGCACGACTCGGACGCCGTACGCGTCGTGAAGCTGTTCGAGCGCATCCCTGAGGTAGACGTGGTCGATTCCGGTCACGATGTGGGGCACGGCGCGAGCCCGGAGCATCTCGACGTGCTCGCGTGGCGTGACCTCCGAGCACAGCGCAACGACGCCGCGGTAGCCGGGCAGATCGCGCAGCAGCGACCAGCCCTTGACAGTGCCCCTGCTATCGACGACCGCGAGCAGGGGCCGATCGTCGCCCTCTCGAATGGGCTCGATCGGAACCGGGGACTCCTCTTCCCCCACCTGGGGATTCGCAGCAAGTAGCGACCCGGACCCCGCGAGAGTGCAGTCGGCGGACCAGTTCGCGACGGTCTCGTCGAGCTGCTCCTCATCGAGTTCGAACCAGTCGGTGCGCCCGTCAACGCTGACCATGTTGTGGACGATCACACGGGGAAGCATGGCAGATCTCACCGCCTATCTCAGAGTCGGTCGACCGCCGACTCCAGCTCGTCCCGCGGTCTCCGCGCATCGCGCGGGAAGTCGAGCGAGTGGGTTCCCCTGTGCTTCACGCCATCCGGCGATTCCGCCTCCAGGTCTATCACTAGTTCTCCATACCCCAGGAGGTGGCCGAAGAAGTCCTCATGCAGCCGGATTCCGACGACGTGCTTGAGATCGACAGTGCCATAGACGTCGCGGGCCATGCCGAGGATCCCCGCACACCTAGCGGATGATCTTGCTTATCGGCAGCTCAAGGATATCTTCGGCCCCGGATGCCTTGAGCCGGGGAATCAGCACGTTCACCGTCGCCTTGTCGGCCACCGTCGTGATCTCGTAGTCCTCGGAGCCGTACAGCTTGTTGACGGTCGGCCGCTTCATCGCAGGCAGTTCGCCGATGACGGACTCAAGCCGGTCGTGCGGCACGTTCATAGAGAGCAGCACGCGTCCCCGCGCGTCGATGACGCCCAGAAGCAACGTGCGAATCTCCTCGATGGCTACGCGCTTGTCCGGGTCCTCCCACGCCTGCCGGTTGGCCAGGAGCCGCGTGGTCGACTGCAGAATCGTGTCGATGATCTTGAGCCCGTTGCGCCTGATGGTCGAACCGGTCTCCGTCAGATCGACCAGAGCATCCATCATCTCCGGGACTTTCGCCTCGGTCGCACCGTACGAGAAGTGGACCTCGACAGGGATGCCGAGTTCGTCGAAGAACTGCTTTGTCACTTTGGGGAACTCCGTCGTAACGCGACTTCCCGGCTTGATGTCCCGCGCCGAAGCGATGGGCGATTCCTCCGGAACGGCGAGTACCATCCTCACGAACCCGGTGCCCGTCTTGGCGTATGGCAGGTCCGCAACCTCGATAACGTCCGCGCCGCTCTCCCGAACCCAGTCGTGACCTGAGAGCCCGATGTCGAAGTAGCCGTCCTGAACGAACAGCGGTATCTCCTGTGGCCTCAGGATCTTCACCCGTGAGATCCGCGGATCATCGATCACGGGGTTGTACTCCCGGCTGGAACGCTTCACTTCGAGATCGGCCTGGGCAAACAGGATCAGCGTCTGCTCCTCGAGGCTCCCTTTGGGCAATGCAAGAGACAGCATGGCAACTCCAATAGGCTGCGGATATGTCGGATGAATGCGATTATGCCCGAAGAAGGGGAACGGGGCACATACGAGCGACCACGGGCGTGAGATGTCGGCTAGCTAGCCGAATCGCGATGGAACTGGAAGACCGCGACCGACGCGCTACCATCCTCGCCGAGAGGAACGGCGGAGAGGCCCATACTGCGCACACCCCCGACCGTCGACCACGACGATGCGCATCGGAAGATCGTGCTCCGCCACCGCGGCCCGCTGTGTCATCCGCAAGCGCGCGATCTGCTCGGTTGAACTCATGACGTACGCGGCGTAGCCGAGAAGGGGGAAGAACAAGACCTCTACGTAGTCCTCGTAGGGATCCAGAGACTCGGTTATGCCCGCGTGCTCGAGCACATTCGATGTCGACACGAAGACCAGCAGGAGCATCGCGGTCAGCACGAGGACACTAGCCAGTCCACGCTGGCCTAGCCCCCTTCCCGAGATCGGTAACTGAGGAAGTCCCGCCTCACACAGGTGAGGCCGCTATTCTTCGGCGGGGTCGAACTGCAGAGAGACCGAATTGATGCAGTACCGCAACCCCGTCGGCGGCGGCCCGTCCGGGAAGACATGTCCGAGGTGCCCGTCACAAGTGGCGCAGCGTACTTCGGTTCGCGTCATCCCGAGCGTTGTGTCCGTCTCTTCCGTGACTGCGTCGGCCTCTATGGGCTCGTAGAAGCTCGGCCATCCGCACCCGGAGTGGAACTTGGTCGCCGAGGAGAAGAGCGTCGCGCCACAACCAGTGCACGCGTAGACACCCTCATCCTCGAGATCCGTGTACTCGCCGGCGAAAGGCGCTTCCGTGCCCGCACGGCGCAGGACGCGAAACTGCTCGGAAGTGAGCGACGCCCTCCACTCGTCGTCGGATTTCTCTACTCTCCGTACCACCGCATGCCTCCGATCAACGCGCGGCGCGAACCACGCCGCGGAGATGACGAACGCCCTGGTCGCTGAGACCGAGAATGTCAATCTCTCGCTCCAGACGTGCCGAAGAACCCGCACCGTATGCATACCCGTTGAGCCTCGCCGCGGTGGTCGACTCCCTCAAGGTCGCGTCATCGAGGTAGTAGCGCCCCAGGTCGGCCATGAGCGTCTTGTCGGCCCGAAGGCCGTACTTCTGGTGGTAGTCTTCGGCGACGTAGAAGCGGTCGAGCCGACGAACGTCCGTTTGGATGGCACGGTTCGTCTTGCTGGCGATGCGCTTGCACGAGGCGAGCGCGGCCTCGTGTTGGGCGTCGTCGTGGGCCAGCACCAACGACGCGTACTGCAGCGAGTGGGCCGGATGAAACGGGCTGTGCACGACCCAGAAGGCCTCAAGGAGGTCCTCGTACGGAAGCCGTTCCGGGTCGAAATCGACCTGGAAGCATTCGGTGTGGTCGCCGATGCGCCGGTACGTCGGATCTGCCGTCGTGCCTCCGGCGTAGCCGACTCGCGTGCGCCACACGCCTTCGATGAGCCCGAACCGGGCGTCAGGGCCCCAGAATCAACCGGCGGCGAACGTCGCGGTCTCAAGTCGGTCGGGAATCTCCAGATCGAGTGGCGGCCGCGAATCGCGAGGAGCGGTCTCCCCGGCGGGTGCGTCTGTGGATGTCCTTCTCAGAAGTCTCATTCCTTGCTCCTTCCGCCGGTGGAAAGAGCAAGGCCCGGGCCAAACCCGGGCCGAGACGCTGCATTTGGAATCTGCGGGGAAGACGGTCTACGCGTCTGCCATCTGCTGCTTGAGCTGCACAATTCGCTCGCGATACTCCGGCACAGACGAGCCGATTATCTGCGTCGCGAGGATGGCCGCGTTCTTCGCGCCGTTGATCGCGACGCAGGCCACGGGCACGCCTGTCGGCATCTGGACCATCGATAGGAGCGAATCCAGACCTCCCAGATCGCTCGTCTTCATAGGCACGGTCACGACCGGCAGCGGCGTGAACGCCGCAACTACGCCGCCCAGGTGAGCGGCCTTGCCCGCAGCCGCGACGATGACCTTGAT
>JAENZW010000199.1 GCA_016841065.1 Actinomycetota bacterium
CCTCGATGCGTCGGCCGTTCTCGGCGAGCGGATTGGGGAAGCGGCGACGCGAGGTCCGGCCGAGGCGCGCCGTCCACTCGGCGGAGCGGGCGCTGCCCTTGATGCTGGCGCCGGGCCACAGCTCGGTGTGGATGACCAGCACGCCGTACTGGTCGACCAGCAGGTATTCGCAGTGATAGGTACTCGTGGCGAGGGCGATGGACGCGTCGCGCAGGACGAGGGCGCCGTGCTTCGCTGCTACGTTGCGGATGGTGTGATCGACCGAGTCGACTGCACACGCGGGATGCGCGACCATGGTGAGCCCCTATGCGCCGGATGCCGGACGTCCACGAGACGCCTCCTATTCACAACATTCGGTGGAGGGCAGGATGCTCTTGAACACATTCGGCCGAACGGTCGCTCCGAAACCAATAGTGTCGCAGGTCACGGGGGGTACGACGGGCGGCGCTAGGGCATGCTGGCCTCGTAGATGTCGTCCAGGACCGCCGGTTCGACGCTCACAGGCCCGCCGAAAACGAAGGCGATCTTGTGGTCGTGAGCGTGGATGCAGTTCCAGCTAGGATCCGGCAGCGACGCCGGGCGCGTGAGCAGGATGCAGGACCTCCGCAGCCCCAGGAAGGCTCCGCCGGTGAGCGCGTCGGGGAGCTTGGCGGTCACGCCCAGTATCTCGTCGTCGAGTGGCGGCAAGAAGTCGGCGTCGGCGAACGTCGTCATGACCGCGACCGCGGTCGCGTAGCGGTCCCTGCCCCACACGCGGTTGCACGTCGCGGCGCCAGCGTCCAGTTCGGCCAGGCACGCGTTCGAGATCGTCGCCGGGCCCCCGGCTGCCGTCCTCGACCTCAAGTCCAGATCGAGCAGCACGTCCCGGGTCGGTCCGGGAACGCTGTCCTCGCGGACGAGAAGGATGGGCCAGCCTGTGGCGGCGCAGACCGGTGAGAGCGCGAGCGCGTCGCAGAACTTCTCCGGGTCCGCGCCGTTCGCGATCAACGCGCGGCCCGTCGGCCTGAGCCAGGAGTTGAACGTCTCCCCGGGTCGCTCCGTCTCCCTCCGGCGGGCGACGGACGCGGCGAGCGTGTACCTGTCGTCGTACGGAAACAGCCGATCGAAGATGACGCCCGGGACGCGCGCGGCGATGTCGGAGAGCACATCGGCCGACACCGAGACGGGGCCGCCGACGATATGCAGCTCGAACGGCCCGTTCTCGGCGGCGATGTCCTCGAGCGCCTGCAGCACGCATTCGGGCGCTGAGTTGGCTCGGACCAGCATGATTGGGCCGCCGTATGCCCACACGAGGCCGCTGGCCGAAAGCGGGTCGGCCGCAGCGCGGTCCTCGCCGGACGCGATGATGACGTGGTTGACGTTGCGCCAGCCGGGGAAGTTCTCTTCGGCGATTGCCACGGCGGTCTCGTAGCGGTCCGGGCCCCAGACGCGCACGGTCGCGGGGGTCCACATGAAGCCCGTTCGCCAGCGGACCGAGTAGTCGACCTTGTAGACGCCCTCTCCGGCCCATTGCTTCACGCGAAGGTAGTGCCAGCCCGTGGACTCAGCCTCGTACTCGATTGACTCGGCGCTCGTACCATCCGTGACCGAGTGCGCGACCGCCGGCGTGGTGAAGTTCTCGGCTTCAGGCGGGTAGAGGAACAGGTCGAAGTCGGTCGACACGCCTGCGACCAGGTCGAACGTCGCTACCTGACGCCTCATCAGGTACACGCGGTGCACGGATTGTGTGTGCGTGTCGCTCAGAGTGTTCACGCCGCCGGGCGTGAACGGTTTGCCCGGGATCGAGGTGTCGTCGAGAGCGGCGTGGGCAAGCGGCGGCGCGAGGAGCCCGGTCGAGGTGGACAGCAGAACGAAGAGCATGCCGAAAAGAACCGCCCTGCGCATGCGACGGTGACGTGTGCCGATCATGCTGCCCACCCCCACTCACACGAAACGGCGAAGCGCTAGCTCTGCAGCATGCCCCCGTCGACGACCACGATCTCGCCGGTCATGTAGTCGGCTCCCGAAGAGGCCAGGAACGCCGCGACCTTTCCGATGTCGTCCGGTTCGCCCATTCGGCCCATCGGAATGCGCGCCTTGAAGGCGTCCATCATGGCGTCCATCTGCTCCTGCGTCATGCCGCTGCCGGCGAGCGGTGCCGCCGTGCCCGGCGTGTTGATGCCGCCCGGGGCGATGGCGTTGACGTTCACGCCGTACTGCCCCATCTCGAGCGCGAAGTTCTTCGTGAACATGACGACGCCGCCCTTGGACGCGTCGTACGCCGCGAGGCCGATCATCGAGGGATGCAGGCCATCGATGGATGCGATGTTGACGATCTTGCCTCCGCGACCCTGATCCACCATCTTCTGGCCGACGGCCTTCGAGATGAACGCCAGCGACTTCAGGTTGATCTGGATGACCTTGTCGAACACGCCCGGCTCCATGTTGAGCATCGGGACCTGCGGGTAGATGCCCGCGTTGTTGACGAGGATGTCGACCCCGCCGAAGTTCTCGACCATAGCCGCGACGATCTGTGCCCCGGCGTCGGCTGCGGTGACGTCGAGCGCCATGCAAGCGACCTTGCCGCCACCCGCCACGACATCCTTCGTCTCCCGCAGCGCACATTCATAGTCGAGATCGGCGATGAGGACGTTGGCCCCAGCTTCGGCCAGGCGCTTGACGATGCCCAGCCCGATCCCCATTGCGCCACCTGTGACCACGGCGCTCTTGTCGTGCAGCGAATACGGACCCCAATGCGACATGCAAACCACTTCCCCCCTGCGATAGTGCGGTGTAGATGGGTTTATGTACCCAAGGGGAGGCGGGGGCAGGCCGAAGAGGTGGGGCCGGCTACTACTCGTCCTCGTCGGTGAGCCAGAGGTCCTTGAGTTCGCGGGTGATGCTGTTGGCGCCGCGCGGCAGGCCGACGTCACGCGGAGGTGCCG
>JAENZW010000200.1:0-854 GCA_016841065.1 Actinomycetota bacterium
CCCGCCGTCGTTTCGCTGGTTCCCGGGTGAGCGCACGAATCTCGCGTACAACGCGCTCGACCACCACGTGGCGACGGGGCGTGGTTCGCAGAACGCTCTCGTCTACTTCACCGGGCGCGGCGACCGACGGACCTTCACGTACGCCGAGCTACTGGCCGAAGTCGAGCGGCTCTCGGCAGCGCTCCGCGGCATGGGGATCGAGCGCGGCGACCGCCTGACGATCTACATGCCGACCTGCCCCGAGGCGATCATCCTGATGCTCGCCACGGTGCGCATCGGCGCGATCCACTCGGTTGTGTTCGCCGGCTTCGGCGAGCACGCGCTGGCGGACCGCGTCCAGGCGAGTGGATCGCGGCTGGTCTTCACGACAGACATCACCTACCGCCGCGGCAAGGAGATCCCGCTCAAGGGCATCGTCGACGAGGCCATGGACAACGCCGGCCCCGGCGTCGAGCATGTGATCGTGCTCCAGCGTTCCGCCGAAGAGCCTTCGATGACCGCCGGTCGCGACCTGTCGTGGGCCGAGTTCCTGGCGCGCGGAGAGGGGCAAAAGGGCGCGCATGTGGAGATGGAAGCCAACGACCCCGCATTCATCCTGGCGACATCCGGCACGACGGCCAAGCCGAAGCTCGCGGTCCACACGCACGGCGGCTACCAGGTGCACATCACGGCCATGGCGCGCTGGTGCTTCGGCCTCAAGCCCGGTGAGGTGTGGTGGTCGGGTTCGGACATCGGCTGGATCGTCGGCCACAGCTACATCGTCTACGCGCCGCTGGTGCTAGGCTGCACGACACTCGCGTTCGAGGGCGCGCTCGACTGCCCGACCCCGGACGCGAACTGGCGCGCCGCCATCG
>JAENZW010000200.1:864-2921 GCA_016841065.1 Actinomycetota bacterium
GACCGGCGTCTTCACCTCCCCCACGGCCGTCCGGCTGCTCATGCGCTACGGGGAAGACGCGTTCTCTTCAGTAGATCACTCGCGCCTCGAGCGCGTCTTCTGCGCGGGCGAGGTACTCAACGCCCCGGCCTGGGATTGGCTGCAGAACACGGTGCTGCGCAACCGGGTGCCGGTCATCGACCACATGTGGCAGACCGAGACGGGCGGGCCGGTCTTCGGCAATCCGTACGGGCTAGGGATGCTGCCCGTGAAGGCCGGGTCGGCGTGCATCCCGCTGCCGGGAATCGACGCGGCAGTGGTGACCACCGAGGGCGAGCCGTGCGCGGCGAACGAGAAGGGCATCATGGTCATCAAACGCCCGTTCCCCGGGCTGATCGCGACGCTGTGGGGCGAGAAGGAGCGCTACGGCAACGACTACTGGGCAAAGATCCCGGGACTCTACTACACCGGCGACTCGGCGCACATCGACGAGGACGGCTACGTCTGGTTCGCCGGGCGTGCCGACGAGATCATCAAGATCGCCGATCACCGCATCGGCACGGTCGAGGTCGAGACCGCGTTCCTCATGCATCCGTCGGTCGCCGAATCCGGCGTCATCGGGCGGCCAGACGACCTCCGCGGCGAGGTCATATCGGCATTCGTGGTGCTCAAGCACGGTGTGGAGCCTACAGCGGAGCTGAAGGGTGAGCTGCTCGCGACCGTGCGGCACGAGCTCGGGCCGGTGGCGGTCGTCGGCGAGATCAACATCGTGTCCATGCTGCCGAAGACACGCAGCGGCAAGATCATGCGGCGGGTCCTGAAGGCGGTCACGCTCGACGTGGAGCCCGGCGACATCACGACGATCGAGGACGAAGGCTCCGTCGAAGACGCCCGCCACGCGTGGCACCAGATGAAGGCGGAGCTGGGGTAGAGCGCCGGCAAGCGACGGGTCCGGCGGCGCGACGCTCGCGGCAGGTGACCTTCGGCCCCAACCCTGATAGCTTCTAGGGCGGGGATCATCCGGCCGGGCACGCCCGGACCGTCGAGAGAGGACGCCGAGGCAATGAGCACCGACATCGTATTCACGCTGACCGGTCCCGACCGCGTCGGCGTCGTCGAGGAAGTCACCCGCGTGATGCTGACGCTGGGCGCGAACGTCGAGACCAGCCGAATGACGCGCCTGGGCGGCGAGTTCGCGATCCTCATGCTCGCCTCGCTGCCGCACGAGAAGGTCGACGAGGTCGACGAGGCGTTCGGCCCGCTCGTCGAGCAGGGCTACAAGGTGACCACCGGCCTGACGCAAGCGAGAGCCGGCGGTGCGGCCGCCATCTACCGCGTCGAAGTCCAGGGCGCCGACCACGAGGGCATCGTGTACGAGATAGCCTCCGGGCTCTCGGCCCGCGGCATCAACATCGAGTCCATTGAGACATCCATCCGCCACGCCCCGGTGAGCGGCACACCGCTGTTCTTCATGGCCGCCGTCGTGGCCGTTCCTTCCGGCCTTGCCGAAACGGACTGGATCGAGACGCTCACGGCAGCAGGCGAGCAGGCGAACGTCGATGTCCAGGTGACGCTCGCCGACCCGGAGTAGCGGTCCCGCGTGCTCGATCTCGATCTCAAGAAGCAGTTCGCGAGGCTGTACAAGCCGAGTGCCAAGGTGGCGACGGTGGTACAGGTGCCCCGGCTGCGCTTCCTGATGCTCGACGGCGCCGGTGACATCGGCGAGCCGACGTTCCAGGATGCCGTCAAGTCGCTCTACGGCCTCGCCTATTCCACGCGCTTCGCGGCCAAGAAGCGCCTCGATCTGCGCTACCCCGTGATGCCGCTCGAAGGTCTGTACTGGGACCCGGAGACTCCCGGGGAGTTCGCGCCCGAGCTGCGCGAACGGCTCGCGTGGCGCCTCATGCTCGTGCTTCCCGACGAGGTCTCCGCCGAGTTCGTGGACGAGGTCCGCGCCAAGATCGCCGCGAAGGGCGACAGGAACCTCCCGCGTCTCGCGGACGTGCGGGTCGAGACCTTCACGGAAGGCACAAGCGTGCAGGTCATGCACATCGGCCCCTATGCCGAAGAGACGCCGA
>JAENZW010000013.1 GCA_016841065.1 Actinomycetota bacterium
ATGCCGTCGCCGCCGTTGATGACGTGCGCGTCCATACATTCGGCCAGGTACTGCGGCGCTCCCGCGTACTGATGCCGCACGACGATGAGGTCGCACGACATCGCGGACAGCGTCTTCGCCGTGTCGCGCAGCGACTCGCCCTTCACGGTGGCCGAAGCGGACCCGGTCATGTTGACCGCATCCGCGGAGAGGCGCTTCGCGGCGATCTCGAAGGACGTGCGCGTGCGCGTCGACGGCTCGAGGAACAGGTTGATGATGGTACGGCCGCGCAGGGTCGGCAGCTTCTTGATCGTGCGCTCGTTGACCTCCTTGAACGACTCTGCCGTGTCGAGGATCAGCTCGACCTCTTCGGCAGTCAGATCGTCCATGGAGATGATGTGGCGGGTGGTCAGGGAAGTCACTGGTCGCTCCCCCCGTTCCCAACGGCTTCGAGGATCTCGACGGCATCGTGACCGTCGTGCTCGGCGAAGCGTGCGGTCACGCGCTCGCGGTGCGAAGTCGGGACGTTCTTGCCGACGTAGTCCGCGCGAATAGGCAGCTCACGGTGGCCGCGGTCGACGAGGACCGCCAGCTGGATGGTGTTCGGGCGGCCGTAGTCCATGATCGCGTCCATCGCGGCGCGAATCGTGCGGCCCGTGTAGAGCACGTCGTCGCAGAGCACGATGTCGCGCCCTTCGACGTCGAAGGGGATGTCCGTGCGGTGAACCTCGGGAGAGAGTCTCGTCGCAACGTCATCGCGGTAGAAGGAAATGTCGAGCGTCCCGACGGGGACCTCGGTGCCCTCGATCTCGAGGATACGCGCCGCCAGCCGCTCTGCGAGCCACGCGCCTCGCGTCACGATGCCGACCAGGCCGACGTTGCCGGCGCCCTTGTTGGCTTCGAGGACCTCGTGGGAAATGCGGGTGAGCGCCCTCTCGATAGCCGGCGCATCCATGACCACAGCTTTCGTGCGGTACTCCACGCGCGGCACCTCCCTCGTTTCGGGCCGAAGAGGGCGCCGCACTGCGACGTCTCTTCGGCAAACGAAAAGCCTTCCTGCGCGAGTCGGCTGGAAGGCATCTGGGTGCGTGCACGCGCGAGCGCGGCGTTCTGCAGTATGCTCCCTTGCCAGCCTCACGGGACCGGGTTAAAGGTCGTGTGCGACGATACCAGGACGGGAGCCGGATGCCAACCGTGCATCGCGCCGAATCGGACGGGCGGGCGCCGAGCGCCTACTTCCCGTCCGCCGCCTCCTGCATCAAGCCCAGGACCTCGTCCCCCGCCTCGGTGCGCCCGAGCGAATCCGGCTCGAGCTCCCGCAGCAGCTTGGCCAGGTCCTCGGGTAGCGGGTCGACGAACCGCAGCTCCTCGCCGGTGGACGGGTGCGTCAGTTCGAGCCGGTAGGCGTGGAGGAACTGCCGCTCGAGCCCCCTGTCCGCCTTGACGTTGCGTCTGCCATACAGCTGATCGCCGACGCACGCGTGGTTGATGTAGACCATGTGGACCCGAATCTGGTGCGTACGCCCGGTGTAGAGCTTGCACTCGACCAGCGTGTAGCCGTCGTCCCAGCGTCCCGCCCCGAATCGCTCGAGCACCCGAAAGGTCGTCACGCACTGCTTTGCGTGTTCGGCCTCGCTCACATGCATGCGCAGGCGATCGCGCGGATCGCGGGCGATAGGCGCGTCGATGAGCCCCGAATCCGGCGCGATGTAGCCGTGCACCAGGGTGATGTAGCGCCTGTCGATCGAACGTATCTTGATGGCCTCGCTGAGCGCGGCCTGGGCCGTGTCGTTCTTGGCGACCATCATCAGACCGGTGGTGTCCTTGTCGAGGCGGTGCACGATGCCGGGACGATCTTCCCCCTGGAGCGTCCCCAGCGCTTCGGCATGATGGAGAAGCGCGTGAACGAGCGTGCCCGTCCAGTTACCGTGTGCGGGATGAACGACGAGGTCAGCCTGCTTCGAGAGCACGATGAGATCCGAATCCTCGTAGCGGATGTCGAGCGGAATGTCCTCGGGCGTCAGATCGCTGGGCTGGGCGGGCGGCACGAAGACCGACACGCGCTCGCCGGCACGCACGACATGGCTCTTCGTGACGGGCTGCCCGTCGACACGGACGAATCCCCCGTCGAGTAGCCGCGCCGCTGCCGAACGGGACGGCAGGAAATCGACGTCCCCGAGCAGCTTGTCGATGCGCTCTCCGGCTTCCTCGGCCCGCACGGCAAAGTCGTGGGTTTCGCCCTCGCTCACAGGAACTCCGTCGTGTGCGTTCCGTCCCCGCCACTCGCATCGGCAGGCACACCACCGACGGCGTCGTCCGGCTCGGGGCGGCGGGCATGCTCACTCTCCGGGCCGAACAGCACCCACGCGACCAGCATGCTCGTGCCGACAACGATCGCCGAGTCCGCGATATTGAACACCGGAAACTCGATTGCCACCAGGTCGAAGAAGTCCACGACCCGACCTGTGACGACGCGATCGATGAGATTGCCGAAAGCACCGCCCGCGATCATCCCAAGCGAGACGTTGAGCCACGTGGCCGCCGGCCGCATGAGCCAGACATACCCGACGATGCCGAGCAGCACGACCGACGACGTGAGAATGAACAGCGGCTGCTTTCCCGGCATAAGACCGAACGCTGCCCCCGTGTTGCGCACGAAGGTGATATGGAAGACGTCCTTGATGACAGGAATCGAGTCATACGGCTGAACCGACGTGCTGACCCACCACTTGGTCAGTCGGTCCAGAATCAGCGTCGCAAGCGCCCAGCCGGAAAGCACGGCGAGCGGTCGACGCGCTCCTACCGCGATTCTTCGCTGGACTTGCATGTGATGCACAAGGTCGCTGTGGGGATGGCCAGCAAGCGATCGTCGTCGATGGCGGCTCCGCATCGCTCGCAGACGCCGTACTCTCCCGTATCCATGCGTACGAGCGCATGCTCGACGGCGCTGAGCGCGGTCCGCACGTTCTCATCGAGCGTCATGTCCAGCTCGCGGCTGAAAGTCGCCGTGCCCTGATCGGCCATATGGTCGCGGTAGTTGTTCTCTCCGCTGGCTTCTGAGAGCGCCTCGTGTCCTTCGCGTTCGATCTCGGCTACTTCCTCGCCAAGACGATCGCGCTCTTCCTCAAGACGTGCTCGCTGCTTCTTCTGAGTGCCCTTGTCCATCGAAGGCTCTTTCATCGACGTCTCATATATTCACAAGCGCCCGGCCGTGCCGGGCGCTCATAGCTGCGTATGCTGAGATTGTACCACTCTGGCCTGGTACTCTACCTGCCGAAGAAGCGTCCGGGCCCGCCATTCGCGGGCCCGTTGCCTTCGTACGGCTACTACAGTGTGCGCCCCTCGAGCACGCTGGCGCAACGCGCGCAGACTCCCGTTTCGGTGAGCTCACGGAAGTTCCAGCATCGCGGGCACTTCTCACCGTCCGCTGTCGCCACGCGTGCGGTCAACGTGTCGCCGTCTCTGAGCTCCACCGCCGAGACGATGAACATGTCTGCCAGCGTCGTGAGGTCACGATCGCGTAGGGAGGTAATCATGTCAGTCGGCGCCTCGATCACGATCTTCGCCTCCTGGCTCTTCCCGATTGTCTTCTCGTTGCGCGCGGTCTCGAGCGCTCGCATGACCTCGTCACGGACCTCGAGCACGACTGCGTATGCCTCGCGGAGCGCGGCAGCTTCTTCGGCAGGTACGTCGACCTCGGGCCAACCGGCCAGCTGGACGCTCATCGCACCGTCGCGCATGGACTCGGGCATGAACTGCCAGATCTCCTCGGACGTGAAGGTGAGGATGGGAGCGACGATTCGTACGAGCGCCGTGAGGATCTCGGCGAGCACGGTCTGCGCGCTGCGGCGGGACAGGGAGTCCGGAGCGTCGGAGTAGAGGCGGTCCTTGAGGACATCCAGGTAGAAGGACGACAAGTCGGTCACGCAGTAGTCGTAGACGGACCGGTAGACCTGGTGGAACTTCCAGTCGTCGTAGGCCTTGGTGGAGCGCGCAACCATGTCGGCGAGCGCGACCGTGGCGTAGCGGTCCATCTCGGGCATGTCAGCCCATGCGACTGCGCGGTCTGGATCGAAGTCATAGAGGTTGGAGAGCAGGAAGCGGAATGTGTTGCGCATGCGCCGGTAGGCTTCGCTCGTGCGCTCGAGAATCTCATCGGAGACCGAGATGTCCTGGCTGTAGTCTGCCGAAGCAGCCCACAGGCGAATGATGTCGGCACCGGATTTCGAGACGATGTCCAGCGGCGAGATCACGTTGCCGAGCGACTTGCTCATCTTTCGGCCATCGCCGTCGACGATGAACCCGTGCGTAAGGACGGATTCGAACGGCGGCTTGTCGTATGCTCCCACGCTCGTGAGGAGCCCGGACTGGAACCAACCGCGATGCTGATCAGAGCCCTCCAGATACATCTCGGCCGGGAACCGGAGTTCGGGCCTCGCCTTGAGCACGCTCGTGTGGCTGACGCCCGACTCCCACCAGACATCGACGATATCGTCTTCCGGGATGAACGTCGTGCCACCGCAGCGCCCGCAGGTGACGCCTGCGGGGAGGTACTCGGACGGGTCCTTCGTGAACCAGGCGTCCGCGCCCTCGGTCTCGAACAGGTGGATGACGGCGTCGAACGATTCGTCTGTTGCCAGTGTCTCGCCACACTTCGCGCAGGTGAACACGGGAATCGGCACGCCCCAGGCGCGCTGTCGTGAGACGCACCAATCGGGACGGTCCGTGACCATCGACTTGATGCGGTTGATCGACCATCCCGGAATCCAATCGACGTGGTCGATCGCGTCGAGGGCGCCCTCCCGCAGCGGCCTGACGCCGTCCGCCGCCTTGTCCATCGACACGAACCACTGCTCGGTCGCGCGGAAGATGACGGGCTGCTTGCAGCGCCAGCAGTGCGGGTAGCTGTGCGAGGTCTTCTCGGCGGCAAGCAGGCTGCCGGCGTCGCGAAGGAAGCCGATGATCTTCGGGTTCGCGTCGTCTACGTGCATCCCCGCGAACTGTCCGCCGCCCTGGTCGAAGACTCCGTGGTCGTCCACGGGCATCGGCGAGGGCAATCCGAAGCGCTGGCCTACAAGCCAGTCCTCTTCACCGTGGCCGGGTGCCGTGTGAACCGCACCGGAGCCTGTCGACAGGTCAACGTGCTCACCCGTGATCACGACCCCTTCGACCCCGTTGTGGATTGGCTGCGCGTACTTGAGGCCTGAGAGCTCCGACCCCTTCATGCGCGCGGGCGTACCGTCGGGAACCTTCACTAGCTGCGGTGACTCCCATCCGGCGACCGCGCCGACCTGCGGGACCAGCTCTTCGGCCATGACGATGATGTCGTCTCCATCGCGCACGCCGACGTAGTCGGCACCCTCGGCGAGCGTGACAGCCACGTTGGCCGGGAGCGTCCACGGGGTGGTCGTCCAGATGAGAATCGCAACCTTTCCCTGAGGGTTAGAGAACGCCTCTGGAGCATCCGTGAACCAGAACTTGACGTAGATGCTGTCGGAGGTCTCGTCGCCATACTCGATCTCTGCTTCGGCAAGCGCGGTCTTGCAGCGCATGCACCAGTGGATCGGCTTGCTTCCCTTGTAGATCATCCCGCGGTCGTACATCTGCTTGAAGATCTTCACGTTCCCGGCCTCGTACGCTGGATTCAGCGTGAGATATGGCTCCTCGAAGTCACCGCGAACGCCAAGGCGTTTGAACTCGTCGCCTTGCACCTTGACGAACTTCAGGGCGTAGTCGCGACAGAGCTCCCGAAGCTTCGCCTGAGTGATCTTCTGCATCTTCTCGGGACCGAGATTCTTCTCGACCTGGTGCTCGATCGGCTGGCCGTGACAGTCCCAACCGGGCACGTACGGCGACCAGTACCCTCGCATCGTCTTGTACTTGACGATGAGGTCCTTGAAGACCTTGTTGAACGCGGTTCCCATGTGGATGTGCCCGTTGGCATACGGGGGCCCGTCGTGAAGGATGAAGATCGGTCCTCCCTCGTTGACCTCGAGCGACTTCGCGTAGATGTCGTTCTCGTCCCAGAACGCCAGCCACTCAGGCTCCCGCTGCGAGAGGTTCGCCCGCATCGGGAAGTCTGTCTGCGGCAGGTTCATCGTGCTCTTGTAGTCTGACTTCTCGCCCATCGCCTGATCCTCTCGCCACTCCGTGGCACACCTGACATCGCACAAATAGAAAGCGCGCACCGTCCTCACCTGGGACGAAGCGCGCTGCACACTCCGCGGTACCACCCAGCTTGCGCGAGGTCTCCCCGCACGCCACTCGGTTGCCCTGTAACGGGGGCGCCCGTCGAAGCCTACTTGCCGAAGAGCCGCGTCCGAGGCATCTCGCCTCCCGCACTCCCCGCTTTCGGTTCGAAGCTGATGGGGTGATGTTCCTCCGACTCGCCACCTGCGGGCTTGCACTGTCCCCGCTCGCTGTATGGGGCGTCTACGTCGGCGTACTCGTCCCCGTCATCGCCTTCTGCATTCGAGAATCGGTGGCCGATTCTATCCGACCACGTACGGGCGATGTTATCGCAGGTGGTGGAGGGTAGGCAAGACGGACCGACCATCGTAGACGTCCCGAGCGGCACCTCTACTGAATTAGCTGGTTCATCTTGGCCTCCACACCGATCGAAACGCTGTTCGGTCCGCCGAAGATGTAGGGCTGGATGATGTTCCCCTTGTGAGCGGTCAAGTATGTGCTCGCGCTTGACGGAAGGCTGTCGTCCCTCGTCAAGAGCAGCGGTCCCCCCATATAGCCCACAGCCGCCCCGCCCGTCAGTGCGTCGGGCAGTCGCGCAGCCACGCCCACTCTCGCGTCGGTCAGCCATCCTTTCAACAGTGCTTTGTCAGCGACGTCCCGAGCCGTGTCGTAGCGAGTCTGTCCCCACCATCGCTCGATGAAGAACGCGGGGAGTTGTGACGCAACAGCCGCAGAAATCGTGTTCGGGCCGCCTCCGATGATCCTTGCGGCATGGCCGATCGAGTTGTATCTCGCCATGATCACCGGGGGGACACTGTCCTTCTTCACAAGCAGGATGGGATACCCGTTGTTGGCAGAAATCGCCGAGAGTGCCATGGCGTCGAAGAACTTGTCAGGGTCCTCGCCGTTCGCGATCAGCACCGCGTGTGGATCCGCCATATTCCGCGTTCCGTACTCGATCGCGACGTACTTGGCGATCTCGGATGCGAGGTCGTATCTACTCCCGGTCGTGGTGAATCTGCGGCGGCCGAACGTCGCTGGTGCAGGAGTCACATACGCCTCGATCTCATCAATCCGAGCCTCGGGAATCGTGCTGAGCCCTCCCACGACGTGCAGATCGACAACGCCGCTCGAAAGGTACACCTCTTTGATGGCAACAAGGACTTCGTTCGGTACATACGACGAGCTGATGAGAAACATCGGCGCGTCATAGGCCCAAACCAGGCCTGACGCCGAGAGCGGATCTGCTGCCGCCCGATCCTCACCGGACGCGATGATGATGTCATCGACAGTGCCCCATGTCTTCGTCCCGGTAGGGTCGAAGGTCCTGCGCGCAATAGCGACGGCGGTCTCGTAGCGACTGTGACCGTCCAGGCGCTGCACGGTCATTCCCACGGCCGTCCCAACGGTTCCAAGTATGAAGACGAACGTGGCAGCGGCTACAACAACGAGACGCACGTACTTCCTCGGCATGGCTGCCCCCCTCCTTCGGCGAACCGATCCCATGCCCAGTATACGCGGCGCCGATCGGCCCTAGAGAGGCGCCTCGAAGATGCGCCAGGTCTTGTAGCGCTTGCTGCCCACGACCTCTGCTGAACGATGCACGAGATCGTTCGTCTCCAGCGCCATCGACCCATCGACCGACGTGTAGACCCCCCGCTCGAGCCCGTACGTGAAGACCTCGTCGAACAGCACCGCATCGACTCCCATGCGCCGATACGGCTCCCGTATGCCGAAGAACATCGCCCTCAGCCGCGGAATGTGTCGACGCGTCGCCATGAGCCGGGCGAGCCGAACGGCGTCCGAGTCCCCGAACCAACGCCACCGCGGCCTCAGAGCCCAGTAGGGGTCGGGCAACACTCCGATAACAGCTGCCGGCTCATCCCCGACGTAGGCGAACCGAATCAGCCCAGGATCCACGATCGTCTTCAGTGTCGCGGCTAT
This sequence comes from Actinomycetota bacterium, assembly GCA_016841065.1. Taxonomy (GTDB): domain Bacteria; phylum Actinomycetota; class Coriobacteriia; order Anaerosomatales; family JAENZW01; genus JAENZW01. Next base: position 8,113 of record JAENZW010000013.1, read on the forward strand.
CTCGTCGGCCTCATCTTCGGAGATCGGCATGAAGCCCCAGTTCTCCGACCACACTTCGTTGTAGATCCTCAGCAGCAGTCGCACTTCCTCGTTGAAGTGCGTCACGTCCCCCTGGCGCGTGCGGATCTCTCCCCTCGCCCGGACACGATCGGCAAGTCGGCGGACTCTATCCAGCGAGAGAGTCTCGCGTGTCAGCAAGAACGCGTGGTAGTCCATCGCCTTGCAGAAGCCCGCCCGTTCGAGCAGCCCGACCAAGTACGGCGGGTTGTGAGTGAGATCCACCGTGGGTTCGTACTCGAACCCCTCCACGAGAACGCCCTGCCGCTCGTGTGTCGCGCAACCGTACTGCCCCGGACCGCGGAGAACACTTGCTCCCCGCGCGGCGGCCCACGAGCGCACAGACTCGAGCAACGCGTTCGCAGCCTCCTGATCGTCGGCCACATCGAAGAAGCCGAAGAACGCAACGTTGCAGTCGTGGAAGGTGTTGAAATCGTGGTCTATCGAGCCGGAGACACGCCCCACGACCACGCTACCCCGCCATGCAAGGAAGTGGGTTACGTCGGCATGCCGGTGATAGGGGTGCGCGGAGGTGAGGAGACCCTTCGTTCCGAGCACCTTGTTGCCCAGCAAGTCCGCATTCAGTGGTGGCGTCCAGCACGGATCCCCCCGATACAATCGCCACGGGTAGTGCGCGAACTTGCGCATCAGCTGCCGATTCCCGAGACCGAACTCCTCGACACGCACGTGCGTCACAAGGAGTCCGCCTCTCCCGTCATGAAGTCGTGAAGGGCGCGCGCCGTTGCTTCGGCCTGGTCGGGTGAAAGCCCTGCGCCGAATCTCAGTGCAGATCCGCCCGCATGCCATTCCAGTCGCGCATGCGGGCCCTTGCCCGGTCCATGTTCTCCCGCGCCGAGAACGCGCACGCCATCCCCAGGTTCACGCTTCAGTCGAAACGGCACACGAATGCCGAGCGCAGTGCGCAGTATCTCGAAACGCTGTGCGTCAAGGGAGATGCGCTCTTCGCCCCATCGCGCGTATGCACCCAACCATACGAGCGCGACGGCCAGAATGTGGATGATGCCGACGAGCAGATTCACCCAGAGCGCCCCGAGGAGGGCAATGCGCAGCTGGTCGGGACCAGCAATCACCACTACCGCAATCGAGCCGATGAGGAAGACGGCCAGCCAGGGAGCCGCGAAGCCGAACCCGAGCCATACGAAGGACCGATTCCTGCCAGCAGGAGCAACGAGGCTCACGCCGCCGGCTCTCTCCGAAGTCCCCGTCTCTCCGACGCCGTCGCTCACAACAGCCCCGGATCCGGCTCGCCGAACGCCGAAAGCACATCGCGCTCGGACACTCCACCGATCTCAAGCTGTTTGTGCCGTGAGGTCAGGCCGCGCGCGACGCGCACTGCGCTCTTCGGCACGCCTAGCGAGCCAGCGACCAAGGCGCACACTGCAGCGTTGGCCTTTCCGCCCTCAGGCGCGACCGCTACCCTCACCGAAAGCTCGCTTCCACGCCAGCCGACGATCTCGTCGCGGCCCGCCTTGGGAGTGACGTGCACGGCCATGCGTGCCGAAGACATCGCTGGGGACCTAGTCGATCTCCTCGATGTCTGTGTCGTCATCTCGCTCGCCGAGCTGATCGAACGGGCGGATCTCGAACTCCTTGGGCTCAGAGAACTCCGCATCCTCGGGCCCGAGGTCTGGAGACTCCATCTCGCCGAGCTGGACGCTCTCGACGAATCCCGACTCCGGGGGCTCAATGGGCAGACCGAGGTCCACCGCGAACCCGTCATCGGTGTCCGACGAGTCATCTTCATCAGGGACGGCCGGAGTTGGCGCCACGACCTCGGAAGGCGTTTCAGACGCAGCGGGTGTCGCAGGGGCCAACTCCATCACATCGAGTACCGGGCTCGACGACACCGACACGTCGCCGACAACGCCGTCGCCGGTCTCGCCCATGAGCACGGTGACATCCTCGGGGACGTTGATCTCGGCCAGACTACGCGAGTGCTGGTCAAGAAGCCCGCGGAAGCGAGCCCGAAAATCCTCTTCGGCCTGCTTGATGCGGACTAGCTCCGCAGCGATCTTCTGCTTCTGCTGTAGCGCGGCGTGGATGATCTCCTTCGCCTTCATCTCGGCGTCGCGCAAGACGACGCTTGACTCGTCACGCGCCTTGGCGGCGATGTCGTCTGCCGAGCGCTGAGCGGTGATCATCGTGTTGCGGATTGTCTGCTCTTGTTCCTGGTACTGCCGCACCTTCTCACTGGCAGCCTCGAGCTTCTCGGAGAGATCGATGTTCTCCTTGAAGAGCCTCTCGAACTCGTCGGCCACCTCATCGAGGAAAGCATCGACCTCTTCCTCACTGTAGCCGCGCAGTGAGTGACGGAACTCTTTGTGGTGGATATCGAGCGGAGTGAGCTTCATCCGAATCGCCCTTCCCTAGACCAGCATGACGAGGAGCGCTTCAACCCCTGGTCTGATGAGATATTGAAGCACAAGAATCGCCACGAACGGAGAGAAATCGAGTCCCCCGCCACCCACCTGTGCAACCGGCAGGATGCGCCGGAACAGACCGATGTAGGGTTCACACACCATCGCAAGGGTGCGATAGATGTCGAAGATCACGCCGCTCGGACGGAACCATGACAGGATCACGTAGGCAAAAATGAGGATTCCGTAGAAGTCGACGAGACGCAAGATGCTATTCACTGTGGCGATCGTCACGAGCCCAGCTCCTTGGCGCGCGCGACGGCCGCAGCCACCGCACGAGCTACGGCCGCCCTGAATCCGCCGCTTTCGAGCGCCTCGATTGCCGCAATCGTCGTGCCGCCAGGACTCGCGACCCCGTCCACGAGCTCTTCGGGGTGCATCCCGGTCTGCTCGAGAAGGTCGGCCGTTCCTCGTACGGTCTGTACCGCCAGCTCCTGGGCGACGTCTCGCGGCAGACCTTGTCGGACGCCGCCCCTGGCCAACGCATCGATGAACAGCGCCACATACGCAGGGCCCGATCCAGATATCGCCGTGGCCGCATCCTGGTAGCGCTCCTCGAGAACGATCGCCTTTCCAAGCAGCGAGAACAACTCGCGAACCAGACTGACGTGCTCACGGGTGGCCTCGTTCCCACCGCTCACGACGGCCATGCCCGATCCGACCATGGCGGGAGTGTTCGGCATCACGCGCACGACTGGCACCCCGGGATGAAGCAGCGATTCGAGCCGCGCGCATGAGATGCCGGCGGCGATGGAGACGACAAGAGCGTCGCGGACTGCATCGGCGATCCCGGCAACCACGTCGTCGATCACCCGCGGCTTCACCGCGAGCAACACTACGTCGGCCTCCCGTGCAGCCTCAGCCGGTTCCGCGACACAACGGACGCCATGAGCGGCCTCCAGTGTCGCGCGGCGTTCGGGGACGGGCTCGGCCACGATGATTCGCTGCGAATCAATCGCACCGGTCGAGAGGAGGCCCTTTGCCACGGCTTCCCCCATGCGACCGCCGCCGATGATCGCGAGCGTGCCTGTGAACTTGAACTGCCCTTGGCTCATCGAGCTACTCCACAGGGAACATGCCTCTGTCCGTGAATCGCCGGAAGTCTCCCGCGGAGACGTCGACGTTCGCGGGCGTGAGCATGAATACCTTGTCGGAGACCTTCTGAAGCCCACCATCCAAACCGTACGTAAGTCCCGAAGCGAAGTCGAGCAGACGTTTGGCTAGGTCGGGGGAAGTGAGCGACATGTTCATGATGACGGGCGTACCCTGCTTGAATTTGTCGGCGATGTTCTGGGCCTCGCCATAGCTCTTGGGCTCAACGATATGCATCTTGACCTGGGGCTTCATCTGGCTGACTTCAGCGCCCGTCGGCACACTGCGGAGAGTCTCCCCGCCGCGTGACCGCTCGCTGTCGTGCTCGCGCGGCGCTCGACGCGTGCTTGTCGATCCGCCGAGCGGAGTCTCGTACGCACTACGGCCGTAGAAGCCGTCGTCGGACGCAACACTATCCTCGACGTGCTCGTCATCGTAGCCGTCGTACTCCTCGTCCCATTCGTCTGCGAGTCCGAGGCGTGACTTGATGCGCTCCCACATGCCCACGTCTTCCTCCTGCGCTCCGGCCTACTTGCCGAAGATCGATCTTCCTATTCGTACGATGGTTGCGCCTTCCTCGACGGCCACCCGGTAGTCCCCGGACATGCCCATCGAAAGCTCCTCTAACTCTACCCCATTCGCCCTAATCGCGCCGAGGGTTTCCCGCAGCTCACGCAGCCCGCGAAACACATTGCGAGCGTCCTCGGCTCGTCCGAACGGCGCCATCGTCATCAGGCCCCTGACCTCGACGTTTCCCATACTCGACGCCGAGATGAGCGCGTCCTCGACATCACCGGGCACGAACCCGTGCTTCGATTCCTCGCCAGACACGTTCACCTGCAAGAGCACCTGCTGGACAACCCCTGCATCGTCGGCCCTACTAGCGATCTTCTCCAGCAGTCGAAGCGAATCCACGGAGTGGATCAGGTACGCGCGCCCGACAACGTCCTTGACCTTGTTTGACTGGAGAGTGCCGATGAAGTGCCATCGCACGTCCGGGAACAGGCCATACTTCGCGAGGAAGTCCTGGACGCGGTTCTCGCCGAAGTCGACCATCCCGACGGTGATTGCATCCCGAATCTCCGGAACACCGACGGTCTTCGTGACGGCAACGATGCGGACATCTTCGGCCGCTCTTCCCACGCAGTCAGCGGCGTCTGCAACGTTGCGCCGAACGGATCGGTATCGCTCGGCGATGAGACCCAATCGATCAGTCTTCCTCGGTCATGTCGTGGATCACGTCGAAGTCACCCGTGACCAGATACGCGATCCGCTCCCCGATGTCGACAGCGTTGTCCGCGATGCGTTCGAGGTACCTGGACGCAAGCACCATCGAAGACGCCCACTCGATGTCCTCTTCGTCTTGGAGGCGCGCCAGTTCGCGGAAGAACTGCTTGTAGAGGTGATCGATCGGTTCGTCGAGTTCCTCCAGCTTGCGCGCGAGTTCTAGATCGGACTTCTCGAATGCCTCGGCCATCGCATCGAGAACCCGGTAGACGAGGTTGCCCTGCGCCTGTATCAGGTCGTAGAGGGTCTGCGGTCCCCTGCGCGATGCCGTGCGCTTGGCAGCCTTCGCGATGTTGACGGAGAGGTCCGCCATTCGCTCCAGGTGAAGCGCCATATAGGTGAGCGAGTAGAGCAGCCGAAGATCACGCGCCACGGGGCCTTGCGTCGCGATGACCTCTAGTGTGTGTTCTTCGATACCGAGACAACGCCTGTCGAGGTCGTCATCGCGAAGAATCACCTTCTCTGCCCGGTCAATGTCGCCCTCAACGAGAGAGGTGACGGCCTCGCGGGTCATGTCGGTGACGTCGCGTGCGATCGCGAGCACCCGCTTCTTCAGATCCTTGAGTTCCCGCCTGAACGCTTCACGCATGAGTGCCGTCCCAATCTTCGGTCCAGATACACAATCCGTGCAGGTAGTATACCGCCCCTATCGGCCGACTTCGCGCAGTTCACCAGGGTTTAGCCGAAGCGACCCGTGATGTAGTCCTCAGTCCTCTTGTCACGCGGCGACGTGAACACGTTCGTCGTTCGGTCGTATTCGACGAGAACCGCCGCCTCGCCCGCCACTTCCTGCAGGAAGAACGCCGTGAAGTCGGACACGCGCGCAGCCTGCTGCATGTTGTGCGTCACGATGATGATCGTGATGCTCTCCTTCAGCACGGCCATGAGATCCTCGATCTTCTGGACCGAAGTAGGGTCGATGGCCGAACACGGCTCGTCCATCAAGAGAACCTCCGGCTGCACCGCAAGAACCCGGGCAATGCACAGACGCTGCTGCTGACCGCCCGAGAGAGTGAGACCACCCCTGCCGAGAATGTCCTTGACCTCTTTCCAGAGGTTCGCACGGTCCAGCGAGTCGCGCACGAGATCATCGAGTTCCGATTTCTTCGTAATGCCGTGAAGCCTGGGGCCGAACGCGACGTTGTCGTAGATCGACATCGGGAACGGGTTCGGCTGCTGGAAGATCATCCCCACGCGCCTGCGAAGGTCGACCGGATCGACGCCGGGCGCATAGATGTCCTGCCCGTCCAGCGTGACCTTGCCCTCTAGGCGCGTTCCGGGTATCAGGTCGTTCATCCGATTGAAGCAGCGGATGAACGTGGACTTCCCGCAGCCCGACGGCCCGATGAACGCCGTCACGGCGGTCGACTTGATCGGCACGGTGACATCCGTCAGCGCGTGGAAGTCCCCGTAGTAGAACTCCAGGCCCTTGACGGTTATCTTGTCCGGTCCGTCCGGTGCCGGAGCTGCGGGTGTTGGAGACACTATCGGTGCGGGCATGCGGGTCACACCTTCCTCGTGCGGCGCAGCAGGTACCGCGCGCTCAGATTGAAGCCGAGGATCATTATCATCAACAGAAGCGCCGTTCCATAGGCGGCGGGGAGGTTGATGCCCTCCATCGCCAGCAGATACAGGTGCACGGTCATCGGGCGACCAGAGTCCAGCGGTGAGACAGGCATGTTGATGGCTTGCCCCATCGTGTAGATGACGACAGCCGTCTCGCCCACAGCGCGTCCGGTGGCGAGAATCAGCCCCGTCAGGATTCGCGGCATGGCTGCGGGTAGAACCGTGCGACGCACCGTTTGCCATTTGGTCGCGCCAAGCCCGTACGAACCCCAACGGATGTACTTGGGCACAGCACGGATCGCCTCTTCGGTCGTTCTCATGACGATCGGCAGCATGAGGAAGGTCAGCGCAAGCGCCGCCGAAAGCATTGAGAAGCCTATATGCGCCGCTTCCACGAACAGCGCCAGGCCGAAGAGGCCCATGACGATGGAGGGAACCGAAGCGAGAGTGTCAGCAGCGCAACGGATTATGCTCACGAGCCGTCCCTGGACGGCGTATTCGGCGAGATAGACGGCGGCGAGGATAGCGATCGGCGTGACGATCACCATCGCCAGCGCAGTGACGTAGAGAGTCGAGACGATCGTCGGCCAAACGCCACCCTCGGCGTTGACGCCGCGCGGCCACGTGAAGATGAACCCGAGACTCAACTGCCCGATGCCATTCACCACAACGTAGAGAATGACGGCGAAGAGCACGGCCACGGTTGTGAGCGCGGACGTCCACAGCAAGGCGAGCGCAATCTGATTCGCGATCCGCTTGCTCATCGGTTCGCCTCCATCGCGCTCTGTAGTCTCGAAATCAGGCGCACCGCTGCCACAAGTCCCATCGACACGATGAACAGGATGATCGCCATGCCGAAGAGCGCCGTGCGATGATCACCTGTCGCGTAGGGCATGTCTATGACGATCTGGGTCGTCAGCGTCGCAATCGGGTCAGTCACGCTATCTGGGAAGACAGGTGCGTTGCCCACGACCATGAGGACCGCCATGGTCTCGCCGATCGCGCGTCCCATCCCAAGGATGATGGCATCGATGATGCCGATCTTCGCCGCCGGGACGAGAACCTTGTAGACCGTCTGCCAGGTCGTGGCTCCCATGGCATAGCTCGCCTCGCGGATACCCGGCTGTATGGAGCCCAGAGCATCTTCGGTAAGCGTCGCGATTGTCGGAACGATCATGATCGCCAGGATTATCCACGCAGTGGCGGCTCCAAATCCGAGCCCCCCCGACGTGCTGGCGATGAATGGCCGAAGGATCAGCAGTCCGAAGAAGCCGAAGATGACGCTCGGGATACCCGCAAGAAGCTCTACCGCCGGGCGCACGATCGAACGTACACGCGGGGACGCGATCTCTGAGAGGAATATCGCCGTGCCGACAGCAAGAGGCGTTCCCAGGGCAAGCGCCCCGCCCATCACAACCAGGGACCCGTAGATGAGCGGCAGGATTCCGTAGATCCCATCAATCGGGTCCCACTCGGCGCCACCAAGGAACGCTCCGACGCCGTAGGTCGAGAAGATGGACCAACCGCGCCAGCCGACGAAAAGGAAGATGAGCGCGACACCGAGCACTGCGACAAACGCGCAGAGCAAGAACAGGTTGCGCAGCCCCGCCTCTTTGAGATGAGTGCTGCGGGAGACCAGCCGCAAGCCGTGGGCGGCCTTCTTGTGATTCTCGTCGTTCTGCGCGCTCGCTTCGGCCATCAGTCCCCCTCTCGCGGAATCGGGAGGAAGCCAGCGTCTCTGACGACGCCCTCCTGCACCTCTTCGGAAAGGATGAAGTCGATGTACTCAAGGGCCAGCCCGGTAGGCTCACCGTCTGTGAAGAAGTGCAGAGTGCGCTGGATGGGATACTCGCCGCTGCGGACAGTCTCAGGAGTCGGAACCACACCGTCAATGGCAAGAACCTTGACATCTGAAGTCGCGAAACCGAGCGATATATAGCCGACTGCGATCTCGGCGTTGGCTACGACCGATCTTACCTGCCCCGTGCCGGGAAGCACCGCCGCAGAGCGATCGAATTTCGAATCGCCCATGACTATCTTGTGGAACGCCTCGCGCGTTCCGGACGCCTCGTCCCTGTTCACGAGTCCGATCTCGCGATCCTCGCCGCCGACCTCACTCCAGTTGGTGATCTCGCCGGAGAAGATCTGTCGCACTTGCTCCGACGTCAGCGCATCGACTGGATTGCTCGGGTGGACGATGACGGCGATCGAGTCGATCGCGATGGGCGTATCGATCAGGCCGAGTTCCTCTTCGGCAGGCTTCAGGTCGCGCGACGAAGTCCCGATGTCGGACGAGCCACGCGTGACCGATTCGATACCTGCCGAAGAACCCACGCCCGAGACGAGTACCCGCGTTCCCGGGTGCTGGTCGGTGAAGTCTTCGGCAGCGATCTCCGCGATCGGGAGGATTGTGGTCGAACCGGTGACGATGATCTCAGCGGAACTGGCCCCGCTACTGGAGCAACCGACTGCGGCAAAAGCCAGGGACACGAGGACGGTCAACGTGACCGCGGACAGCCCAAGGGCGCGTCGCCCGCTGAGTTCACGCAACCCGTTCCGGCGAGACCGGGACGGCAGGACAAGCATTCAGTCGCCCTTCGCGATAGCCCCGAGCGCAGCGTGACGACCGGTCACGCCTGATGCCCGGTATGAGAAGAACCGGTCCGTTTGGTCGGATGTGCAGCTGTCGACACACGCCACCGCCGACGCCAGGACTCCGACACTTGCGAGTTGTTCCCGCACAACCGCGCCGAGATCGAGGCGACAGCCGACCGCGGAGATGGTAGCAAATGCGCTGCGGAATTGCGAAATCCGCTGCGCATCGACCTCGTAGCAGCACGCGCCAATATGGGGTCCGATGTACGACAAGATGTCACTGGCCTGCGCGCCTGTGAGATCAATCAGCGATCGTGCAGCCTTGCCAACGATTCCCGCAAGCGCACCACGCCAGCCGGCGTGAACGATCGCGATAGCCGGGAAGGGTGTCACTACAACCATCACGACGGGAACGCAGTCCGCGTACAGCATTATCAAAGGCAGTCCGGGCTCTTCGGTGATGAGTGCGTCCGTGGCCGAGAGAGGCGGCCGTCCGGTCGCTGCGTACGCGCCGGAGCCCGCGTCGCTCGCGTCGACCAGTCTGACCCGGGAGCAGTGGACTTGCTCTGCCGTCACCAGCTGCCCGCGGAGATCTCCAAGCTGCAGTGCTTCGAGAACGCAGTCGCGATTCGCATCGACCCGGTCCGGATCGTCGCCCACGTGTGCGGCGAGATTGAGACTGGCGTATGGCGACTCACTGGTTCCGCCTGTGCGCTCGGTGAACGCCACAGTGATTCCGTGCCGAACGCGCAGACGCGTGTCGGTGTGAACGCGAAGTCCCCCGAGATTCTGGCGCTCGATTGTCGGCTTGTCCGGCAGGGTGCAACTTCCCCTCGTGGTCCAGGGTCTACGGTTCGTCCGCGCAGCGCCGGGCATTGCTACACAGCAACATAGCGCTAGAATGGCGGCGGGGACCACCTTCGCGGAAGAAGTGTGGACACGGACGGGAGGATCTCATGACTGACCAAGGGGATTTCGGAACGGTTGGCGGGCCAGAGGAGCAGCCTTCTCAACCGCCGATGCCGCCACCGCCGCAACCGCCGACGCCGCAACAGCCGATGCCGCAACAGCCGATGCCGCAACAGCCGATGCCGCAACAGCCGATGCCGCCGCAACAGCCGCCGCCAGCCTATGGGACACCTCCGCCTGTCGGACAATGGGGAACCCAAGCGCCCCAGCCATACGCCCGGCAGTGGCCAAACAGTGGATTCGCCACAGCAGCTCTGGTACTGGGAATCATCGGAGTCGTCATCACGTGCGTTTGGTACATCGCGGTCATTCTCGACGTGCTGGCGATAATCTTCGGCTCAGTCGCGCTCAACAAGGCAAAGTCGGAACCCGTGGCCAACGTAGGCATGGCCAAGGCCGGCCTCGTCCTCGGGTGCGTGGGCATCGGACTAATCCTTGTGGTGGTGTTGCTGTTCGCGTCGTCACTCGCCAGTCTGGGCGCGCTGTAGCCACCGGCGACCTGATCTCAGCGTCTGGCACGCTCTCCCCTGGCTCACGCCAGAGCTTCTAATGCCCGACATGGAAGGTCCGAGTGCGGCGGGCCCCTTCCTCCGTCGCACCCGGACCTGTTGCGGCGCCGCTTTCGGGGCGCCGGCTTCGACTAGAACGTGCGCTTCTTCAGAAACGCCGGGATATCAAGATCGTCGTCTTCGAGAGGTTCGAAGGCGGGAATCGACGAACCCGTTTCCTCGTCTCCCGCGCCGAACTCCATCGTCTCCTGATGGCGACGACCTTCGAAGCCTGTCGCGATCACGGTCACTCGAATCTGATCCATCATCGAATCATCGATGACAGCGCCGAAGATGATGTTTGCGTCCTTGTGCGCTGCGGCTGAGACAACTTCAGCGGCTTCATTCACCTCGAAGAGTCCGAGATCCGAGCCACCCGAGATCGACAGCAGAACCCCCTGTGCGCCCTCGATGCTCGATTCCAGCAACGGACTCGAGATTGCAGCTTTCGCTGCATCGTGAGCCCGATTGTCACCGGCGGCCACACCAATACCCATAAGTGCCGACCCAGCCTCCTGCATGACGGTGCGAACGTCTGCAAAGTCAAGGTTGATGAGCCCGGGGACCGTGATCAAGTCCGTAATGCCCTGGCAGCCCTGACGCAGGATGTCGTCAGCAATCCGAAACGCGTCAAGGATCGACGTCTTCTTTTCGGCCACCTGGAGCAGTCGGTCGTTCGGAATGACGATCAGCGTATCGACCATGTCCCTCAGGCGCTTGATGCCGTCTTCCGCCTGGATGGCGCGCTTGCGGCCCTCGAACGCGAACGGGCGCGTCACGACTGCAACGGTCAGCGCACCGATCTCGTTCTTCGCGATTTCCGCGATGATGGGTGCGGCTCCAGTTCCGGTGCCACCCCCCTCGCCGGCCGTAATGAATACCATATCAGCGCCCTGGAGCGCCTCCTTGATCTCCCCGCGGTTCTCCTCGGCAGCTTGAATCCCCACATCCGGATCCGCTCCGGCGCCAAGACCCTTCGTCAGATTGACGCCGACATGGACCTTGTAGTCCGCATCAGACATCAGCAACGCCTGGGCATCGGTATTCACGGCGATGAACTCAACGCCCTTGACGCCTGCTTCCACCATCCGATTGACGGCGTTCGTGCCGCCACCACCAACACCCAGTACCTTGATGACAGCCAGGTAGTTTGCGCCCGTCTCGAGCATCATTGCCCTCCCCGTACGGCCCACATTCGGTCAAAGCTAACCCTCAGGTTCACGGTTAGAATGCATGAACAACGCTCAATCTTCGCATAAACCTTATATGAAAGACAAGGCCATTGCAACCGAAATGTCGGGCGAACGCATAATGCGCGTTCCGGGCGTGTCCAGACACGTCGCCCGAATGGATGTGGTTCACCCACGAAACACTCGCCGCGAGCGCGAGGAGCGGACACGTCACCGCAACTTGGCGCTACTCCAGCCCACGCCAAACAGGGCGGTCCACTGTTCGCACATTGATGTACACGACCTTGCCCGCCTGCTCGTCGAGAATCGTGCGTGCGATCTCATCCTTCGTGGCGATATCTTCGGCAGACCCCACAACGATCTGGATCTCATCGTTTGTGATAAGCGTCGTGCGATCGATGACCGGTGCCGAAATCGCTCGTACTCGCTCCTTGAGTTCGTTGCTGAGACCTTCCAGGACCTTCAATGCGTTCAGCAGCGGCTCGGACGTCGTGCGCTGCCCTACCCGCGGGTCAACACCCTCGAGATCCCGTACGACCATCAGAGTGCGAGTCGTCTCCGTGGTCTGCTCGCCGAGGACATAACCTTCTGCGTCGATCAGCCAGATGTCCGTTCCGCCCAGATCGACGTAGGCAAACGCCGTGCGCTCAGACACCCTGATGCGCATCGTGTCCGGGAAGTCCCTCGTCACGCGGGCATCGGCTATCCAGGGATCGGCCCTGAGACGCTCGGCAACCGCATCGCCCGGGAAGCGAATCAGCGTGGCATCTCCGGGAATCGCGGCGATCTCAAGGATTCTGTCTACGGTCAGTTGATCGTTGCCAACAACATCGACCGTGTGCACTGCGAATAGACTCGATCGATAGACCGTGAGCACGCCAGCAACGACGCACACCGCTGCCGCCACGACGCCGACCAGTATCAACGTCGACCTCACCCTGCGTCGCCGATGACGTCGCTCTCTCTCGGCTCGCTTCTGGGCGGCTAGGCGGTCCGCAGCCGAGCCCCGTCCAGACGAGTCGGCACTTGAGCCTCGAGGACGCGTGGACCTTGAAGCACCCTCACCCTTGGGTCGAGGCTTCTTCTTGTGCTCGCCGCCGCCACGCAGGTCGTCGATAATGACCTTCCTACGGGGTTGCGAACGGCCCGAGGTACCTGACTTCCGTCTCGAGTCCGACGTCATATGCGTCCCTAACTGCGGTTCGAATCGCCTCGATGAGATAGGCGACGTCACTTGCGGTAGCGTCGCCCACGTTGACGATGAAGTTGGCATGCACTTCCGACACCATTGCCCCGCCGACCCGCAGACCCTTCGCGCCCAGTGTCTCTATCATGTGCGCGGCGCTGCGTCCTTCCGGATTCTTGAACACACTCCCGGCGCTCGGCTGCGACAACGGTTGCGTTCTCTTCCGCCGCGAGAAGCCGGCCTCCATCGCGGCTCGGATCACATCGCGGTCGGCTTCTTCGGCCCGGAGGCAACACTCCAGCACAATGCCCCTGTCTCCGAGATCGCTTCTCCTATACCCCCACGTGATCTCGTCGCCACGAAGTCGCACCAGACCCTCACCCTGCTGGTACACCGTGACACTCTCGACAACCGAGCCTATCCACTCGTCTCTTGAACCGGCATTCATCGCGAGCGCGCCTCCGACAGTGCCCGGAACCCCCACACCGAACTCGTATCCCTTCAGCCCCTTGGAATAGGCGTCCCGCACCACACCTGCGAGTGTCACCCCGGCGCCACAACGCATTTCATCGCCGTCGATGCCGTGCTTCCTGAAATCGCGACCCAACGTGATGACTGCGCCACGATAGCCTTCGTCAGCAACCAGCACGTTGCTTCCCTTGCCGAGAACCGTGAACGGTACATCTTCCTCGCCAAGAGTCCCAAGGGTCTGCGACACGTCCGCGACGGTGTCGCAGACAATGAAGAGATCAGCGGGTCCGCCAATCCTGAAGGTTGTATGTCGCGACATGGGTTCATCGGTTCGAACCCTACCGACGAGGGATTCGCGCAACGCATCGTATGCACGTGCTACCGACACTCGGCGCGACCTCCGACAGCTTCTTCGCCAAGGGCGCGGAGGATCTCGGCACCCATCGCCGTAACGTCACCGGCCCCCATAGTCATTACGAGATCACCCGCTCTCACGTTCTGGGCAAGGAAGGGTGCCACGTCACCGCGATGCGGCATGTAGGCTACCCGCGCCCGCGCATTGTGTCCGAGGACGGTGTCGACGATCGTCTTGCCCGACACGCCGGGGATGGGTGCCTCGCCCGCGCTGTAGACATCCATGAGTACTAGTCGGTTGGCCGCCTGAAAAGCCGTTCCGAAATCCCCACCGAGAGCCTGAGTGCGCGAATACCGGTGTGGCTGGAAGACGACCCAGACGCGCTCGAAACCCGCTTGGCGCGCAGCGTCGATCGTCGCTCGAATCTCGGTTGGGTGGTGTGCATAGTCATCGACAACGGTCACTCCACGCATCTCGCCAACTCGATCGAAACGACGCTTCACGCCCGTGAAGCCCGACAGGGCGTCGGCCGCGAGCGCACCGTCCATGCCTAGCGCCACCGCGACCGCGATCGCCGCAGTCGCGTTGCTCGCCATGTGCGCCCCGGGGAGGGATACCTTGACACGCACGACACCGTCATCCGGAAGGTGAACGTCAACGAGCTGCGCGAGACCTTCATTCCCGACTTGCACGAATCTCACATCGGCGTCTTCGGCATGTCCGTAAGTGAGAACCCGCGCAGGAAGGTCCTCGGCCAACTGCAGCAGGCGAGCATGATCCGCGCAGAGCACAAGCGTGCCACTAGAGGGTACCTTGCTCATGAACTCCACGAACTGCCGTTCCACGGCCTCCAGTGTGCCGTAGTGATCCAGGTGCTCAGCTTCGACGTTAGTCACTACCGCGATGAACGGATCGAGGAACATGAACGAGCCGTCCGATTCATCCGCTTCCATCACGCAAAGACTCCCCGAGCCCGTCCGGCCATTGGTTCCGAAGCCGGTCACCTCGCCCCCGACAAGGAAGGTCGGGTCTAGCTCCATGCTGGCGAACATGGCTGCAAGCATCGCACTAGTGCTCGTCTTGCCGTGCGTGCCGGCAACGGCCACGGTAGTGAGTCCCTCGGCAATGCGCGCCAGCATCTTGGCTCGCGGCCAGATCTCCAGGCCCCGCGCCCGAGCCTCCACGAGCTCGGGGTTGCGATCTGGAATCGCGGTCGAAACGACGACCACCTCAGGACTACCGAGGTTCTTCGCCGCATGGCCGATGCTGACGTGGACGCCATGATCCTCAAGGCTCTTGGTATAGCGTGACTCCTTGAGGTCCGACCCGCTGACCACGAGCCCACGCTCGCTCAAGACTCGGGCAATGCCGCTCATGCCGGCACCGCCAACCCCAATGAAGTGTGCGTAGGCGTTCTCCGTCACGACTGCCCTTTCCGACTGCTCGAAGATACCGCATCCCGAATCACGGACGCGACGCGCGCGCCCGCATCAGGTCGTCCAAGGCCGCGCGATGCGGCCGCCATGTTAGCACGGGCCGAGCTGTCTCGCAGAAGTGCTGCAATTGCTTCGCCGAATTCCGGGCCATCAATCTCGCTGTCCGCGAATGCAATCGCGCCGCCACCGTCGACCATGGTTCTCGCATTGAGAGTCTGGTGGTCATCGGTTGCATAGGGGTACGGCACGAGCACGGCTGCGCGCCCGATTGCCGTGATCTCCGCGAGCGATGTCGCACCCGCGCGCGCAACGACCACATCTGCAGCCGCAATGCATGAGCCCATGTCCTCTATGTAGTCATGGATCACCCAGCGCCCCCCGCCATCACCGCCACCATCTGAGAGGGACTTCACGACCGAGTCGTACTCAGCCCGTCCGGCCGCATGGACGATATGCACGTCCGGAATCGAGAGCACGCTGGCTCGTGCGGCGAGGACGGCCTGGTTCACGTGCCGAGCGCCTCGGCTTCCGCCGAAGACCAAGAGAACCGTCGCTTCGTCTTCGATTCCCAGCGTCCTTCGACCGTGCTCTCGGCCTGCGAGACTGACCGAAGCTCGAACGGGATTGCCAGTTAGCACCACCCGATCAGGCCTTCTCAGGAATGTCCGAGAGGTCTCATATGTCACCGCCACCTGCTTGGCCCACCGAGACAAGAACCGATTGGCCAATCCCGGGACGGAGTTCTGCTCGTGGAGCACCAGCGGTGTCCGCGTGGCGACTGCGGCAAGTCCAACGGGAACAGAAACGTACGCGCCGAAACCCACTACGACGTCCGGGTCCCAGCGCTTGATCAGTCGGATTGCGCGAACGGTAGACACGAGAGCCGTGACGCCCGCGACGACAAACGACCATGGCCGCGCACGATCGAACCCTCTAGCCGGAAGCCCGAAGAACGGAACACCCGCCTCGGTAGCGAGGCGGGCCTCAAGACCCGAGGGCGTGCCCACAAACGCGACCTCGTCAAGCCCGCTTGCGACCAGCTCCGCTGCCACCGCCAACGCGGGATACACGTGCCCTGCGGTTCCCCCGCCGCTCATCAGAACTCGCACGAACCGACTTCCTCTCTTCGGATTGCCCGACCACGCCGCGAACGCCGCGACTACCATAGGCGGAGACTGACAACATCAGTCCAACGCAAACCAACGTGAAGGTGAGCGATGAACCGCCAGAACTAACCAGCGGCATGGGGATTCCGGTCACCGGCATGAGACCTGTGACAGCAGCCATGTTCAGGACCGCCTGGGTCACGATCATCGCCGTGATGCCGCCGGCGACCAGTCTGCCGAACGGATCTCGGACACCTAGCGCGATGCGAACACCAGCGTACGCGAACACGGCGAACGCCGCGATCAGCGAGAGACTTCCGACAAGTCCGAGTTCCTCTCCTACAATCGCGAAGATGAAGTCTGTGTGCGCCGCCGGCAGGTAGAAGAACTTCTGTCGCGACATCCCGAGTCCGATTCCGTTCACGCCACCGGAGCCGAAGGCGAGCATCGCCTGAACCGACTGGTAGCCCTTCCCTTGCGGATCGGCCCATGGATCTATGAACGCAAGTACGCGCGCCGCGCGATAGGGGGCCAGGGCAACCGCAGCGGCGGACAGCGCGACACCGCCGACGAACACTCCGGACAACAATCTCCAATCGATGCCCCCCAGCAAGAGCACGAAGTACACGGCGATCACGATGGCCATCGTGGTACCCATGTCCGGCTGTGCCATGACGAGTACGACGACGGCACCGATCGCCAGTGCTAGGCGTCCCCAGAACTCCTTGTCGTTGATTTCCCGGCGATAGCGAAGCGTCAGGAGGTGCGCTGCCACCAAGACGCACACCAACTTCGCATACTCGGACGGCTGCACGGGGAAGGCCCCCAGGCTTATCCATCGAGCGGCGCCCCACTTCCTGAGTCCCAACGGCGACCAGACAAGGGGCAGCGTGAGCAAGACAACCGCGTAGACAGCCCATATCGGACGTCGCAGCCGACGGTAGTCGAAGCGGGATGCCGCGAACATCAACACGAGTCCCACCACGGCATAGACCGATTGCCGCTTGAGATGGTACATACCGTCGCCGAGTTGAACTCTATCCGCGCCGAACGATGCCGAATACACCATGACCAGGCCGCCGAGTAGGAGGAACATCGTCGCGGCCAGGAGCAGATATCGTGGCACAGGGCCGCCGGAGAACCGGGGTTCTCTCGACATCTAGCTCGCCTCCCCGGCTAGTCTCTCCACCATCCGCTTGAACACTCGCCCTCTGTCTGCGTAGTCATGGAACTCGTCGAACGACGCACACGCAGGCGACAGAAGGACGACGTCGCCCACGTCCGCGCTGTCCCTTCCTCGTGACAGTGCCTCGGCGAGTGTCCGCGTCTCCACCGGGACACAGCCTACGGCGCGTAGCGCATGGGCGATTTCCCCGCCGCACTCGCCGAACGTCACGATGGTCTTGCAGCGACTGCACGCCTCGCGCGCAAGACCACCGAATTCGTTGCCCTTGTTCCGGCCGCCGACAAGAAGGATCACGCCACGGTCCGGAAAGGCGGTCAACGCTTTGAGAACGGCGTCCGGGTTTGTCGCCTTGGAGTCGTTGAAGTACTCGACGCCGTCGACCTCCCCCACGGGCTCAAGGCGGTGCTCGATCGGCTCGAATGTCCGCAGACCGTCCCTGATACCGTCGATATCCGCACCGAATGCGCTCGCTGCTGCTGCGGCCGCGAGCGCATTGCTGACGTTGTGATCGCCACAGATGCGCATCTCATGGCGATCGACCAGGATCACCGGCCCCTTCTGAGAGTCAAGAACGAGCATGTCGCCGTCTAGTCCAGCACCGCCCGGCAGCACACTCCCCCGGCTCACACGGATCACGCGCACGCCACGAGCCTCCACGTCCTCTGCGAACGGTGCCGAACCTGGATCGTCCACGTCGATGACAGCGACGTCATCGGGACTCTGACACATGAACACACGTGTCTTGTCGGCAACGTACGCCTCCATCGAGCCGTGCCAGTCGATGTGGTCGGGCGTGATGTTGAGTAGGACCGACACTCGCGGGTGAAAGCTCTCCGTGAGGCTCAGTTGGAACGATGAGACTTCGGCGACAATCGCAGTTGCATTCCCTGTAGCCTCTGCAACCTGAATGGCCGGACGTCCGATGTTCCCCGCTGTTTCGGCGGCCACGCCCGACGAGTTGAGTAGATGCACCAGTAGGCTGGTTGTGGTCGTCTTGCCGTTGGTCCCCGTAATCGCGAGCCAGGGCGAATCGGAATGCCTGAACGCAAGCTCCAGTTCCCCGATTACCTCGGACGCCGCTTCACGCACCACCCGCATCAGCGGCGAGTGCGGTGGAACACCGGGGCTCACCACAGCCAGCGCGAACGGTCCATCGACCTCGGACACGCCCAGCCGGACGTCGATCCC
>JAENZW010000201.1 GCA_016841065.1 Actinomycetota bacterium
GCTAACAATGAGATCGAGCTGACTCGCTTCGCTCGCAGCTCATCTCAACAACGTTAGACCCATGCGGGAGGCAGCAATGAACGTATTCGGAAAGAAGCCAGATGTGGGCGCTAGAGGTGAGCCGTTGCTCGCTCCCAATGATGGTCTGCCCGATAGCGCGCGCCCTCACGGGCTGTGTCCCCGCTGTGGCAAGCAGTCAAGTTTCGAGATTGCCGGTAGCCTCCCAGTGACGCTCAGCGGGTCAGTTACCGCATCTTATCGAGGCGGCAGTCGTCCCATGGAGATCGACCAGGTATCTTCGCTGGTATGCAGGAATTGCGGGCAGGGCACCGTCGTTGTGGAGGAGCAATGGGTTGGAGACCAACCCGTCCGCGAGGGAATGGCCGGCGGGACTGTCACCTGGCGTGGGATTCACTGGTGGCCGCTACCCCAAGCAGCAAAGTCGGACGACGTCCCGAACGAGATTGCTGACGCACTCGCGGAGGCGGCCACCGCGTTGGCCGCTGGCTGCTATCGCGCGTCAGCCGTGATGGCTCGGCGAACGCTTGAAGCAGTGACTGTCGACCAAGGCCAGACGGACGGAACTCTCGCAGCCAGATTGGCCGCGCTTTCCTCTAGCGGAGTGCTTCAACCCGCACTGGGCGATTGGGCCCGTGAGGTGCGTCTGGTTGGGAACACGGGAGCGCACTTCGATCCCATCGAGACCGTACAGAAGGAGGATGCTGAGCAACTTCTGTCCTTCGTCCATGAGCTACTCCGGTACCTCTACGAAATGCCGGCGGAGCTCAATCGCAGGCGTTCGGGTGGCGCGCCCTAGCGCAGGGTCTAACCCCGGCTTCGAGCAGAACGCCGCGAGGTAGAATCGAAATGCAGGCGCTCGGCGTCTGCTCAAGCCGAAACACGTTAGGCGGAGCCCGTCTCATAGCAGTGACGTACGCTGGTAGCCAGAGAACACGCCTCTGGGCACGTCGACTCAGGTTGAGGGGGAATCATGAAGGTAGGCACGTACGCCGACGGACGCGACATCAGATACGAGGAGTCAACGCGCTCCTTCATTGTGGGCGATGCCCCTTTTACATCTGAGCAGGTTCTCGCCTTCGACGCCGCAGGTCAAGTCACGTGGGTAAGCGATGAGACCCGAGTATGGGCTCAAGGTCTTGGCATGCTTCCGTCGCAGACTACCGTGGCACCCCCGAATGCAACGCAACCGCAGGCCGTAGGATGGTTCACTCGCCTGCCGATCTGGGCGAAGATCTTGTTCGTTCTGTTCTTCCCCATCTCGATTCCCTACGGGATCTGGGCGATGTGGAAGAATCGCAGCTTCAATCAGCCGGTGCGCATCGCGCTGACCGTAGTCGGGTCAGTCTTGCTCATAGCGTTCCTTGTGGATGTGGCGAATGACGACGCCCCTCAAGACGCGAAATCGGGGAACGTCACGTCCTCGGGGTCAGCCACCTCGCAGTCGACCGACACTGAAGCGGAATCCGAACCAGAGCCGGCGCCCGAACCGGAACCAGAACCAGAACCAGAACCAGCGCCCATCGTCGAGGAGCCCGCGGTGGAGCCTGTCGTCGAGGAGCCCGCGGTGGAGCCTGTCGTCGAGGAGCCCGCGCTGACGATGGGCCAGCAGCAGGCAATCGCCAAGGGCGAGGACTACCTCGACTACACAGCGTTCTCGCGCAAGGGGCTCATCGAACAGCTGGTGTTTGAGGGGTTCAGCACGGCCGACGCCACGTTCGCCGTCGACTACATCGCTCCCGATTGGAAAGCGCAGGCCGCGCTGAAGGCGCAGGACTACCTGGACTACTCGTCCTTCTCGCGCAAGGGGCTCATCGATCAGCTGGTCTTCGAGGGCTTCACGAAGGCCCAGGCTGAGTACGGCGTGAAAGCCGTCGGCTACTGAAAGCGAGAGCGCGCTAGGCCCGCGCCAGGTGGGGACGATTCGCCGAGAGCCGTCGCTTCGAATCCTGTCGTCCCGCCTAACCCCGGCATCCACACAGACGCTGCGCCGCGTGCGCTACACTCCACCCGAGGTGCATCGGCGGCGCAGCGCTGGTGATGCCGAAGAACGTTGGACCGACGGGGAGGCGTTTACTCAGTTGCCGGAGCCCAGGCACTCACGTGTCGCCCGCAAGGATCGTTCTGAGCGAGAGGCGGACGCTATTCGGGCACTGGCAACTCTAGGCTGGACTACGCCAGTCTGGCTGGACGGCGAATCGGCGCTCAGCATCCTTGGGTCTGGCGATTCTGCCGCCATCGATTCCGCCTTCGTCGAGTTCTACACCGCCGACTCCGGTCGCATGTATGAACGCATTAGCACAGACCTGCAGTGCTGGCCTCTCCGGCAGTGGCAAGCCCTTGTCGATCAGGTCGATGCGGCCTACCGCCGGGGCGACTACGCGATCGTCGTACCGTCGGCCCTCGTGCTCCTCGAAGGAGTGGTGATGCGCGCAGAGCTGGGCAACACCGACGTCCGAGAGGCGGTACGCTCACGCGTCCAGGAGTACCAAGGAAACGTCGCCTACTGGGGTGCCGCATGGGAGGCACTGAGCTGTTTCGTGGAGGGTCTATACGGGCGCGTCGACTTTGCGGGCGCGGAGCCTCCAACAATCAACCGTCACTGGATTCTGCATGGACGCTCGTCCGCGCAATGGAGCCAAGCTGATTGTCTGCGGGTTCTGCAGGCATGTGTCGTCTTCGCGCGGCTGGATGCTCTGTTTCCGCGGTCCAACAAGCGCATCGAGCAGAACGCCAGAAGGTAGACTGACAGGCAAGCGCATGCGCGTCTGCTCATGCGCATACACGTTCTCTGGGGCGTCAGCGGGCCGTCGAGTGCGAGCGGACCCACTCAGCGAGG
>JAENZW010000202.1 GCA_016841065.1 Actinomycetota bacterium
TCCACGTTCACCCGGGCCTGAGCGAACATCGACTCGTCAGGATCGACGGCGACGACCTCCAGACCCCACGTCGCAAACATGATCGCGTGCCGTGCGTTGCCCGCGCCGACGTCGATCACGCGTCGCACACCCGCCTGCTCGAACAGCGCGCGGAAGAACGGCCCTTCCCGTGACAGACGTTTCTCCCAGTCGACGAAGTCATCGTAGTCCGACGTGATTGCCGTGTGCCGCTCTTCGGACATGTCTCTCCCTAGTCGTCCAGCCCGAAGATGCGGACGGCGTTGCCGCGCAGTATCAGATCGCGATCCGTGTCCGACACGCCCATCTCCTCGAGCGTACGGCGCTGCTGAAACGCAATCCACTCGCGATACGGTCGCGTGGTGCCCGCATCCGTGCCGAAGAGGATCCGCTCCGGACCGATCGACATGAGGCACCGCTCGAACGCCTGCTCGAGCGTCATGGGATACGCCATGAAGTCCATCCAGTTGTTGGTGCCGCTTGTGTCCACGCACACGTTCTTGCACTGGTATGCGAGCTTGAGAACCTGATCGAGGTAACCAGCGCCGAAATGCGCGATCACGAACGATGTGTCCGGGTAGTCGCGCGCGACGGGCGACAGGTCGATGGGGTCGGCGAAACGCATGTCCACGCCGGTGTCCACGCTCACGCCGTAGTGGAGGATGAAGCTCACACCAAGCTCGGCCGCCTTGTCGAAGAACGGTCGGCACGCCGGATCGCTCAGGCTGAATGCGCGGTTCACCGGCAGCAGCTTCACGCCCTTGAAGCCCGCCGCGATCTCGCTCTCGAGGAGCGCGGGTGCCTCAGGCAGGCGCGGATCGAGGTTGCAGAGGGCGTGCACATGCCCTCGCGCTTCGGTGACGAAATCCCGCATGTACTGCGAATCGGGAACAACTGAGACGACCAGCGCTTTCGTGACGCCGGCAGCGTTGATGCGCTCGACGTACCAAGACGCCATCTCTTCGGCGGTCATGTCGGGTATCGCATCGCCCCACTTGCCGAACTTGCGCTCGCGGACCGCGCGCGAGAAGCGCGGGTTCTCGTCAGGGTGCTTCGTCACGTACTCCTCGAACAGGCCGATCGAGAACATGTGGCAGTGTGCGTCGATGACCTGCCCGGGCCGTGTCGCGGGCGCGTTCTGCAGTTCGGCCATCCTCAGCCCCGGTTAGCGGGAGGCGCAGGCGGCACGGGGGGCGATCCAACGCTTCCACCGGCGACCGGCTCCTCGGGCATGATCACGGTCGCGATGATGTAGACGACGATCGCGGCGCCCGCATCGATGATGAGCGCGAAAGCCGCGAACGCGAGTCTCAGGAACGTGGGATCCAGGCTGAAGTAGTCGGCCAAGCCACCCAGCACGCCGGAGACCATTCGGTTCGATCGCGAGCGATAGAGTCGGCTCTCGCGGGACGGAAGCTTCACCGAGATACGGCTAGAGAAGCCGACCAGGACGATTCCGACCACGACCAGTCCAATCGCGAAGGTCCAACGGCGCCACTCGCCGAAGTAGAACCCCCACGGCGTGAAGCCGGGCCAGACCCACGCCCACACCCGGCTGCCGATGAGGCCGGCGCCGACCAGGACGAGCAGGACTCCGATCACAATCGCCGCACCCTTGCCCGGGTCTCGCTCTGGAGGCTGCGGTCCGTTGCCTTCGATCACGTTCGACTCCTCCTAGTAGTACTCGATGCGCACGTTGGCGACACCGGTACCCACCTCGATGTTGTAGCGGTCGCGTGCCTTCTCATACCCATCGCTTTCCCACGATCGTTCGCCGACCACTGGTCCGCCGCCGTCGGGAGTACGGACTGTCCCGAGGCCGCTCGTGGTCTTGACGCGGACTTCGGCATCCTCCGGCACGCGCACGGTGACGGACGATACGCCGGCCCCAACGTCCACTTTGATCGTTCCCGCGCCGCTCGCCGGTTTCCCGAGCGTGATGCGAGCATCCGTCACGCCCGTGCTAATGGACAGCGCCCGAATGTCTATGTCGGCGAAGTCCGCGTCCAACTTGCTGAAGCCCGTGTCGATCGACAGGTCCCACTGAACGTCGTCGGACAACTCAACGTCCATGTACGCCGGACCCCGATAGAAGAAGACGCTCTCCCCCTCGCCCATGGTGAGCTTCGCTTCGGCAGATCCTCCGGCACTCGTCACGTCGAGTGCCGCCTCTCCGAACGGCGACTCCCCCGTCGCGCTGATCAGGTCGTCGCCAGAGGTCACGCTTATTGTGCCCGCCGCTCCCTTGATCTCCGCCTTGACGCTGCTAACGCCGGCGTCTGCCGGTTCCGACAGCTCGAAAGCCTCAGCCTTCGGGCCGAAGAGACCCATCGACATCGAAAGCGGTTGTTGGTGCATGACGAAGGCGCCGAAGAGAATGCCTCCGAGCACTATCAGGCTCGAGAGGGTGCGAAGCCACAGGTTGTCCATCCCCTTGCCGATGATGTCCACGCCGGCTGCGATGAGCAGCAGCGGCCAAAGGCTTGCGATTGACAGCCACACTGACAAGCCGAGCGATCCGGTCGTGTTCGCAAGAAGAATGCTGCCGACGACGACACCGGTCGCGCCCTCCACGAGCCGATTGATATTCCAGGACTCCTCGGAGCCGCGCGTGACCATCGTTCGGACGCCAAGGAGAATGATGATCACCGGCCACAGCGCCCACACGTCCACCTCCGGCCACAAACGCGCCGTGATGATGAATATGCCGACGGCGACGAACACGACGCCAAGCCACACGGCTCCGCCGCGGGATACCGGTCTATCCGAGGAGATCAACTCGGGCGCGGATGCTGATGCGGCTTTCGTCGAGTCGCCGAAGCGGGCGGCGGGCGGC
>JAENZW010000203.1 GCA_016841065.1 Actinomycetota bacterium
CGCTGCCGCTTCGGCTGGGGACCATCACGGACGACGGCACGACCGCGGTCTACGAGTATATGGTCGATCGCTGGGGCTCGACAACGCTGCCCAGACAGGCCGGCGCAGCCGCATACGTTCGATCGGCTGCGGGCAAGATAGCGGCGGCGCGCATCTATGATGATGTCGAACCGCCTGCGCTGCTGGCAGCGGGATAGGTCCGGAGCCCCGTCCCCAATCGAATCGACCGTTCGGCCCCCGCGTGGTGAGTCCGCGCACTCAAGTTCCGACGAACGGTACCCGATACCTTAGCTATCGCGTGCGCTAGCTCTTCGCGCGCGGCGTCTTGTATGTGCTGCAAAGAGGAGGTCTTCGTGGAGGGTATCCGGCAAAGACACGTAAGAGACATCGCTCACGATTCCTGCCGAAAGACCCGGCCTCCAAAGCCACGATCCGCAGAGCGGATGATCCCATCGGAGAGCGGGGAGCCGTCCCGCCGTTCACGCCCGTTCGCTGCCACGTCAGCGACGGGCTTTGTTGTCTCGCAATCCAGAGGGGGTAGAGGGTCTATGCGGTCTCACGCAATGCGTTCGATCGGCATGTCGGTTGTCTTGGTGTGTCTGTTCGCGGTTCTCAGTGCGCTGCCGTCAGCGGCGTTCGCGCAGGCCGATGACGTCTGGGATTGGGACGACGCGGCGGACGTGCCGTACGGGCGGGTGTTCGCGAACCACAGCTGGCACGTGAACGGCGGACCGTGGGGCTGGGACGACGCGTCCTTCATAGGCCTGGCGAACTGGGACGAGAACTGGCACGCCGTCGGCGGTGCGGGGGTCACCGCCATGGTCGACGGTGACTCGATTCAGAGCGGCGGACCGTGGGACCAACGGGAGATGACGAACAATCTCTCCACGAGCGTGGTGGGTCCGGGGACGATGACGTTCTGGTGGAAGATCGACGGCAAGGGCGAGAACGGTTGGGGATGGGCCGAGAACATCTGGCTCCTCGGTGGCGACTGGTGTGCCCTACAGCTCGACGGGGTTACGGTGGACACGATTCGCGGCGCCGTCGACTGGACGCAGATCTCGGTCAACGTCCCCGCCGGTACCCACCAGCTGAAATGGGTCTTCCACCGCGATCTCGTTCCCGACTTCTGGCACAGCCGCATCGCGTGGCTCGACAGCTTCACGTGGAGCCCGATTCCGACGACCGGGCTCCAGACGGCAACGGAGCACCCCGGAATATACAACGCGATCGACGGCAGCGATTCCGCGTGGTTCGGGCAGATGCAGTACAGCAACGACGGGGTGGACGCGGCGTCGAGCGGGTTCGTGCGCGAGGGACAGACGTCCACGATGCGCATGCCGGTGACGGGGCCGGGCGAGATCAGCTTCGACTGGACCGTCAACTGCTCGGATGTCTTCTCCGCCGGCGTCCCCGGCAGGGAGGGCGACCGGCTGAGATTCTCGATCGACGGAGTGGTTCGGGATTCGATCACGGGCATCACGCCGTGGTCGACGAAGACGTATACGATCCCGCCGGGTAACCACGAACTGCGGTGGACGTACTCGAAGGACTACTATCACGCGGCCGGTCTCGATCGCGGTTTCGTCGACGACATCGACTATCGGGTCTCGGTTCCGTTCGCTCTGGACCTGGACCGTGCGCAAGTCCGCAACGGCGGTGCCGCGGACTGGTTCGGGCAGGTGCGCGTGGCGAACGACAGGATAGACGCTGCGCGGAGCGGACCCACGGGCGGCGGTGAGACCAGCTCCATCGAACTCGACATCATCGGCCCGACGGACATGAGCTACTGGTGGAAGTCGTCCACGCAGGCCGGGGGCGACTTCGGACGGTTCTACGTCAACGGGAGCGAGTGGCGAAACATCACGGGTGAGGTGGATTGGCGTCAGGAGACCGTGAGTCTGCCGCCGGGGCTCAACACCGTGCGGTGGGAGTACCAGAAGGATGTCGCCGGTTCGGCGGGCGAGGACGCGATCTGGGTTGACAATGTGGTCGCGCCATCCATCGGCGAAGGCGTAGACAACGCGGATCTCGTGTTCGGTACGGATGCGGCGGCGCCGTGGCACTGGCTGACGGATGCATCAGTGCCGACGGGAGATGTGGCCCGGAGCACGCTGTCGGCGGTCCCGGGGTCTTCTCTGATGACGACGACCGTCGAGGGACCCGGCGCGGCGCAGTACAGCGGGCGGGTCGCCTCACCGGCGATTATGGCGTTCAGGATCGATGGCATTTCGCAATACCTGCACAACACCGGCACCTGGGCGAGCGTTCAGAAGTCAGTGGACGAAGGCGAGCATACTCTGGCGTGGGAAGTCGCGGGCACCGCGCCCGCGTACGGCGAGGTAGATAGCGTTCGCTTCTCGAACCTCTCTGATGCGCTCGACAACGACGAGTACGAGTTCACGTGCCCCGAGTACCGTACGTCGTCGCATTGGCAGGGGGCGACGGTGCGCTTCGGCGACATCATCGGACCTGTCGTCGACGGGGACCAGGTGTACGTATATGACGCGGCGGGGTCGGGAACCTCGCTCCCGATCGCGACGCAGGTGAAGGGACCGGCGCGGCTGGACTACGTGAGCAACGCCTGCACGCTGATGCTCGATGGGGAGGCGTTTGGCCAGTCATCGGGCAGCTGGACGGAGAGCACCGTCCTGATTCCCGGAGGCGACCACGAGGTGGCCTGGGAGCACGCGGGGATCGGCTTCCTGGACAACGTGCGCATAGCGACTGTGAATGACGGCGTCGACAACGACCTGCCGACGTTCGAGACCGATGATGATGCGCCGTGGCTCATGGAGGTGGACGGCGTCGGCTCCGACAACGATTCGGTGCGCAGCG
>JAENZW010000204.1 GCA_016841065.1 Actinomycetota bacterium
GGGCGATGCCAGTCTGGGGACGCCTCAACGTGGATCGCCTCCTGCCGTTCATCGTCGTATACCGGAAGCCGGCTCGGCGCAGTGATCCCGGGACGCACAGACTCGCCATCGGCGCGGCGAGCTACATGATCGCCAGCGGTGACCCCCTGCGACGGGACGACGTCGTACAGACCGTGAGGGTGGTCGCAGAGGTGATGCGAGAGGTCTTCGGCGCCTTCCTCATCATCGAGGTGTGGGCGGGTCCGGAACTCGACCTCGAGCCCGCTCCACAGCCGGGATACCGCGTCGTTCACCGCAATGACGAGTCCATGCGCGCGACCGTCGACGAATTCGTCGACGCGTTGCGCTCCCAGCGTATCGGAAGACGACATCCCGATGTGGAGACAGACTCACGATCCAGGATCGCGCCGAAGGGAATGCGCCCACTGTTCACGGCCCGAGAGCTGGATGCGATGGGGGCGTCGCTTCTCGGCCTTGAGACCAGGTCCGTGTTTCGCGATCCGAACACCGGTGACGTCTATCCGGTGCTCATGCGGCAGCTCGCCCGCAGGGTGAGCACGGCAATCGATCGCGCAGCCTACCGGTTCACGTACACGCACACGACCGCACGCCCGCCGCACTACAACTCTCTCGGGAAGCGCGCAGTGGTCAAGGCCGTGTGGGAGATCGACGCGCGTCTGTCGGCCATCGGCGACCTCTACGACGCGCTGTTGCAGGTCACGCCGGTGAACGCCGAGAAGGCCTTTGCCGATTTTCGTCGCTCCCGCTACCAGCGCAGACCGACATTCCAGTACCGCCCGCTGCCGGTCGACCCCGGCCGCTTGAAGCACGATCTGTGGTCGGTTCGCCCGGAACGCGTGGAAGACCCGACGCTCATGTACCTGTTTCGCGACGTCCAGACTCACCTGGACAAGCAGATCAGTCTCCTCGCAGAGATCGAAACCCCGGCGTTCCTGCACACCAGCCTGCAACTGCACGGAGGCGTGGAGCCGGGACTGCTCGCCAGCGCACAGCTCCTCCTCGACTCCCTCCCCCGACGCTCTCGCGGGCGGCGGGCTCCACGCATATCTGCCGAAGAGTTCGCCGGTCTGGCCACCGCAGAGGTGCTTGGCTACCGAGAGGGCAATCCCGACTTCGGCGTTCTGCCCGAGGTGCGCGAAGACATCTACTCGGGCCTGCTGGTCTCGAAGGGACACATGTACATAGGTTCCGAATCCCGGATTCCGCTTTCTCGCGCGGACGCTCTCATCCAGCACGAGGTTGGCACGCATGTAGTCACGTACTACAACGGAGGCTGCCAGCGGCTCAAGCTGCTCCATGTCGGACTGCCGGGCTACGATGAGCTGCAGGAGGGGCTGGCCGTTCTCGGCGAGTATCTCGTCGGCGGGCTGGACGCGGATCGAATGCGCGTCCTGGCCGCGCGGGTGGTCGCGGTGCACGCGATGACCGATGGAGCCAGCTTCGTCGAGTCGTTCAGGCTTCTGCGAGAGTACGGTTTCTCTGCGCATGCTGCGTTCACGATCACGACGCGCGTCTACCGCGGCGGCGGCCTTGCGAAGGACGCCATGTACCTGCGCGGTCTCGCGGGTGTACTGGACTACGTCGCAGATGGATGCGATTTCGGGAGGTTGTTCCTCGGCAAGTTCGGCATGCGGCATGTAGACGTCGTCGACGAGTTGCTTCTGCGAGGAGTCCTTTCGCACCCGAGGGTTCTTCCGCGATACTTGGAGCGCGCCGACGTTGGTACGAGGCTCGAGCGGGTACAAGAGGGTGCAACTGTGATGGACATCGCAAGTGAATGCGGAGGACGTAGCGCATGAAGATAGGCTTCCTGGTCAACGACATCGAGACAGAGCAGTCGGGATACTCGACGACGCGCATGGCCATGGCCGCGATCAATCGCGGTCATGAGGCGTGGATCCTCACGCCCGGGGACTTCGCATACGATCCCGACGAGAAGATCCGCGCGCGCGCCAGGCATGCGCCCAAGGGCAGCTACAAGGCCGGCTCGGCGTACCTGAAGGGGCTCCGCAGCTCGAAAGCCCGTCACCGGCGCATCACGGTCGACGACCTCGACGTGCTGATGCTACGGAACGATCCGTCGCAGGACGCGATCACGCGCCCCTGGGCCGTCGGTGCGGGCATCGACTTCGGCCGAATCGCGATGCGCAATGGTGTGATCGTGCTCAACGATCCCAACGGTCTCGGCAAAGCAATGAACAAGATGTACTTCCAGTTGTTCCCCGAGGAGGTTCGGCCGCGAACGGTCATCACGCGCGATCGCGACGAAATCAAGGAGTTCGTGAAGGAAGAGGGCGGTCGCGCCGTCCTCAAGCCGCTCCAGGGTTCCGGTGGCCAGGGCGTCTTTCTCGTCGACCCGTCCACGCGCAAGAATCTCAATCAGATGATCGACGCGCTGACGCGAGATGGCTACGTGATCTGCCAGGAGTACCTTGAGGCGGCCGAGCACGGTGACACCAGGCTGTTCATGATGAACGGCCAGCCCCTGCGCCACAAAGGCAAGTACGCAGCTTTCCGTCGTGTGCGACAAGGCGACGACATTCGGTCGAACGTGCATGCGGGCGGCACTATCGCCCCAGCGCAGATCGGCGAAGCGGAGTTGCGCATCGCTGAGATCGTGCGGCCGAAGCTCGTTGCTGACGGGATGTTCCTCGTCGGACTCGACATCGTTGGCGACAAGCTCATGGAGGTCAACGTGTTCTCTCCGGGCGGCCTGGGAAGTGCGCAGAAGTTCGAGAAGGTGAACTTCGCCCATGCGGTCGTCGCGGCGCTCGAACGCAAGTGCGACTACTCGGCCTT